>CAZVEM010000346.1:0-5999 GCA_964626165.1 uncultured Nannocystaceae bacterium
GATCAGACGCGAGCGTGTCGGCACGCTCGTACACGACAAAGCCGTCGACTTGGGCGGCTCCACGTGCCAGCAGCGGCTCAAGAAAACCCAGCTGCTTGAGGACCGCGGCGCCACGAGGGTGGATCAGCTCACCCGAGAAGCGTGGACTACATCCTCGGTGAAGATCGAAGACGAGGATCGACCGAGCACGCTCGGGATCCGCCATCGCCATGGCCTTGGCCGCGGCGCAACCAGCAATGCTCGCGCCCACGATCACCACGTCGTAGTGCTCGCGCAGCGGGCCTCGCGACGCGACTGAGGAGGAGCTGAGGGTCGATGTGGACGGCATCATGGTCGAGAGCTGCGTTGTGTTGCGGGCGGCCACGAGTCTGTCAGCGAGTCGTCGCTTGGCAATATTCGCGCAATGCCAAGTAGGCGAGGCGGTGGCCCCCACGCGGTTCGGTCCCGAGCGTCGCGGCGCCGACGCTCGGACGGAGCGCACCTGGCACGAGGAGAACCTGCGCATCGGTCATGCGATCGAGCTGACCAACCAACCAGCGAGCCGAACGTTCGGCTTGCACGCAGGTCGGACCGGTGCGCGCGAGGGCTTGCAGCGCAAGCGAGGTGGCTGCGATGTCGCGCGCGAAGCTGCCGTCTTCGCCTTGACGTTTGCGCAAGACGTCCTCGGCCCGCTCGAGCAACCCTGGATGCGCGCCCGCACCATGGATCGCGGCAGCCTTGAGAATCGCGGCGAGCGTGGCCGTGTGCATTGCTCGGCCGTCCTGACGCAGCGCGTTGTCGAGGAATTGGAGACCACGACGAATGCGATCGTCCTCGTCGCGCCACCCCAGGTCGCCCAGCACCGCCAGGACCCGCGCGCTGATGAGCACGGCAGGTTCTCCCGCTGCGCTGGCGAGTTGGTCCGCGTCTCGCCACGGCAACCAGGCCAAGGGGACGTCTCGCTCGCCGCGTTCGAAGCGCGCAAAGCTGCCGTCGGACTCCTGCATCGACAGCAACAACTCCGCGGCGCGACGCATCGCCGGCCATCGGGCCGCATCGTTGCGGTGATCCCCGTCTTCACGTAGCGCTTCGATCACCGCGCACGTCGACCAGGTGTCGACGTGCGAAGAGGCGCCAAGATCGTGGGACCAGCCCGCCGGCGCCGTATTCGCGCGGCGCTGCCACGGACCGGGAACCTTGATTTCGGCGCGGAGCAACAGCTCAAGACCGGACTTGCCACCTACGGCAGCCAGTGGCGCCAACGCTTGCACCGGTGCGCTCAGTTCGGCTTGCAAGTATTCCCCGGACGCCGTGAGACCTCGGCCGCGGCGCAGATAGGTCAGGCCGCGTTGCAGGGCGAGCTCATCGTGTCGGGCTCCACTCGCCCGAAGTGCGAGCAGGGAGAAGACCGTCACGCGCGCGCTGAACCAGCCGCCTGTTGCTTGCTGTGAACTCTCGAGCAGCTCACGGACGCGCTGATTCGCCAGCTTGGCCAATGTCGGGCGTTCAACCTTGCGCGAGATCTTGATCGCTCGATCAAACACCTGCAGTAGATCACCGGCGAGTCCGGCACGCGTCAGTCGCGGTGGGATCACCTGCTGGCCCGTCGATCGCAGCAGGAGCGGGCTGGCATCGACCAGGTGCAGATGCGCACGCGATCGAAACAGCGTGTGGTAAGCGACGAGCAGCGCACGCGACCAAGGAGCGATCCGCATTGGCGAGAGAGCGGATGACGCCGGCAGCAGCCATAGCTCCGAAGGCACTGCGGGCAGCCAGCTCCACGGCACCGTGCCCGCCATCGCAAGCCAGAGGCGTACGGGGAACGCAGCCCGCTGCGCGCCGCCCAACTCGTGGACCGCACGCAAGGCCCGACTCATGAGCTCGCTGTCTTGCGCTTCACCGTGCTGTGCAAGCGCCCACCATGCCATCGCGGTCGTTGACAGGTCAGGGATGCCATCTCGATCACACCACGCGCCGGTCGATCGATCCTGCGCGCTCTTGAGGCCGGCGAGGAGAGCGACTCGCTCGCGTTCGCTGAGGTCGTGGAACAGGCCGTCGGCCAGCAAGACGTCGCAGGTGGCCGCGATGCTCGCTTCATCCAGAAGCGGCAGCGGCTCGCAGGCAGCGCTGGTGCTGCGTACCTCAGCTGTCGACGCCCGCTCGTGCGCAGGGGACGGCTCTGCGGCAGCGACGAAGGCTGGTCTCGCCTCGCCCGCGAAGGCCTGCTCGCGTTGCAGGTCCCACTCGCCGCGCACCAAGGATTCAAGCCGAGAGACCGCAGAGGCGACTCGGTTGGCGGTGCACAACTCGGGCACGTCGTCGTGGGGGGGCACGGTGGCGGCGAGCATTGGGACTTTTTGCGCAACGTGCGCGAGAGGCAAGCTACCACGGAGACCCGAAAGTGCCGGTGATGGCCGTCACAGCGGCATCCTAGGCGCAAATTGAGCGTCCGGCCGGTCAGTCGGATCGTCACCTCACACCCGCAGGGAACACCGACGTCGACGTCGATCCGCACTTGGGCAATTTCGTGACCCTGCACTTGCTTTTGCTTGCTCGCGGAGCGGGCGCCTGCGAGACTCCGCGACGATGAACAAGCTTCGTGTTCTTGCCATGCTCGCCCTCCTTCCTGCACTCGCCTGCAAGGAAGAGGAGCCGGAGAACTTCGGCACAGTCCCGCTTCAGATGCTGCGCGGTCAGGGCCAGAGTGAGGATCCTTTCATCGGGACCACCCGCGTTGACGCTCGAGTCGAGTACGGCGAGTGCATCAAGAATTTCTATCTGACCGACGGCACCGCCTATCAGATCACTGGAGTGAAAGGCGACAAGCTCTTCAACCAAGAGTGGAAGGACCGTCTTTGCGACCGCGGTGAGTTCGGTGACGTTGCGGACTGCGAGGTGCTCGGCTTTACGCAAGGCATCGACGAGAACAATCCCGATACCGGTCAGTTCTTCCTCACCGTCAGCTTCCAGATCAACGACGACGCGCTCGAGAACCAGCGCCTGCGCGTCGGCCCGCTGCCAACCGAGGACGTTGTCGAAGCATGCGGACCGGCGGCGGTCTCCGTCGACATCAATCGCGTCCTGCGTGGATTCACCTTCGACGGCACCAATGACGTGGAGGTTTGGAGCGTGCAGTCGATCTCCGGCTCAACCAACCTTGCAGAGACCAATCAAGGCGGCGCCGTTCAGCTCAACGTCGCCGCCTCGAACTGAGGTCGCGATTGTCGTCGCAGTTCCATCGCGGTCCCGCGTGCTCGCAAAGCCCGGGGCCGCGAGGTCGTTGGGGCGCGCGGCTGCACTTCGTGGGCGTGTTTGTGGGTAGGGGCGCGTGCGTGGGTGAGCCGATCCCGCAGTCGCCGATCGGTCTGGCGAACGTGGCCTGGGCGACCTTCCTGGCGGTCTTGCTGGGAGTCTCAGGCTGTCATGGACTCGATCCAGCGCACGGTGATCGAGTCGATGACCCCTCGGGCGATGGTCGGGGTCAAGATTCCGCGGCGCGCGATGTGACCGGCGAGGCAGAAGATGATCTCGACTGCGGAGTGGCGCCCGCAGAGGCCATCGCTCGCGTTTCCATGGCGGGTTGCGACGGCTATTGGCTCGATCGCGGCGCCGCCGAATCCTTGCCATCCGCTGCAGCGGTCGATCGCTCACGGCCCGGTCCTGGCTCTTCGCGCCGCCGGTGGGAGTTGACGCGGGGCGAGGAGACGCTGGCGCGCTGGGAGGTCGCGGACGGTGTGAGCGCGCATCAAGTACTACACGCCGCATTCGACCCAAGCTTGGGTCCACTCATCTGGTTGTCGCCCGAGGCAGTGACCGAGGTTGGCACCGCGGACACGGAGGAGTCGGTCGCTCCCGCGGCCCTGCTGATCGACGCGGCCGCGATCGAGGCGAGTCCATCGACGCGCGACACAACTGCGACCCCGTGGAGGCAGACCCGGCGCGTGCGACTGTGGCCCGACAACGCAATCGAGCTGGATGGAACACTGGTCGCGCCGCCGTTTATCTATCGTGCCTATGCTTGCGACGCTCAGGCTGGCGGCGACTCGCACACCGGCGCGCTCGCGGGTTTGACCACGAGCAAGGGTCGGCGGCTGGCGCTGTTGCTTGAGCGCTCGCAGAGTGCGAGCCGCGACGAGTCGCCCGATCCGCTCTGGGGCGAAGGCGTCGTGATGGCCGTCGAGGATGATGGCAGCGCGCAGTTGGTCCCGATCAGCGCGGAGACACGCACCACGTGCGAGCGGCTCTCGGGCGGTTGAAAAGGCCCGCTCCGCGCGGCGGGCGACCGCCAAGCCGTGGGCGTCAGGACCCCGCAGGCTCGAATGAAGCCATGTTCTTCGTGCGAGCTGCCAGTTGGGCTGCTAGCGTAGGCAGGTGCGTATGCGAAGCGATCTGGCGACGTGTGGCCAACGCCCCGTGCCCTGGTTGCGTGGGCGAGGAAGCCGGTTTTCGCCACTCCTCGGCGTGCTCTCGCTGGCGGTCATGCTCGGCCTCGCCTGCCAAGGGGCGCCGGGCGGTGAGACCTATTTCACCGACGGTGACGACCAGTCGAGCAACGACGCCTCGGACGCAGGAGATGCGGATGGTGACACGACCACCGGAGGCGACGACGGAGGCCCCGAGCCGGTCTTCGAATGCACCCCGGGCCAGATAGGGGAGTGCGGCGCGGGTTTCAAATGCGCCGCGCTGTCCAACGGTGGGGCGCAGAATAAATACAGCTGCGTCGAGGATGACGCCGAACTCATCCCGCTCGCGCCCTGCACCCCTTCGCCAGACGATGGCCAGGACGGATGTCCGGACGGTACAGCGTGCGCTCCCGCGATCGATCAGGGCGTCACCGGGCTCTGCCTGCCGCTATGCAGCGACGATGACGACTGCGGTGACGGTGAATGCGTCACCGATCTGGTGATCTTCGCGGCCGTCTGCGCGGCGCCCTGCGATCCGCTGAGCTCGGACTGCGAGGGGGCAAACTTGGTCTGCCGCCCAGAGGGCAGCGACTGGGTCTGCCGCCACACCGGCGCAATTGATGTCGGTGGTCCCAAGGACGAATGCGACGGACTCACCGGACGGGGCTGCGCCGCTGGTCATGCCTGCGCGCTCGGTAGCGTCGTTCCGGAATGCGGTACGACCTTCTGCTGCACGCCGCTGTGCGACCTCAGCGGGGTGGACGATTGTGCGGGCGCAGCAAGCTGCGTGGGATACTCCGACATGCCCTTGCCGGGGCTCGAAGATCTGGGCCTTTGCATCGTCGCGCAGTGATTCCTGGGGCAATCATCCGTCGCGCACTGATTCTTCGGGCAATCATCCGTCGCGCACTGATTCCTCGGGCACTCAACCGTCGCGCAGCGAGCCGTCGCGCTGTGATTCGCCGCGCAGTGACGCATCGGGGGAGCGCTCGCTATCGAGACGTGGGCATTTCGCCTTATTCGGCATTGACGGCGGTGATGAGCTGCTCGATCGAGTCGAGCACGCGTCCGCACAGGGCCACCGCATCTTCGAGCTCCGCGTGTCGGTGTCGCCCGAGCTGAACGAGTCGAGCTGCATTGGCGACCGTGGGGATCGCGAGGAGCTTGTCGGTCGCCTCGCGCGTCGCAGCTTCGGGCCAGGCGAGCAGCTTGTCTCGAATGGCTTGCGGCGCACTGGACATCCTTAGGCTCTCGTGCAGCGGGCGGATCTGGCTCGGGTCGCGCAGCGCCGCGAGATGCTCAACATAGCTGCGCCCCAGGCTGGACTCGCACTGGTCGGCGGCCGCTCCTTGGTCTCTGCAGGCGACGAGGAAGCCATTGATGGCCATCCCGGCGCTACGTCGAAGATGCACCAGACAGCGCCGGCGGTCATCAAACGAGCCGCGCGCCTGTGCGAGCTCGACCTGTGCAGCGGCCAGCCACTCGTCGCTTCGCAAGCGCCACAACCAGTGCTCGGGATCCTGCCACATGCTTCGAATCCTGCTTTGACGGCGTCGCGATATCTCGCATCACCGCGTGCGGGACAGCCACTAGGGACCCGTCGTGAGCGGTCCGGTC
>CAZVEM010000347.1:0-5922 GCA_964626165.1 uncultured Nannocystaceae bacterium
TCGACCGCGCGACTGGGGGAAGCACCTGAATCCTCGCCTTGCTCGCCGCCGGTGTCGTCCCGCGTTGACGCACTGGTCTGCGCTTTCGCCTCGCTACGCTTCGCACCCGGCGCGCCGCAGCCAAGCACGCTCAGCACGGCAAGCGTGACCAGGGCCGTCTTGGCGTGGGCCGGAAGGTGCCCCGATCGGTCCGCCGACGGCTCTGGCCCGGATCTGGCGATGGGCGACATCGGCCCACGATGCCACGACCCTCGATTCGCCGCCACGTCAGGCGGCCTCCTGCTACGCTCAAGGCGTGGTGTATGTCGATCGAATCTTTGGGCGACCGGTCTTTGCGACGCCGGGCCTCTCTGCCATGGCATTGGCCGCAGCGCTGCTCATGGCCTGCGGGCCCGAGCAAGTTGACGACTCCGCGGATGCCGACGGCGGCAGCACCGACGATACCTGCGTGTCGCTATGTGGATGTCCGGTCGACATCGTGCTCGACTACAGCGCGACCGTCGTCGATGGGCAGACGGGCGAAGTGATCGAGGCCGTCGAGGTTTATTGCGACGTGGAGACCACCCCGATCTCGATCAGCGATGCCGACGGCCTGGTTGGCTTTTCGATTCCGACGCAAGAGTCGCCGGGCTGCGGCTACGCGCGTTGCAACCAGCTGCGCTTTCGTCCGACCACCGGTCCCTGGGAGGACGTCGTCGTCTTGACGGCGAACACCAACGGTCAGCAGGTGCCGCTCCCGTATCCGCCGGACTAGCAGATTGTTCGAGCGCCGCTGCGGAGTGCGTGAACGTGGAGTCGCCATGCGGACCGAGCCGCGGGGAGTGAGCGTGGCGGTCGTACCTGACCGACGAGCAAGGAAGGACCGCAGGGCGTGTGCGCGGTCATGCCCCGCGTGGGTTTCATGTACAGCCTGCGAGAGAAGCGGCCCCGGCAGCCTACTTCGTCATCACATCGACGGAGTTGGCGGAGTCGAGGAGGATCTGCGGATTGGCCTGACTGGGCGAAATCACGTTGAGGATACCCTTGGCGTGGACGCGCACCCCTGGCTTGAGCAGCTTGTTGCGCACGCTGATCGGCGTGGCGTTCGACGCTGCCCAGCCCTGCGCCAGTTTGGCGCGGATCGCCTCGAACTCCTTGGCGTCCTCGAAGTTGACCAAGGTGTACTCGCGCTCGACACGATCGGCGTCGACGATGCGAAGCGCCCAGATATCGAGCGTGAGCTGGGGGCTTTTGGGGAAGAGCACGAGTTCGCCCTCAAGCTCGATTGGTTGGCCGTGGCCTGCAACGATGCGGTCGATGACCTCGATCGGAGTTGCGTGGCTGGTATCGAGACGCAGATGTGCGGGGCGGTTCGGCGAAGTCGCGACCGTGTAGTGAAGTCGGATCTTGTAGTTGCGAAAGAGGTCCTTGGCGAGTTCGGGCGAATCCACCAGGATCGGCACCACGAGGTCGCCAAGCTCGACGACCAACACGCGACCGTTGGCATCCATCGCGTGCACGCGCCCGACGAGGGTCGTGCCCGAGAGGAGCTGCGGGGGGAGCGTGCTGTCGTGCTCGTAGGGTGGGGCAGTGACGGTGGGCTCCCAGGCCTTGCTGAGCTCGACACGCTGCACAACGATGTGGCGCTGTGGTCCCTTGAGTTCGATCTTGCCGAACATCCGCACCTTGTCGTGACGCGAGCGCGCCGCCAGATCCTTGGCGACCTCGGGTGTGGCTGGGATGCAGGGAAAATCTGCGTAGCGGAAGAAGTCGTCGGGGTGGCGATAGGTGAAGACGAAGAGTCCCATCTCGGGGACGGAGCCGTGCATCCAACCCAGCAGACCTTCGCCTTCGAGGAGCGCATTGAGGCCAGCGTCGTCGGCCGGATCGACGGCTTGCACTTTGTCGCCCCCGGCACCTGAATCACCGGCGTCGGGGTGCTCGCTGGCAGACGCCTTCTTGCAGGCCGTCAATGCGAGCGGGGAGGTGGCAAGCAGGCCGAGCAGCAGCCAATGACCGCTGATCAACATGCGAGAGCGTGGGGCCGAGGCGATCACGACAGTGCCTTTGCCACCGCTTGCTTGAGCAGGTCCGGGTCCACGCTATCGCGGTGCGACTTCATGATGAGGCCGGTGAGCTTGCCGGCCATCTTGGCGTCCGTGATCCCGGCGGCCGCCGCGACCTCGCGTGCGAGCGCTTCAGTCTGCGCGAGATCAAGCCGCCGGGGCAGATAGGCGTCGACAAAGTCACGCTCGTAGAGGAGGTCGCCGAGCGCCTCCTTGCCACGATCACCGGCATCATCGTAGGCGGCGATCGTCTTGCGTAGCTCTTTGGAGTAGGTCGTGAGCGTCTTGAGCCACAGCTCATCGTTCTCGACCGCACCGCTGCCCGACTTGAGCTCGTTGAGCAGCTTGGCGCGCAACATGCCGATGATCTGCTTGTCCCGCTCGTTCTTGTCGAGGCGCGCCTGTCGGAACGCGGCATCGATACGGCCTTTGATCGTCTCACCGTCACTCATGGCGCGCACGATACAAGACGCGACGCACGCCCGCATCTTTGGCCATAGCAGCGAGTATGTGACCTAGCAGGCTGTCGAAGAACCCCACACGGTGCATGGACGCGTACGCAGCATGCAGCCCATGATTGCTCGAAGGTCATGCCCGCCCGTTACGCCCGTCCTCGCGCCTCGTTGCGCATGGCGATTGCAAGTCCACGCAGTCCTCGGGGTGCTTCGACAACCCGCTAGGGGGCGCCCTGCGCTCGAGCACGGCGTCGGAGCGCCGCGTAGTGCTCGTCGCGCTCAGCCTCGTGGGCGTGACGCAGTGTGTCGGCCACAGCACTCTCGGCGAGCCGACGCAGGAAGGCACGGTGGGCGAGCTGCGATGCTCGCGACATGGAGGCCAGGTCACGGGCGAAGTCGAGCGCGCTGACCTCCAGCGAGGCTTCGTCGACGAGCTCGGTCGCGACGCCGAGGTCGTGCAGTCGCTGCGCGGTGACGGGACGGTCCGCGAGCAGGAGCTGACGCAGAAGGTTTTCGCCGAGCACCGTGCGAAGGCGCACGAGGCCATCGACGTGATAGGCGACGCCGAGGCGAGCCGCCGGGATCCGCAGCGAGCTGCGCGACGACATGAGGACAAAGTCGCACGAGCAGACAAGCTCCACTGCAGCGCCGATGACCAGGCCATCGACGCAGGCGACGAAGAGCGCCTGGGAACCACGCATCGCCTGCGTCGCGGCGATCAAGGGAAGGTCGGGCGCATGCTCGTGCTCGCGCAGCGCCTGCGTGAGTTCTTGGAGGTCAGCGCCGGCCGAAAACACCCGCGGATCTCCGCAGGGCGCCGCGTCGAGGAGGACCACGTCGCCGCGCAGCGACGCGAACCATTCGCCGAGCCGCTCAAGGCCGCGAAGGCTCAGCGCGTTGCGACGCTGCGGTGCGTCGATACGGAGACGCAGGACCTTGTCGCCGAGCCGACGAAGTTCAAAGCCCTCCACGATCGGGAGGTCATTGTGCTCGGAATCTGTCATGACACGTGGGAGACGTGCAGGTCAACACCTGCGTTGCGCTACTGGCCCTGGGGGCGCAGCGTGGTCGAGTCCGCGCCGCCGCTCTCACCCTGCGCCTGCTTTTCAAGTTGGCCCTTGATCTCCGCCGAAGCGTCGCGCAACGACTTTGCGGTCTCTGAGTTCGGATTGCGCAGCACCTTCTTACGGAGCGCGCGAGACCGCTTGACGCGATCCTCCTTGCTGAGTTCGGCGGGCGGCGTGTCGATGAGCTTGAGCTCCTCCGCGGTGAGCGGCGGGATCTTTTCGCCTGTGACCGGGTCGATCACGGTCTCATCGTCGGCGGGCGGTCCCTTGGAGAGATCGGCGATCTTCTCGGTTGTCGCGCCCTCGGGCGCGCCCACGGCTGGCGTGGCCGGAGAGCCACTCGCAGCGCCCTTTTGAGCGCGGGGTCCACTGGCCTCGTGCTCGGTGGCACCGCACGCGCTAAGCCCGAACGCAGTCACCATCACGAAGGTTGCCCCGAAGGGCAGCGTCATCCTGCGGGCCACAGCTGCGGCGCAGGTGGCGGGTTGTCCAAGCACATGCGGGCGCAAGGTCGTGGTCATGGGAGGCCGAACATAGCAGCTTTGCCGCGGGGCTCGGACCGCGCATCTCGGCGCGTGCGCGCCTCCGTGGCTTGCGAGTTGGAGCTGTCGTGGTGGGCGTGTGGAGGTTTCGTGGGGGGGGGCGGCATGCGGCCGCGATGGGTTGGGGCGTGCGGGGCTGGAAAGAGTTGGGCACGCGGACGTGACGGGTTTGGGGCGTGGCTCGCCCGCGCGCGTGGCTCGCTCCATCGCGGCGCGCGGTGGGACGGCGAGGCGCGTTGCGGCCCACACGAATTCGAGCACAGCCCGCGCCGCTCCGCGACACCGCAGCGGGGACCGCCTGCTAGGCTGCCCGCAGTGTTGGATCCCGCCAGGACGTGCTCGCGAGAGTGGTGGCGTACGCGAGCGGGACGATTCCGTCGTCGGGCCAGCGCGCTCTTGTTGCTTGGTCTGATCGGGGGCTGCGCGCACGGGCGCGGCGGGGCGGACGAGCTTGGCACGACAGAGCTTTCCGCGGTGTCTTCGACGGAAACAGGCGCGCGTGGCCGCAAGCGCGCGCGGTCGATGCGAGGCGCCGCGCGCAGGGCTGGGCGCAGCATCGCGGTGCTCGACACCGATGTCGGGCGTGGTCTGGCCTTTGTCGTGAAGCGCGACCGACGACGCATCGAGCTCGTCACCAACCGACATGTGATCGAGAACGCGACGAGGATCGATGCTGCGAGCTTCGTCGGCCTCTCCTCGGCGCCGACGTTCACGGACGCGGCCGTGACCTACGCCGATGGAGCGCACGATTTGGCGGTCATCACCGTCTGGCTGCACCCAGGCGAGAGCGCGCGCGGCGTCCGGCCTCGCCGTCCGAGGGGACTTGCCAGCCGCTCGCGGACTCAAGTGGGCGAGCAGGTGGTCGTGTTTGGTATGCGCGAGGGCCAGCGCGATTCCGATCTGGAGAGCTCTGCGCCGCTGTTGGATTCGACGCTGGAACGCATGGAGGAGATCCGGCTCAAGCGACGCCTGGTCGCGCAGTCGGCCGCGGTGCAGGACCTTGCGATGCGCGTGCCGGGACTCGATGGTCGTGAGTACCTCGGGCTGGATGTGTCGCTGGTCCCCGGGCAAAGCGGCGGGCCGGTGCTTGATCATCACGGTCGCGTGCTCGGGGTGGTGACGGGGACGCGCAACGACTATGCGGACCGTGGTTTTGCGACGCCCGCGGCCGATGTCGAGCTGTTGGTCGATGAGGCGCCCGAGCGGGTGGATGCGGGCGCCGACGCGCCGAGCCAGGCCATGCAAGCGCGTCTGACCGAGCGAGCCGTCGCGACCATCGGTGCGTTGGAATCCGACGGGATCCATGACGCGCGTATCTTTGTCTCGCCGGAGCGCGCCCGACAGACGCGTGAGGGAGTCGTCGAGGCGATCATGAATCACGAGGAGGGTTGGTTTGTCGCGCCCTTCCTCGATCTGCTCGATGAGATGATCGAGCGGGCGCACGGCGATGGCTCCTTGGTGCTCGACCACCTGGAGGCGCTGGCCGGCGACGTCGCATCCGGCGATTCCTATCGCGCGATGCACCTTGAGAACGTCGCCTCACCGCGGCAGGCCGAGACGTTCTTTTACTTGTTTGGCAGTCACTACGTCGTAGCGCGCACCAACGGCGGACTCAATCGCAGCGGCGCGCTGCGCCACGCCGTGGAGAACGTGTTGTCCTTCGATTCCGCCCGCCTCTTCGTGCTCGCGAGCCTGCCTGGCCGCATGGAAGGCGGCCCCTGGGACATCGCCCAGACCAACATCTACCGCTCCGAGCAAGCCTGGAACGCCACCGTCGGCATCACCTCCCGCACCTCCTCCGGCGGCCTCCTCC
>CAZVEM010000348.1:0-5911 GCA_964626165.1 uncultured Nannocystaceae bacterium
GACCTGCGCGTCCATGTCGGCCGCGAAATGTGGATGGTTCCCTTGGTCCTGGTTCCCGATCTCGTCCGCTGGGTGTCGGGCGTGGAGTACCGCCTGACAGACGATGCCCGCCTCGACGCGCTCGGTGATCCAGATGCTGCAGGTCGGCTCCGCTTCGAGTTCGACGGAAGTGGCGATGACATCCCCGCCTTTGAGTTGGTGCTTGAGCAAACGCCCGTGCCCGAGATTCTCGCGGCTGGACCGTTGGCGTTCACTCGCCTGCGGGTCGCTCGGCGCTCAGCGCTCGGCGTCGGGGGATCCAGCGACGGCGAGGAGACCTCCGCTCAGTCCTCCGACCAAGGCCAAGGCGGCGTGAGCGGCGACAGTGCGTCCACTTCGGCCACGCCTTCGAACTCGGTCGGGGACAACAGCCACGCGGGCGCCTCGCTGGAATCGAATTCTGGCTCGGCGGCGGGGACTGCTGCCGCCGTGGAAGCGGTGAACTTGGATCGGCTGGGTGTGCGCTGGTCAACCCAAGGCATTCCCACGCGCGGTGCCGAGCGGGGTGAACCGCTCTTACTTGAGATCGTCTCGGTCGGCGAAGTTGGAATGACGGGAGCGACGATTCTGTGCTCCCTCACCGATGACGGCGCTGCGATCCTCTCGTGGAGCGACCTCATTGAGCTTGGACTCGGCGATGGCCACGAGCTCCTCCTCACCACGCGTCGCATTCGCCACGGCGAGATCGACGGCGGCGGCATGCCGCTGGATTGGTCGATCGAGAGCCGTGATCAAGTACTGGTCTCGCTCCACGGCTCGAACTAGGGCGCCCGCGTGATCTCGCCAAAGTCGCTGCGAGTCTTACTCGGTGGGCTCGTCCCGCAGGCCACCTTTTGTGAGGTCGATGCGGAACTCGTCGTCACCGATCTCGTCAGCGATTCTCGCGAGGTCTCGCCCGGGGCCGCTTTTCTTGCGGTCACGACGCCCGAATCGGATGGCGTCCCCTTCATCGATGATGCGCTGCGCCGCGGGGCGAGCGTCGTCATCCTCCGCGGCGACGCTCGACCCGATCTGCAGGGCCCTGCGGTGCGCCTACCCGATACATCGGCAGCTTGGCCTGCCCTCGCGTCGGCCATGTTCGATGCGCCCGGTAGCCACCTCAAGATCGCCGGTGTCACCGGCACCAATGGCAAGACGACGTGCACGTGGTTGGTCAGCGCCTGCTTGCAGTCCGCTGGGATCAAACACGCGCGCATCGGCACCACCGGGCACCTGATCGTCGACGAAGAGGTCGACACGCAGCACACCACTCCGTTTCCGACAGATCTTCAGCGCGCGCTTCACCGTGCCGTCGCCAAAGGGGCAACGCACGCGGTCATGGAAGTCTCTTCCCACGGCCTCGATCAAGGGCGAGTTGAGCCGCTCCGTTTTCACGCAGTCGCGATGACCTCGTTTTCGCAGGATCATCTGGACTATCACCCGACGATGGAGGCCTACCTCGCAGCGAAGTGCCTGCTTGCCGGCCATTATTTGCGCGGTGACGGCGTCGCGGTCGCCACAGGCGACGATATGCCGCAAGCCGACGACTTCTTCGCCGCGACGCGAGGTCAGCGGTGCTGGCGAACCTCGCTGCGAGGCGACGTGCAGGCGCAGATTCAGGTGCTGCACCGAAGCTCCGTGCAGGCGAGTGACAGTCGGTTGGTCGGGTCATCGACGCTCCTCGCCAGCGGTACGCGTCTGGTGGTCGAAACGCCGAGAGGCCAGCTCGAGCTCGTCACGCCGATGATCGGCGAGTACAACCTTCAGAATGTGCTGACAACGATCGGTCTTGGGATCGCGCTCGATCTCCCTGACGCCGCACTTATCGAAGGGCTTGGCCGCAGCCGTGGTGCACCTGGCCGTCTTGAGCCCGTCGCGGTCACCGGCATCGATGGACCACGCGTCTTTGTCGACTACGCGCATTCACCCGATGCCGTGGAGCGTGCCCTGGCAGCACTCCGGCCGAGCTGTTCGGGTCGACTCATCGTGCTTCTTGGCTGCGGCGGCGATCGTGATCCCACCAAGCGTCCGCTGATGGGCGCAGCAGCGCGGCACGGCGCGGACGTGTTTTACGCGACCTCAGATAATCCAAGAAGTGAGGATCCCGAGCGCATCGTCGACGCGATGCTCGCCCCTGCGCCGACCACATCGGCGTCACAGTCCGGCCCTCAGGGCCCTGCGCAGGTGCTTCGCATGGTGGATCGCGCCCAGGCCATCGCGCACGCGATCGCTCACGCAGATCCACAGGACACGGTACTCATCGCGGGGAAGGGTCACGAGACCTACCAGATCCTCGCGACGGGCAAGATCGACTTCGATGACCGCAGTCACGCCGCCGCCGCGCTCTCGCGCCGTGCAAGGGCGTAACCGGCCGCTGCGGCGCCAAGAGGATCCGGCGGTGGCGGTGGCGGTGGCGTCGCGTCGCGTCGCGTCGCGGCGAATCAGTCGCGCGAGGGGACTTCCACCAGCGCGGTCACCACCCGCTCGAGTCGAATGCCTCGACTGGCTTTCAAGAGGAGCGTGGACGCTTGGCCGTCTGCGAGCAACGAGCGGATCTCGTCGACCGCAGCGCGCAGATCGTTCTCTTCCGCGATCACGCCCAAGTCTTGCACCCGCGTCGCGCCTCCCCGCGCGCCGTCTGCAATCCACGAGCCGAGTGAGCCGACGGCGAACAGGTGGTCGATACCGAGCTCGCGCACCAGCTCGCCAACATCACGGTGGAGCGCTTGCTCGGTCTCTCCGAGCTCCAGCATATCGCCCAGGACCGCGATCGTCCGGTTGTTGGTTGCACGACCCGCCTCCGCCAGCGCCCGAAGGGCCACGGTCATGGAACCTGGATTTGCGTTGTAGCAGTCGGCCACCACGGTGGTGCTTGCGACCTTGAGCACGCGACCGCGATTCCCGACGGGCTGCACGTTTGCGAGCGCCTCGACCATGCCCTCGTCCGCCACCCCAATGTGGCGCGCAGCCAAGATTGCGGCCGCGGCGTTGCGGAGGTTGTGCGCGCCGAAGAGTGCCAGCTCGATCTCAAACTGCGCGCCATCACGCGCGCGCAGCTTGCCGCGCGTCACGTCCGCGTCGGGGACCGCTTCCACGCTGAGATCGGGATCGCAGCTCGCCGGGCCAAAGCGCAGCACTCGAAATGGAAGCGGGACGCCGCGTGCTTGCTCCATCTTGGAAAGCGCCTGCGCGATGTCAGCATCGTCGCCCGGAATCACCAGCGCTCCGCCGGGTTGGATGTGCTTGGCGACCTCGAGTTCGGCGTCCACGATCGCCGCGAGCGACCCCATGAACTCAAGGTGTTCAAGCGCGACCGAGGTCACGATCCCAACGCTCGGGCGCACGATCGAAGCAAGCGCTTCGTTCTCGCCCGGAGCGCTCATGCCGAGCTCAATGCAGAACGCCGCGGGCTGATGGGGTTCACCAAGCAGCGTTAAAGGCACACCGAGGTGGTTGTTGAAGTTACCCCTGGTCGAAAGCACCGCACCCGGCCAGCGCAACTCCAGCAACGCGCTCGTCAGCGCGCGCGTCGTGGTCTTTCCATTGCTGCCGGTGAGCGCGACCGCGGGTCCCGCGAATCGCCCACGCACCTCTCGCGCGAGCTGGGTGAGTGCGGCGAGGGGATCGTCGACCCCGATGACGGTCACGTCGCGATCGACTGCGAGTCCAGGGAGCTCTCGGCCCCGCTGCTGGAGAATCGCACTTGCGCCTTTCTCGATCGCGGCATCTCGAAAGTCGTGACCGTCGCGGACACCCACGAGTGCAACGAAAACGCCGTCGCGATGCTCAACACGAGAATCGATGACCGCGCCCGAGATCACTCGGCTGCCGCGATGGAGGACTGCGACCTCGTCGTGGGCATCGCCGACGTGCGGCCCACTTGCGTTGAGGCATGCGATGAGCTCAGCGGGCGTCAGGCGCATGCGATCGGTTATCGCACGCGCCCCATGGCCACGGCGGTGAGGGCGTTGTGGACCTCCGTGCGCCAGCCCTCAGGGAAGATTCACACTGCGTTCGCCGCGCGTCCTCCGGGGTGGTTGCATCGCCCTGTGCGCCCTCTGCGGGCCGTGCGAGCGCAAATTTTTTGCCGCGGGATCGGCCGCGGATCGGCCTTTTGCGACGGCTGGGAATGCGGCGCGCAGCCCGGAACGTCGTCTGTGCTGGAATCTTGCTCGCGGCGCACCGAGTGTGCCAGAGCATGGAGGAAGGTGCTCTACCAGCTTCTATACAGCCTCCGCGAGCAGGCGGAGTTCCTCTCAGGGCTCAACGTCCTGCGGTACACGTCGACGCGGATCATCCTCGCCACGTTGACCTCGCTGCTGGTCACCCTCTTTGCCTATCCGTGGTTCATCCGCACTCTCCAGTCGATCCAGCTTGGGCAGGTCGTGCGGGATGACGGTCCCGAGTCGCACTTCTCCAAGCGCGGCACGCCGACCATGGGCGGCAGCCTCATCATCTTTGCGGTGGTGCTCTCGACAGTCGCCTGGGCGGACATGTCGAATCGCTTCGTCCTCGGCGCCAGCTTGGTGACCGTCGGTACGGGCGTGATTGGCTTTGTCGATGACTACCTCAAGGTGCGCAAGACCAGCACCGGCGGCCTGCCTGGACGCTACAAGATCCTGGGTCAGCTTCTGGTGAGCGGCGCCGCGACCTACCTGCTCTTTGGCACGGACTTGATGCCGGATGGCGTCCGCTATCGGCTCGTGGTGCCCTTCACGGACTTTTACTCGACGCAGCTGATGCTGCCGGCCGCGGTCTACATCGTCTTTAGCATGGTGGTGATCATCGGTGCCTCCAATGCGGTCAACTTGACCGACGGCCTCGACGGCCTTGCGATCGGCCCGATCATCATCAACGCCGGCACCTTCCTGATCCTCACCTACGTCGCGGGCACGATCATCGCGGGCTTCGACATTGCCCGCTACCTCAACATCGCCCACATCCCTGGCGTCGGTGAGCTCGCGATCTTCTGTGGCGCGATGTGCGGCGCTGGCATCGGCTTCCTCTGGTACAACACCTTCCCGGCGAGCGTCTTTATGGGCGACGTTGGCTCGCTACCGCTGGGTGCCGCGCTGGGCTTCCTCGCGGTGGCCTCGAAGAACGAGTTCACGCTTCTGATCGTCGGCGGTGTCTTTGTCGCCGAGGCCGTCAGCGTGATCGTGCAGGTCGCGTACTTCAAGCTCACCGGCAAGCGCGTGTTTCTCATGGCGCCGATCCACCACCACTTCGAAAAGAAGGGCTGGCAAGAGCCCAAGGTCGTCGTGCGCTTTTGGATTATCAGCTTCATGCTCGCGCTGATCGGCCTTGCCACACTCAAGCTGCGCTAGCAGGCGTTCTTGCACGCGCGCCACCCAAGGGCTGCCACCCTCGCTTCGCCGCTTGGAGCTTGCGCGTTTAAACGTTGACGGCGCCTCACCGCGGACGAACTGACCCCATGTCCCCCACGGCACCCACGAGCTCGACACTGGCGACCCTGCAACTTCGGTCCGCGCTGCCCTGGCGCCGCGCGATCGTACTTGGAGCGGGTCGCAGTGGCGTTGCAGCGGCGCGACTGCTGCACAGCTACGGGGTCGAGGTCCAAGTGCACGATGCACGCGCCCAGGCATGGCCCCCGACCAACACCGCCTCGTCGCTCGATCATCCCGGCTGGCACGAAGGCGTCGCGTTCGTCTCCGGGGACGCAGCTCTTGAGGACGCGCTTGGGGCCGGCCCTGACCTGATCGTGCTCAGTCCAGGCGTTCCACCGCAGCGACCGCGGGCGATCGCCGCCAAGTTCTGCCCGGGCGCGGCCGTGCATGGCGAGATGAGTCTCGCGCTTGCGCTTCTCGACGGCCGCGTGCCGACGGTGCTCATCACCGGCACCAACGGCAAGAGCACCGTGGCCGCCATGGTC
>CAZVEM010000349.1:0-5899 GCA_964626165.1 uncultured Nannocystaceae bacterium
GATGGCGATGGCGATGGCGATGGCGACGGCGACGGAGACGGTGACGGTGATGGGGACGGTGATGGCGACGGCGATGGTGATGGTGATGGCGACGGCGATGGAGATGGAGATGGAGATGGAGACGGCGACGGCGACGGCGACGGCGACGGCGACGGTGATGGCGACGGAGATGGCGATGGAGACGGAGACGGCGATGGAGACGGCGACGGCGATGGAGACGGCGACGGAGATGGCGACGGCGACACGACCGACGACAGCTCGATCTGCGACGAGTTCGAATTCATCGCGAAGCCGACGCCGCTCAACGTGATGTTGGTACTCGATAAGTCGGGCAGCATGTTCCAAAACACCTGGGATCCCGACGGTGGTGGCCCGCTGCCAATCGTCACGCGCTGGAACACGCTCTACGCAGTCGTCGACAGCTTGCTGGGTTCATTTGCCGCGGACGTGAACTTCGGTCTGCAGCTTTTCCCCTACAAGAACGCGAACAACACCTACACGGGATCCTGCGGCATCGCGGCTGAGCCCGAGTACTTTGTCCAGAACAACGGAGGCTCGGACGCGCTCCTGATCAACGAGCTGCCGGCGCAGACCTTGGCATACGGCAACGCGGGAAGCTTTGGCGCCACTCCGGCACGTAAGGGCATCGATGGTGCACGAGCCCACCTCGCGACCAAGTCAATGCAGTCGTTCCCTGGCCCGAAGGCGATCATCCTGGTCACCGACGGAGCGGCCAACTGCGCATCAGGCCAAAGCAACCTCAACCTCTGGAGCGTGTACGACCAGGGCGTTCACACCAGCGTCCAGATGGCGCTGGCCCAGGGCTACAAGACCTACGTGGTGGGCGTCGACATCCAGAACACCACGCTCAACAACCCCAATGACGGCGAGCCGGACAACATCAATCCCTTCGTGAAGCTCAATGAGCTCGCGGTGGACGGCGGCACTGCAAAGGCCGGTGCAGAGAAGTTCTACAACGCCAACAACCAGGCCGAGCTTGAGGATGCGATCGCGACGGCCATCTCCGACGCGCAGGTTTGCACCTTGGATCTCACGGAGGAGCCGATCTATCCGCAGTTCACCAAGGTGCTCATCAACGGCATGACCATTCCTGCGCAGATGGGAAGTGACTGCTCGGGCCTGACTAGTGGTTGGGTGTGGAGCATGCAGTACAACCAGATTCTGCTCTGCGGTTCAAGCTGCACGGCGCTCAAGACCGAGGGTGAAGCCGACGTGCAGTTCCTCTGCACTGCTGGCTGATCGTCGCCTCGGCGAACATCGAACATGATGAGGGGGCCGCGTGCAGGATTTCACTGCGCGCGGCCTCATCGTCGTTGGGCACGCCGCGACCAAGCTCGGTGCGCCACGACCCATCGTTGCGTACGGCTCCGCCCGAGAAACTACGCGGCGCTCTGCTTGGTCGAGAGCCGCCGCGAGCCCAATCTGGCGGAGGAGGCAGTGTGACGGGCACCGGACGCAGTCGCGATGACCCACGCCAGCTGCGCTGGCTCCCGGATGATCGTGGTCCGCACCTTCATCCGGAGGCGTGTTCCATCGATCCTTCGCTGGTAGCCGCGCTCCACCCGAGTGTCCGCCTCGGCACTTCGTCCTGGAGCTTCCCCGGTTGGGAAGGTCTGATCTACGATCGCCGATACAGCGATTCGCTCTTATCACAGCGAGGACTCTTGGCGTATGCGCGGCACCCTCTGCTGCGGAGCGTAGGAATTGATCGGGCGTTTTACGGACCGATCGACGTCGAGGTGCTGCAGCGCTGGGCAGGGCAAGTGCCTGAGGATTTCCGGTTTCTGATCAAAGCGGATGCCAAGCTGACCTCGCCGTGGGGCCGAGGTCCCCGTCAACGCGCCGCGCCGCGCGAGAATGGGAGCGCCCACGGCAAGGCCGAGCGCGAGACAATGCAGGATGCGTGTGGTGCCAACCCGGACTTCCTCGCCGTGGAGTTCGCTCGCACACAGGTGTTTGCGCCGGCGCTGCAGGGGCTCGGGGACAAGCTGGGCTGCCTCCTGCTCCAGTTCCCGCCCTTTGACCCGGCGCATTTCGGGGGAGTGCAGGCCCTCGCCGGGCGCATGCTCGACATGGGACGCGCGATGGATCCTCAAGTGCCCTGCGCGGTCGAGTTTCGTCACCCTGGCTGGTTGATCCCAGATGTGATCGAGGTTCTCGTCAGTCTCAACTGGGGGTTTGGCCTGGTGGTGTGGCCGGGGATGCCGGACCTCCGCGATCAGTTGCGGATTGCGGCCGCCGCGTGCCGCAAGCGAATGCTGATCCGCTGGATGCTTCACGCCGGTCAGACCTACGCCAGCGCGGTCGATCGATATGAGCCCTTTGATCGTTTCGTCGATCCCGATCCTCGAACACGAGACACGGTCGCGAGAATTCTCCTTCGCGCGATTCAGCGCGGCGTTGACGAGTCCTACGTGATCATCAACAACAAGGCCGAGGGGTCGTCGCCGCGCTCGGTCCTCGCGCTGGCACAGCGGCTCGCACGACCCCCCGGCGACGACGTACCCGAGCGCGGTTGACCGTTTGGTTCGAGCCCCGCATTGCCCGGCCGCGCGTGCGGTGCCGCTCCCCACGCGAGGCGGCCACTTGCTGGAGTCAACTGCCCGCAGGCGGCATGCTTGCGCGCGTGGGGGCCTCCAAGGTCAAGCGAGAGCGTGCCGCCAGGGAGGCGGCCGCACGCGCACGCGCGGCAGTGAACGCCGAGGCGACCAAGACCGCAGAGCCGCTGGCAAGCGCGGCGGACATGCGCGATAGCGTGTCGACGACGACCTCGGACGGCGTGGGCTCGAGAACTTCCACGCAGGGCCGGCGCCCCACGCCGCTTGAGCTTGGGATCGCCGCCATTGCCTCGCTCTCCGGCTCGACCTTGGGGATGCTCTGGTTCGGCGTATTGCCACAACATCCCGAGCTCTTGCGGCAAAATTGGGCAGGCGCGCTTGTAAGCTCGGCGCTCTTTGGTGGTGGGATCCCGGTGCTCACTTGGATTGGCGTGGCCGCAGGTCTGTCGGCGCGCATCTCAGGTCATGGTGGGCGCGCGCTTCCGATCTTGGTCGCAGCCGAGATCCTTGCGATGCTCGCGGGCCTCGTGTGGTACCTCGCGGTCCAGGTACCGGCCTAGCGCGCTTAGCAGACGCTTTTCGCCGTGGCTGGCTTAGATCTCGCAGTCGCGTCCGCAGTCGAGCCGCCACGAGCGCTTCCCCGATCGCACGACCGCGGTACTTCCCATCGGGAGCGCGTAGCTAGTCGTCGCGGCCTGGTCCGCGCGCAGGCTGGGATCGCGCGCAAGCTCATCGAGTCCGACGCGAGCAACGCCGACGCGCAGCTCACCGCGCACTTGGTCCGCGAACACCAGTCTGGCACGCGCGCCATCGTGAAGGACGCGAAGCTCCGGCTCGCCCGCAGCGTTGAGCGCCACGCTCGCGCTTCGACGGGAGATCAGGCGGCCGAGCGCGCGCAGTCGAGGCTGGGGCAGTGGCCCGCGGACGACCACGACGCGGCCCGGCCTGCCATCGAGATACTCGATGACGCGAACGCAGGGAGGCGCGATCACCCCAGGATCCGCGAGCCAGCGCCGCACGCGGAGCTCGATGTGGCGCAGCAGCGAGAAAGGAGCACGGGGCACCACAGCGAGGGCGAGCGGCTCAGTCACGGCACCCAAGACGCGCGACGGACCCAAAAAGTTCGCGCTTGACCTTCATTTTACTTGGGCGGGTAGGACCTGTCCGAGGCGATCTCGACTCGATCGCGTTCTGGGGCTTGTGTTAGGGCTCCAGACGTGGCGTGCTCACCCTAGGAGCGTGGCCATGGTGAAGGAAAACATCGATTTCGACTCCATGAGTCGGGCAAGCGAGTCGATCCCGGAAGGGATCGTGCTGCAAGACGACGTGATCGTCATCGTCAACCAAGCATACGGGCCCGACGGCGAGCGCCTCATCGGTCTGCATGACGTCAGCTTCGACGGTTTTCCTGCCATCACCCTTCGGGTCGTCGCTGGTGATCGCGATGAGCTCGTCCACCTCAGCCCCATCCACGGTGATCGACGCAAGCGCGGGATGCAGGGTCTGCCCAAGGGCACCCGCTGCAAGCTGCTCTCGCCCGTGACCGGTAAGCCGCTCGATCGGATCGGTCCCGTCGACGACTCGGGCGCGGAGTACTTCGCGATCTATCTCAGCCCCAAGCTCGGCCAGGGTCCGGCGGTGTACATCAGTGATGTCTGGGGCCACTATCACTCACGTGTGGTCGACAACGACGAGCTCATCTCGCTCTGGGCGGCGAAGGCCGATCGAGACGAGGAGGCCGCGGAAGCGACCAAGTAGCGACACCATCGCCTCACGACGCGGCCGATGATTTCGTCGCGACGATGCGGCGGCTCAGGCACCTAAGAAGGGATCATCTGAGAATCCCAGAAAGCGCGGCTCGGGTTCGAGGGTCACACCTGTGGTGTCCCGCACCGCGCGACGCACCTGCCGTGCCAGTGCAATGACGTCCGCCGCACTTGCCTGATCGACGTTGACGATTGCGAGGGCGTGGGCTTTTGAGATCGCGGCACCTCCCACTCGTTGACCGCGACGGATGCCGGATCGCTCGATGAGCCACGCGGCGGCCAGCTTGACACCCTCGGAGGTTGGCCAGGTCGGACAGCCTTCAAGCTCTCCTGCCAGCTTCGCGTAGTTCTGCGCGGAGAGTATTGGGTTCATGAAGAAGCTGCCGACGCTGCGCGACCAGGGATCCTGAGAGTCGAGCACCATCGACTTGCTGCGTCGCAGGCCGAGGACCATCTTGCGCCTCGTCTTGAGGTCCGAAAGGTCGGCACCCTGCTCGGCTGCCGCGCGAAGCAGCTGCTCGTAGCTCACCGGTGCGGGGGGCGAGCCGCTGAGTCTCAGGGAGAGGTCGACGACGACGAAGCGGTCGCGGTCCGCGGCCTTAAAGCGCGAGGTCCGATAGTCGAACGCGCATTCGCGAGTCGGGAACTCGGTCACGGCCAGGCTTGAGGTATCGAGGACACGAACCTTCTCGACGATGTCCTTGAGCTCTTGTCCATACGCGCCGATGTTTTGGATCGGCGCCGCGCCACAGCGACCGGGAATGCCGGACATGCACTCCATGCCGGCCAGCCCAAGTTCGACGCTGCGAGCGACGACCTCGTCCCACGACTCACCCGCGGCGACGGTGAGAGTTGCGCCCGCCGGGTCCGTCTGGATGGTGATACCCCGCAGCTCAAGCGAGAGCACGGCGCCGTCAATTCCTGCGTCGCTAACAACCACGTTGCTGCCGTCACCCAGCACGATGGGTCGCGGAGCTCCCAATTCAATTTCGTGGCGCCAGATCGAAATCAGCTCCGCGATGCTGCGGACTTTGTAGAAGCGCGCTGCAGCTCCGCCCACGCCCAGCGTCGTGCAGGTCGCGAGTCGAATCCCGGTCTGTGCTTGCGGTCTCGAGGGCTCCGTCATGGCGTGGGCCAGACACACAAGTCGAAGACGCCACCGACACAGACCATGCCTTCAGGGCACTCGTCGCCGAGAAGTGTGCAGTCGATCACGCAGCTCAGATCGACGCCACCGGTGATGATCGTGTCTTGGCACGATTCGTTGGAGGAGATCGCGCTGTTGGGGCAATCGGAGTCCAAGAGGCTGCAGGGCTGGCTGCAGATCGACCAGCCGTCTTTGGTCGAGCATTTCTCGCCGTTCATGCACTGCGCATCGCCGCCTTTGTCGCAGGGGCCGTAGGGAACGGTATTGGGCAGCCAATCGCCATCGCCGTCGCCGTCACCGTCGCCGTCGCCGTCGCCGTCGCCATCACCATCACCGTCGCCGTCTCCATCACCGTCTCCATCACCGTCTCCATCACCGTCTCCATCACCGTCGCCGTCGCCGTCTCC
>CAZVEM010000350.1:0-5873 GCA_964626165.1 uncultured Nannocystaceae bacterium
GGCAGGGGGCGCGCGGTACGTTGGGCAAGCCGCGGACCGGTCATGCACGCCTCGCAATCGCCTCGACCGGCAGAGCGCCGACCTACGCACGCGCGCATTGGGACTTCCGCCCTAGGTGGTGGGGGGGCGCTTGCCATTGGCCTTGGCGCGGTTGCCCTCGTCTGGGGGGTACACCGCAGCTACTGGCACTTCCTCTGCGACGACGCGTACATCAGCTTTCGCTATGCACGAAATCTAGCCCGCCACGGCGAGCTCGCCTTCAATGTCGCGCCGCTGGAACGTGTCGAGGGCTATACGAACTTTCTCTGGGTGCTCTTGCTCGCCGCCGGCGACGTTTGTGGCGTCGCGCCTGAGCGACTCGCACCGCTGCTCTGCGCGGCGTCTTCGCTCTGGGTCTTGTGGCTGGTCGCGGTGCTCGGTTCGCAGCTTCGCATCGCGGCC
Source organism: uncultured Nannocystaceae bacterium (assembly GCA_964626165.1). Lineage (GTDB taxonomy): Bacteria > Myxococcota_A > Polyangia > Nannocystales > Nannocystaceae > CAZVEM01. Next base: position 442 of record CAZVEM010000350.1, read on the forward strand.
GCCGGTGCGAGCGCGGCCCCGGCCGATAGCTCCGCGGAGGGGCAGCGATTGGGTCCTGCGCGTCAGCTCGCCGAGCGAATGAGGGGGCGGCTTGAGCAACTCCGTCTCATGGATCTCCTTGGCCCACTACTGCTTTGCACGTGGCCAGAGTTTGTTGCCTGGAGCAGCGGCGGACTTGAGGGTTCGCTGGCGGTGGCGCTCGGACTGCGTGCATGGCTTGCCGCACGTGAAGAACAATGGGCGCCGGCGGGGGGACTGGCCGCTGCGGCGATGCTCACTCGTCCCGACTCCATCATCTGGATCTTGCCGCTGCTGCTCGTCGACACGTTGGCCGCTCGACGCCGCGCGCAGGTGGGAGGGCTTGCCATCATGCTGCTCACACTCGGCGTTCCGATCGGCCTCCATTTGCTTTGGCGCAGGTACTACTACGAGGCTTGGGCGCCCAACACGTGGACCGTCAAGCAGCACGGTGCGTTGTTGCGCGACACTGCCGGCATCGCGTACGTGATCGCGTGGGGACGGGGCGTCCTCCTGCCGTTGGTATCGCCGCTCTTGCTCTTTGCTCGGCGCACGCAGGTTGCCCTGTTACTCGCGCTCGCGGCGGCCGTTGCCTATCCGTGGTCGGTGGGGGGGGACTTCATGGCCTACGGGCGTCTGCTCTTGCCCGCCAGCGTCTTGCTCGCGCTCACGGTTGGGGCACTCACGGCGCAGTTGGGTGTGCGACTCGCCGCGCGTCACGAAGGCGCTGAGGCAGACGCGGGACCGATGACCAGGACCTCCCATCGTTACGCGCTCATCGCTGCCGCGCTCTGCACGGTCTGGATCGGTGCGAACGCGGTGCGACTTCCGGGGCGAATCGCAGAGGACCGCGCGCATGCTTGGCTCGATGGGCGCTTCGAGACGGTGACCGCGATGGATCGATTTGCGAGGATCCGCATCGCGGCGGGTCGCCTGTTGAAGGAACGAGTGCCCGCCGACACGCTCGTGAGCGTTGGTGCGGCGGGTGCCTTGCCCTACGCATCGGAGGTCCAAGTGCTCGACACGCTGGGACTGACGGATCGCGAGGTCGCCTTGGTGTCCAAGCCGCGCCGTGGAGAGGATGCGCGGCCCGGTCACCAGCTCCAGATGCCGGCATCGCTCTTGCGTGCCCGTGATCCGGACCTCCTGTGTCACGCAGGCACGGTCGGACCGCGTCCGCGCGAGAGCTCCGCCCGCAAGTATGGCCCCTACGAGTGGGCCTGCATTGAGATCGGCGCCGTCGAGGATCCGCGCACGGAGGATGGCTGGTTCGACCCCGGGTCCTACTGCTGCCTCAAGCTACAGTCGCGGGTCGTGGGTACCTTTGGCGCACAGACTTCTGGGGAAGGTACACGCGATCGCTCCGCCGATGCGCAGGGCCGCGAGTCGGAGCGAGGAGGTCGCCCGTGAGCGGGGCACCTGCGTCCCGGCCAGCGACGGCGACGCAGCCACCGAGCACCATCGTGTCGGCCGCCCGTCAGCTCAGGGCGTTGCGCGGCGCCGCCCTTGGGCTCGCGGTCGCGTCCGTCCTCTGGATCGTTGTGAGCTTCGCGGTCTTCATCTGGCGTGCCACTTACCCGCTGGAGCTGGAGTGGCTGGAGGGAGGGATGTTGGTCCACGCCCTGCGGATCCGGCAGGGCGCGGGCATTTATGTCGAGCCCTCGCGCGAGTTCGTGCCCTTCCTCTATACGCCGCTCTATCCGTGGCTGCTCGCGCAGCTCGGCCGAGTCTTTGGCATCGACTTTTGGCTCGGCCGCACGATCTCGATCGTTTCTGTCGCGGTGATCTGTGTGCTGTCTGCTCGTGCCGTGATCCGTGAGCGTTGGGAGCACCTTGAGCTTGCGCTCTTTGCTGCGGCCGCACCCTTGGCGGCGTTTGTCTTCACCTCGCGATGGTTGGACCTTGCCCGCGCCGACTCACTCATGCTCGCGCTCTATCTGGGCGGGCTCATGGCGCTGCTGGTCGCGTTGCGCCACGATTCGATCGTGCGGGCCGTGCTCGCCGGGGCGTTCGTCTCCCTCGCGTTTTGGACCAAGCAGACCGCCGTCGTGCTGATCCTCGCGAGCGGGCTGGCGGCATTGCCGATGACGGTTCATGCGCGCGCTTGGAGATCGCTAGCAGCGTACGTGGGGAGCGTCGCGATGTTGTGCCTTGGCGGCCTGATGCTTGGACAGCGTCTGACGCAGGGATGGCTCTGGTTTTATGTCTATCAGGGTCATCAGGGGCACGAACTCAACTGGGAGCGGCTCACCCGCAAGGCGTGGTGGATGCACCTCCACGCAGCGCCGTTTGTGGCCTTGGCGCTGGCGCTGCTGCTGGCGCATGCGCTGCGCCAGGCCCTCGCCCGCAAAGGACCAGCGACGGGGCAGCGCCCCTCACACGCGGCGGCCGGTGCAGACGTGACCCAAGTCGCTGCGCGAGGGAACTCGCCTCGCGCCGAGCACGAGGGTGGTGCGTTGGCGCCAACCTGGCACGAGTGCTGGTTCTGGTGCTGTGTCGCGATCGCGGGTCTGGTCGTTGGCGCCATTGGGTACTCGACGCAGTGGGCAGAGAGCAACGCGTTCATTCCGGGCGTCACGCTCAGCGCGATCGCGATCGCCGTCGCGACCACGGCGTCCGAACTCTCGCTGATCCGCAGTTTTGTCACGCTGCTGCTCGCCGCCCAGTTGGCCTTCTCTGCGTTGCTTGAGCCGCAGTCGACGGTGTTGCAGCAGAAAGGGCCCGGTGCATTGTTGTCGAGCTATCGACTCATGGAGCTTGGCCGTACTGCGCCGAGTCTGGTCGCATGGCGAGCTGCGCTAGCGCAGCGCGAGGTGCTGCTCGCCGCCGCGAAGGCGGGCGAGGGGCCACTCTTCGCGCTGCATCGCCCTTGGTGGAGTGTCCTGGTCGGGGATCCGGGCGCGTCCGTGCAAGGCTCTGACCCGTTTCTCGGTGAGGTGAGCGCGATGGGCCTAAACGACGTGGAGGCCACCACACGGCGCAAGATGCAGCGCGACATCCAGAGCGACTTGACGCAGGAGCGCTACGCCCGTGTGTTTTGCGATGGCCCACCGCCCGCGTGGATGCTTGCGGTCCTGAAGGGGCATTACTTTCTCGAAGCACGCCTGTCGGGTACGGCGCGTGTGCGCCTTTGGAGCGGGTATATGTCCGATGGCGGGATGTCCCAGCCATGGGATGCGGCGCAGCTTGTGCTCGCACGCGTTCGCGATCGCGAGCTTCCCGCTGGCGCTCGTGTCATTGCAGATTTTGAGGAGAACGACTTTTCCGGCTTCGAGCTGCAGGGCTATTCGCTGGGCCTCACGCCTGCTTGGTCCGTGCACGGTGAGGATGGAAGCGCCGTGCTCGGCAGCGATGGCACGCAGCGCAGGAGTTCCTCGATACCCTTGGTCGGACCGATCGGCGGCGCGCGTCTGCTCTCGACCGCGAACGTCGATGGACTGCTCGGCCTTGGAAGTGCGCTGTCGCCCGTGATCGTGATCGACAAGGGCGAAGAGTTGGTGATGCTGCTCGGGCGCGGTGGGCGAGGAAGCGGCGTGCGCGTCTCGATCGTCGATGCGGAGACCAAGACCGAGCTGGTCCGAGTCGAGCTTCCGCGCGAGCAGTGGAAGCTTGAGGAGGTGCACGTCGCACTCGACGACGCCGCGGTGCAGCGCCGCGTTCGCGTCGAAGTCCTTGACGACGATGAGAAGGCAGCGGTGTTCCTCGATGACCTTTGGGTCCTGCCGCGCGCGCACGAGTGACTCCACGCAGCGAGCGTAGACCCCGGGCCCGATGGCCTTGGCCATGATGGACAGCCGGGGCCCAAATCAACATCGCGCTCACGATTGAAGCGCTTTGCCCATGCAGAGCAGGCTTCACCGCGAGCGCGATGGGAGGCGTTGAACGCAGCCGCTAACGACGAACGCGAATGGTGTCGCGCTTGAGCGTGACGGTCTCGTGTCCGCCGCAGTGATATGCGAGTTCGAGCTCCACGGTGGTGCCGGGCTCACCGCGGATTAGGCCCGTCCAGCCGCCGAGATCCTGCGCGCGGTAGCCGTTCGCACGAACGAGCACGGCGCCGGGCTGAACCACACCGTCCGCAGGCGATCCCGCGAACACTCGTCGCACAACGTACTGATCGGCCCGCTGCTCAAGCTCCACACCGATGCCGCTGTAGACGTAGCCGCGCGATGCATGGTGTCCGCCGCCATGGCACGCGGGTCGTGGTGCGAACACAGCGACGGCAGCGGCCGCTGCCCCTGTCGCCAAGATGGTGCCGAGAACGATGCTGCGGGCCACTCGCCAGCGGCGAATCGAGGCTTTGGTCTGTTCGGTCATATGCGTGTGCTCCTACCGTCCGAGCAACAGTCTTTCACAGGATCGCGAGAGTGACCAGCGCGCGATTGGAGCCGTCTGTTGAGCGCCTCGAACTGCGAGGCGATCTCGGCGACGCGCCGAGGAATACCGAGGCTGGCGCCGGGCGAGTCGGAGCCAGAATCACGGCCCCTCGCGGAATCACGCCGAGCGTGGGCGCGTGTAGTGGCCGTGCTCAAGACGCCCGCAACGGTGTTCTCGTCGTGCCAGGGGCTGCGGCGAGATTGCTCCACATCGGCTCTCTCGACGGCTGCGGCGCGCGGTCCTGCGCGCCGCGCAGTGTGCGTGGCCGGAACCCAAGCCGGTTGTTTTTCGAGCGGGCCGAGTCGGGATAGCGTGCGCCAGATGAATTCCGACCACGCGGAGCCGAACCCGACCCCAGCCCCGCGCGCGAATCGAGCGCCCGTCCCGAGGGCTGGGCCGCTGCGCCTCACTGCGCGCACGTTGGTCATGATGCTGAGCGCGGCGCTGTGGATGGGCTCTGGCTGCAAGCCCGAAAACGGGCCCGAGTCCAACCTCCCTGCGGCCGCGATCCCGGCGGAGGATGAGGGTGGCGGAGGCGAGGCGAAGACGCCCGCGGAGTCCGGTGCGGCCGGCGATGATGCGGCTGCCGTGCCGGATGCCGACCCGAAGGGAGGCGATGCGGCGGACAAGGTCGCGGTCGCCGAGGATCCCAAGACCGCCGCAGCCGACGGAGTCGACGCCACAGCGACCGCGGACGATGTCGAAGACAACACCGCCGATACCCCGGCAGCGGTCGGTGAGCGCAAGCTGCTGATCCTTGGGGATTCGATGGCCGCGACCGGATTTGGCGTGCTGCTGCAAAAGAAGCTCGATGCGCATCCGCAGATCCGAGCGTTCCGCAAGGGAAAGAGTGCGTCAGGACTCGCACGACCCGACTACTTCGACTGGATGGACGAGGCCAAGCGCCAGATCGAGCTCCGCGAACCCGACATCGTCGTCGTCATCATGGGTGGCAACGACGGTCAGGACCTGACCCCGCGGAAGGGCCAGAAGCGGGTGAACTGGCAGACACCGGGCTGGGAGAAGGCCTACGGCGA
>CAZVEM010000351.1:0-5870 GCA_964626165.1 uncultured Nannocystaceae bacterium
GGCGGTCACGGTCTCGCGCGCACGGACCTTGTCACCCATGGCACGCATGTGCGCGGGATCCGGTCCGATGAACGTCATGCCGCAGCGCTGCACAACGTCGGCAAACTCGGCCCGCTCCGAGAGGAAGCCATAGCCGGGATGGACCGCGTCGGCCCCGGAGATCTCGGCCGCAGCGATGATGTTGGGGATGTTGAGGTAGCTCTGCGTCGCAGGGCCCGGGCCGATGCAGACGGCCTCGTCGGCGAAACGAACATGGAGCGCGTTGGCATCCACGGTCGAGTGGACGGCCACCGTCCGCAGCCCAAGCTCGCGACACGCACGGATCACGCGAAGCGCGATCTCGCCACGATTTGCGACCAGAACCTTTTGGAATGGAAGTCGGTTCACTGGCGGCGGACCTTGAAGAGCTTGGCGCCGAACTCAACCGGCTGGCCGTTTTCAACGAGAGTCTCCAGAATCTCGGCCGGAAACTCGGCTTCGATCTCATTGAAGAGCTTCATCGCTTCCACGATGCAGACCGTGGTTCCAGGCTGGACGCGCGCTCCTTGCTTGACGAAGGGATCGGCATCGGGTCGCGGCTTGGAGTAGAACGTGCCGACGAAGGGCGACGTGAAGTACTCGGCCGTATCCACCTCTTGCACGCCAGGAGCCGCATGCGTGGCGACAGCGGGAACCGCAACGGGTGTGGTGGTGATCGCAACCGGTGTGGCCGCCGACGCCATCGCTGGCGCCGCGACGTAGGCGTGGCCGGGCACTTCGCTTCGACGCAGGAGGATACGTTGCGTACCGTTCTCGATCTCGATCTCGTCGAGCTCGTATTGACGGAAGACCTTGGCAAGCTCCCGCACGTAGCGGAGGTCTGGAAGTTGGGAGTCGTGTTCGTCGGACATGGGACCGAAGGGTTCGCTGAGCGGAGGCGTTTGGGAGGAAGGCCCTGGGGCCGAAAGCTCAGGCGTTGGTGCGCAATGCTAACTGCCGGAGCGCGAGTTTGTAGGAGTCGACGCCCAGTCCCATCACGACGCCGGCGGCCGCCGCTCCGGTGATGGATCGGCCGCGAAAGTCGCCACCGTCGCCCGTCCGCGCCCACAGGTTGCTCATGTGGACCTCGATGACGGGCAGCGAGAGGGCGCGCATGGTGTCCTGGAGGGCCACGCTGGTGTGCGTGTAGCCCGCAGGATTGAAGACAACGCCGCGATACAGGTGTCGTCCACCGATCAGCGCGTCGATCAGGCCCCCTTCCGAGTTGGACTGCACGCAGTCGACCTCGACGCCTAACTCGTCGCCAAGCGCCATCAGGGACGCGTTGAGCTCGGAGAGGCTGGTTTGCCCGTAGATCCCGGGCTCTCGTTCTCCCAGAAGCGAAAGGTTCGGTCCGTGGAGGACGAGGACTCGGGGTCGCGTGGTCATGGCGCTGGCCGGCGATAGTGACACAGGCCCGCCGATACTGCCGTTCCTGCCCCCAACGATTCGCGCGCCGGCGAACTCGACCGCGTTTGTCGCCCACCGCATCCGGAGGTGCGCAGCGGCGACCGCATCCTGCCGCTCCGCCTGTGGCGGCACGGCCCCGTCTGCGCAGTGCCGTCACGGGCCCGGGGATCGCTCCGAGGCCGTCATGGCCGCGAGGCCAGAGCAGCGCTGGCCTCAGAGCTGGGCGCGAAGGCCGTCGCCCGAAGAGCGGAGCAACCAGCGCCCCTTGCCCAGATGCATCGGCTGATCGAGGTAGAGTGCCACGAAGAACTCCTCGTTGAGGCAGCGCACGATCAAAGAGCCACGCGCGGCTTTGACGACGACATCCTGCAGTTCGCCCATATCCAGGCTCTCTGCCGCCTTGCGCAGCTCCATGAAACGAAACGAGAACTCCATCGCTATCGACTCGACGTCGGCGGCAGCCTCGGGCGATGCGGCTTGGTCGATCGCAATGCCGTCAAAGCCCATCAGCACGGCAGCACTGCCTGGAATGCTCGCAACGATCTTTTCCAGGATCTCTCGCATGATGCTCTCTTGGGACGCCCTAGCCGCGGCATCGTCTCAGATCGAAGCGCGATGCTCAAGACGTGCGCGGGCGCTCATTCGCCCGGAGTCCCCAGGCTCCGCCGCCGCCCCGGGGCCGCGCGGCATTCCAGTTCAGGGCGCGCAGCCCGTACCGACGCCGTCGCAGCAAATCGGACTGACTGGCGTGTCTTGCACGGACGCACATGCCAACCCCTCAACGGCCGGAGGATTGTTTGCACACGCATCCGGGGTGCAAACGTCGATCGGCGTCGTCGCGCCCTCCGGCGTCACCAGCGTAGGAACGCACTGACGAAGACAACCGCTGCACACCTGGATGGGGTGGCTAAAGACGCGCGACTCCACTCGGCCGAGATTGCTCTTTCCGCTCGAATTGCTCGCCCGCAACGCGCGGAAGCGTACGTCTACCAACGCAAACGCTGCCTCACCCGCGCCCACTGGCGTGGCGGCTACGAGCAAGTCGATCGGGATATCGACTGGAACACTGACGATCTTGCCCCCCGCGATGCTGATGGTCGAGAGCGGCAGCGTATATTCAGAGATCGCATCGGTCGTGCCCGGCGCGCGAATTCCAACGATGACGTCCTGCAGCTGCATCTCCGAATCGTCGACGCCATTTGAGCTGTTCGCTGGATCGATCCCGCGCAGATTGTTCTTCAGGTCGAAAAAGGCGATGTAGCTTCCACCGGCGAACGTCGTATCGACGATGCCTCGGCCGAGATAGCTTCCGTCGCCACCCCCCCCCGAGCAATCGTCCCCCGCCGGAACCGCGCCGAGCACGATCAGTTCCTCGGTTTCATCCAAGCACGCGGTAAAGCTCAAAGCGCACAACGCCACGGCAACAGTTCGAAAAATACGCATGGGTGCCTCAGCACGGACGCCGTGCTGTCGACAATGCTAGCAAGGCGCAGCCGGCGAGCGCAACAAAGTGATGATCTGACTCGGCGCGAGAGTGAGCAGGCGAGGCTCCCCAATGTCTTTAAGCGCGATGTAGGTCACGCCTTGTGCACGTCGCTTCTTGTCCTGCCCGAGCGCCTGAACCAGCGTCGCCTCATGGAAGCGCGCGAGGTGTTCGTCGAGATCGGTGGGCAGACCGGCCTTCCCGAGCGCCTCGACCACGATCGATTCAAGCGCGGCTGGGGCTCCCGCACAGCTCACTGAGATCCGCGCTGCGGCGACCAGACCCAGGCTCACGGCCTCGCCATGTGTGATCGTGTAGTTGCTCAGGTGCTCTAGAACATGCCCCACCGTATGCCCCAGATTGAGGAGAACGCGGCCCTTTCGGCTATCTGCCACCTCTCGCGGATCCCTGCTCACACACGCAGCCTTGAGACCGACTGAGACCGCGATGAGCTTGGGAAGCGACTCCGCGGTGCCGGAACGAATCGCCTCGAGCTGCTCGAGCAGCTCGTCGAGATGCTGCGGCGCGAACAAGAGCGCGTGCTTGATCATCTCCGCCAACCCCGAGCTGAGCTCGCGCGCCGGCAGGGTGGCGAGCACGTCCGGGTCGATGAGCACGAGCGAGGGGAAGTGAAACGTCCCCATCAAATTCTTGCCCTGCGGCAGATCGATCGCGACCTTGCCACCGACCGAGGCGTCGACCTGTGCGAGCAAGGACGTCGGCACCTGGACGACGGCCATGCCACGGGCAAAGAGCGCTGCGCCGAGGCCCGCGAGGTCTCCGACGACGCCGCCGCCGAGCGCAACCACGACGTCGTCCCGCGAAAAGCCGTCGTCGACCAGCTTTGAGACCAGCGCCATCAACTCTGCGACGGACTTGCTTGCCTCGCCGGCGGGCACGACATGCGAGCGCACCTCCAACCCTTGCGCGACCAACTTGGCTTGCGCGGTCGCCAGGTAGAGCGGTGCAACGTTGCTGTCGGAGACGATGAGCGCCCGAGTACTGCCGGGCAATACGCGGGCAAGCTCGTAGCCGAGCCGCTCAAGCTGGCCCGACCCCACCACGACGCGATAGTCCGCGCTCTGCGATGGGACAACGACGTCGACGGCGATGGGCTTCTTGGAGCGCTTGCCGTGGTCACCGGCGCTGGAGCTCGAAGGATGCGGCTGACTCATGGAGGTCCGTGACCAAGGACAGCAAGAACTCGCTGTGCGACCTGCTGCGGCGAGCCGCGGCCGTCGACCCTGATGCTGGCGGCCTCATACATCGCGGAGCGAGCCGCGAGCAAGGCGTGAAGACGCAGCTCAAGCCAGCGGCGATTCTCGTCCCACAGCGGGCGCTTGTGCCGATCCGCGCGCGTTCCGGCGCGGCGCGGCAAGCTCAGCCCGGCGGCCGAGACGCGCCGCGCAGCTGTCCGTGATCCCTCAAGCCGTCCCGCGGGCCGATGTCGCGGCAAAGGCGGCGTGGTCCCAACTACGCCGAGCAGGGAGCGAAGCTCGCGTTTTGCCGCGTGCGAGCCCCAGCCGCGCGGCGGGGTCAGCAACGGGCGCACGGACACTTCGCGCGCGAGTCTCACGACGAGCTCGGCCACGGGAACATCAAGCCAAATGAGGTGGCCGACCTCGCTCATGAGTGTGCGCGACGAGGGGTTGAGCACCGCGCCACCACCGAGGGCAATCACGATCTGCTCTGACGCCGCCGCCGCTTTGTCGACCAGTGCGACCAGCGTGTCGCGTTCGATCGCACGAAAGTTTGCCTCGCCGTGTTGCGCGAAAATTTCTGCGACCCGGCGCCCCTGCGACGCCTCGATCTCCGCGTCGAGGTCGACTGCTCGGAACGGCCCGATCCGTTCAAGCTCGCGCGCAACACGAGACTTGCCAGAACCCATCATTCCGCTAAGGAAGATGGGTCCAGGCGTACCTGTCGAGGTGGAGCCGACGTGGTCCACATTGTCCATGGGTGAGGTTCGTGCCACCCACCGCGGGGGAGCGGCTCAGCCGCCACCGATGCTGGTGGAGCGGTTGACGATCTTGGGCGTGAGGAAGATCAGCACCTCGGACCGCGTGTCGGTCTGGGTCTTGTTCTTGAAGAACCATCCGATGATCGGGATGTCGGCGATCCAGGGGATCTTCTTGCGGTTCACCGAGGTGTTGCGCGTGTAGATACCACCGATGACTGCAGTGTCGCCGTCGTTGATGAGCATCTGCGACTGCGCCTGCTTGGTAAGGATCGTCGGATCGCCTCGAGCGCCGGTGTTGACGAAGTCGGCTTCGTTCTTTTGGACCTGGACGTCCAGCAAGATCGCGCCCTCGTTGGTGACATGCGGCGTGACCCGGAGCGCCAACGTCGCGTTGACGTAGCGGGTATTGACGCCCTGCGCAGACACCTGAGAGATCGGGATCTGAACACCTTGCTCGATCTGAGCCTGGGTGTTGTCGAGCGTGACGACCTTTGGTGCGGAGATGATGCGGACCTCGCCGGCGTCTTCGGCGGCGCTGAGGCGGAGGTTCGTGTTGAGGTTTCCGCTGATACTGCCGAAGGAGAAGCCGATCGCACCACCGGCGCCAGGACCGACGGGGGCTGGAAGGTCGACCGCGTAGTTCGGGCTTGAGGCAGCACCGGGCAGAATCAGACCGCGGGTATCGGCCTGCGCACCACCGCTACCACCACCAACGCCAAGGGAGTTGGGGAACGCGAGGCCGGTGGGATTGCCGGTACCGGGGCTGGCGATGAAGTCAAAGCCCCACTGAATGCCGAGCTGGCGCAGCCAGTTGGTACGTGCTTCGACGATACGGGCTTCGATCAGTACCTGCGGCGTCTGGCTGTCGAGCTGGTCGATCAGCTGCTGCGCAAGGGCGAGGTTCTCAGCCGTGTCCATCACGATCAGCGTGTTGGTACGCGAGTCGGGCGTGACAGTACCGCGCGAGCTCATCACGCTCTGAACCTTTGGCATCATGTC
>CAZVEM010000352.1:0-5825 GCA_964626165.1 uncultured Nannocystaceae bacterium
TCTTCGAAGGCGTGCTTCTGCTTATCGGAGAGGATCGAGTAGCAAAGCTGCTTGGTCTCGATCGGTCCCATCGGCGGCACCTTGAGCGGCAGCAGCTTGCCGTCCATGCGCAGCATCGGCGGAGCCCCCGTCGTGATGTGGAGGTCCGTCGCGCCCTGGTCCAGGAGGGCCTTGAGCAGCTGGTGCAGATTGATGGTCGATGTCGTCATCTCTGGCTTGCTTTGCAGGCCTGCGACCTGTGGGTTAGCGTACAGAAGATGCCCGCGGCACGGCAAGCTTTCGTCATCGCGGGTCCGATCGAGCTCGGTCGGACCCGCGAGGAGCGAAATCGCGCACTATTCGTGGCTCGGTGTCGCCCGGCACTCCAGGCGGTCCCAGGCTAATCGGCGGCAGTCACGCGCAAGACCTCTTCGAGGGTGGTCATCCCCTCGTTGATCTTGTTGAGGCCGGAGCGACGCAGGGTGTTCATCCCGCAGCGAATGGCCTCGGTCTTGAGCTCGCCAGTCGATGCACCCTGGAGAATGAGGTCCTTGACCGAGTCGCTGAGCACCATGACCTCGTAAAGCGCGACGCGACCCTTGTAGCCGGTCTGATTACAGGTCTTGCAGCCCTTCCCCTTGCGTGGCTTACAGGCCTTGGCCTCGTCGGGCTTCATGCCCGCAGTCATCAACGCCTCGGGGCTGATTTCAGGATCGTCCGCGCCGCAGTCTTTGCAGACCTTTCGGGCGAGGCGCTGCGCGACAATCATGTTGACCGCGGCGGTCACGAGGAAGGGCTCGACGCCCATGTTGAGGAGTCGAGAGATCGTCGACGGTGCGTCATTGGTGTGGAGCGTCGAGAGCACCAAGTGACCGGTGAGCGCCGCCTTGACACCGATCTCGGCGGTCTCGAAGTCTCGGATCTCGCCGACCATGATGATGTCGGGGTCTTGGCGCAAGAATGAGCGCAGCGCCGCGGCGAAGTTGAGGCCGATGTCCTCATGCATCTGCACCTGATTGATGCCGTGCAGGTTGAACTCGACCGGGTCTTCCGCCGTGGACAGATTGACGTCTTCGGTATTGAGCTCCGAGAGCGCGGAGTACAGCGTCGTCGTCTTGCCCGAACCCGTTGGACCCGTGACGAGGCACATGCCGTAGGGGCGGTGGATGCACTCCTTGAAGTCGGCGAGGGGTTTGGCTTCGAAGCCGAGCTTGGTCATGTCGAGCTGCAGGTTGCTCTTGTCGAGCAAGCGCAACACGATCTTTTCACCATAAAGCGTCGGCAGGGTGGAGACGCGAAAATCCATCTCCTTGCCACCCTTCATGCGGATCTTGATACGACCGTCCTGTGGCAGGCGGCGCTCGGAGATGTCCAAGTTCGCCATGATCTTCATGCGGCTCGTGATCGCGTTGCGGAGCTTGAGGGGCGGGCGCATCTCTTCGCGAAGCACACCGTCCACGCGATAGCGCACGCGATAGCCCTTCTCGTAGGGCTCGACGTGGATGTCGGAAGCTCCCTTCGCGATGGCGTTGAGCAGGATCAGGTTGCAGAGCTTCACGACCGGGGCCTGCTCGGCCTCGCGCTCGCTGTCGACGGTGTTGCCGTCGTCGAGTCCGGTGTCGGCGACGTCAACACCCTCAAGGTCGATGTTGCCGAGGACCTCTGAGTAGTCCGGGATTTCTTCCTTGGTCGCGTAGTAGCGATCAATCGCGGCCTCGATCGAGCCGTCGCTCGCCACCACCGGCTCGATCTTCAAGTTGGTCAGGAACTTGAGGTCATCGATCGCGTAGATGTTGCTCGGGTCGGCCATCGCGACGATCAGCGCGTTTCCTGCACGCTGCACTGGAATCGCGCTGTGCTTGAGCGCGACATCTCGCGGCACGAGGCGAATGACGTCCGGGTCGATCTCGAACTCGTCGAGGCTGATCGCCGGCACTCCGTACTGGCGCGACAAGAAGTCGGACAGTTCTCGGTCTGCCAGGATGCCGAGGCGCTGGAGGCTGTATGCGAGTCGCTTGCCGGTCGACTTTTGATCGACTTGTGCCTGCTTGAGCTGCTCGGATGAGATCAGGTTCTCGCGCAGGAGGAGTTCGCCAATTCTGTCGCTACTCATCGGTCTGGATTGCGGCGCGTCGCCGGCCGCTCGCTTGGCGGCATCATAGCGGAGGAAGGCGAGCAATATCGCCTGCGCAGCGGCCTATGCAGCGCCGTTTGCTCGTGTATGCTCCGCGTCGCATGAGTCGAGCAGGCGGCGGCCCGCAACGCGCGAAGGGCGAGGGGACGACGCGCGATCGTGACGCGCGCGGGACTGGGAGTGGAGGTCAACGCGGAGACACGCCGCGTCGCTCCAACGACGCAGGCCCCGGCGGTGCACGTGGTCGACCCGGCTCGCTCGCCGAGCCTCGAGGCGCACGCAAAGGCGGACAGGGCGACGAGCGTACGAGTCGAGGGGCCGCAGCGGCTCGCTCGCCGTCCACGGAGGCTTCATCGGGCCGGAGCAAATCGCCCGCGGCGCGTTCCTCCGGCGCGCGCGGCAACGCGCATCTGCGTGACGCTCGGCCAGGTGACGCGCGACCCGACGCGCGCGAGAGCAAAGGGCAGCGTGACGATCGTGAGGCTCCGCGCACACGCGTGACCGGGGACCGCGGCGCACGGGCAACTGGCAGCCACGCCGAGCCTGGCGGGCGCCAAGAGCAAGGCCGCGGCGCCGGCAGCGGCTCATTTGGGGTGCGAGTTCGCGGGGCGGGCGTCAAGCTCAGTCACGAGGCGACACGGCCGCTGCGGGCTGGCCATCCGTGGATCTTTCGCGACGCGTTGACGCGGCCGCTCGACAAGAGTGCGGGTGAGCTGATCACCGTCGCCGACTCCGACGGCTACTTGCTCGGCTCTGCGATGGTTGACGGCGATGGAGCTGTCGCGCTGCGGATGGTCTCCACCGATCCGGAGTTTCGGTGGACCGCGTCGACAGCGGGCGAGAGACTCGCGCTCGCGCTGGCGTGGCGAGAACGACAAGGCGCTTCGCTCCCGGTCGAGTCGCGGCGGCTGGTGCATGGCGAGGCCGACGGCTTTCCGGGCGTGGCCGTTGACCGCTACCGTGATCGTCTCGTGGTTTATCGCTATGCCGCCTGCGCGGACGGCTTTCTTGATGTGCTGCTCGACGCACTCGCGGAGCAATGCTCGCCATCGGCCATCTACGTGCAGCACCGCACGCGAGGCGTGACTCCTGACGATCGTCGCCCTGCGGCTGAGCTCCGCTACGGCAAGCCGCCCGCAGCCACCGACCTTGAAATCGCCGTCGATGAAGATGGGCTGAAGCTCTGGGTCGATCCCAGCGCACCGGTGTCTCCGGGCCTCTTCCTCGATCTGCGCGAGGGGCGACGCCACTTTGAGACGCTGTGCGCGGGCAAGCGCGTGCTCAACCTCTTTTCGTTCACCGGCGCGTTCTCGCTGCGCGCGGTTCGTGCGGGTGCAGCATCCGTCCTCAACGTCGACGCCGCGGCGCGATCGCACGCGCGCTGCCGGCAAAATCTGGCCATCTCAGGCCTCGACTCCGAGGCCTGCGAGACATTCTGCGGTGACGCGCTCAAGCACCTTGAGAAGCTCAGGCAGCACAAGCGCGAATTCGATCTTGTGGTGGTCGACCCGCCCCCCTTCTCGAACGTGCGCGGGAGCGTGTTTTCGGCCCTCGACGATTGGGCGGCGCTGCTGAAGTCGATCGCACCGGTTGTCGCTCCGGACGGGCAGGTGCTCGCGGTGTGCAACGCGGTGCGCCTCCCCGAGGACGATTTCCTCGCAGCGGTCGGGACCGGAGCGCGGGACTCTGGCCGCGTCGCGCGCCTGGTCGGCGAGCGTGCACTGCCAACCGATTTCCCGGTGCTCCCCGGATTTCCCGAGGGCCGCTATCTCAAGATCAAGCAGCTTCATCTGATGTGAGCGGCGTGGTGTCGCTGCCAGGCCCTGCGTTGCGGGGATGCAGCAGGCGTACACCGGACCCTCCGCGCGCACCGTTGGGGATGGCGCGTCCGTGCCGCTATGATTTCCGGGGCCAGCGGGCCACTGAGACATCACGATGAACGAGATCTTCGACCGTGTTCTTCAGGCGGCGCGCAAGCTTGGTGCGTCGGACGTGCATCTCAAGGTCGGGCTCCCGCCCATCTTTCGTATTCGCGGGGCACTGCGAACGCTCAAGGACGTGCCGCCCATGAACTCGGACGTTGTGATGACGTTCGCGCTCAACATCATGAATCAGCGTCAGCAAGAGCGATTCATGACGGAATGCGAGGCGGACCTAGCCTACGGCACGCAAGACGGCTCTCGCTACCGCGTCAACGTCTTTCGTCAGCGCGGCGAGACCAGCATGGTCATGCGCGTCATCCCGGCAGAGGTTCCAGGCTTTGACCGCCTCAACCTCCCGGACCGCGTGCGCGAGCTCGCCGGGGAAGAGCGCGGCATGGTGCTTGTGACCGGCGTGACGGGCTCGGGTAAGTCGACGACGCTCGCGTCGCTCATCGACCTCGTCAATACCGAGCACGCATCACACATCGTCACGATTGAGGATCCGATCGAGTACGTGTTTAAAGACAAGCGCAGCGTGGTGAGCCAGCGCGAGATTGGCTTTGACACCATGAGCTTTTCCGCTGCATTGCGCGCGGCGCTGCGCCAAGACCCCGACGTCGTCCTCGTCGGCGAGATGCGTGACCAGGAGACCATCAAGACCGCACTCCACGCGGCCGAGACCGGTCACCTTGTGTTCTCCACGCTGCACACCTTGGACGCCAAGGAGACCATCGGCCGCATTGCACAGATGTTCCCGCCGCATGAGCAGGCGACGATTCGCATCCAGCTCTCGACCATCCTCCGGGCCGTCGTTTCGCAGCGACTCCTGCCGCGCGCCGATGGGCGCGGCATGATTCCGGCGGTCGAGATCATGATCAACACGCCGCGGATCGCCGCGATGATCGCCGACCCGCATCGCACCGGCGAGATCGTCGACGCGATCAAGGAAGGCGCGCACCCCTATGGGATGCTCAGCTTCGACCAATGCCTCACCGATCTCGTGCAACGCGAGCTCATCACGTACGAGACGGCGCTGGGGGCAGCGACCAATCCCGATGACTTCGCCCTCTACTTCCGCGGGGTCGGTGGCGGCGGTACGGGCGGCGGAATGCGCTAGCAGGTTGTGGATGCACCGCGCGCGGCGCATCAGGCCTTAGGGCGGCGCGCAGGCGAATATCCGGCCCGGGAGGGCGCCTCGCCGGAGTCACGGCCCGGCGCTATGCTCCGCGCCCCATGGCCGCCGCATCCGGAAAAATTGGCGCACACGAGATCCGCAAGCGCTTCCTCGACTTCTTCGCGGAGCGGGGGCACGAAGTGGTCAAGAGCGCCCCATTGGTGCCGCGCAACGATCCGACGCTGCTCTTCGTCAACGCGGGCATGGTCCAGTTTAAGGACGTGTTCACCGGTCGCGAGTCGCGGCCCTACTCGCGCGCGGCCTCGGTGCAGCGCTGCCTGCGAGCGGGTGGAAAGCACAACGACCTCGACAACGTCGGGTTCACCCCGCGGCACCACACGCTCTTTGAGATGTTGGGAAACTTCTCGTTTGGCGACTACTTCAAGAAAGACGCGATCGCCTGGGCCTGGGAGCTGCTGACCGAGGGGCTTGGCATCGATAAGCGGCGACTCTGTGTGTCCATCTTTGACGGAACTGGCGAGCAGGCGCCCTTTGATCAAGAGGCACTTGAGCTGTGGCGCGAGTTGGTCCCCGAGGACCGAATCTACCGCTACGGTGCGAAGGACAATTTCTGGGCGATGGGCGACACCGGACCCTGCGGCCCGTGCTCGGAGAT
>CAZVEM010000353.1:0-5804 GCA_964626165.1 uncultured Nannocystaceae bacterium
ACGGCGACGGCGACGGCGACGGTGATGGCGACGGCGACGGTGACGGCGACGGTGATGGTGACGGCGACGGCGAGGAGCCGATCGACTGCCACGCGCAGCCGGGCCACTACGGGAGTTGGTGGGGCATGGTGACCGCGTATGACCAGAACGACTCGGTCACGACCGATCCCTATATGGGAGACACGGGCCTCGCGGCGGTCCTTACCGCGACCGGTACCTCACCCAGTGACCCCGTCGTGCTGCCTGACGGCGGGATCCAGGTGACGGGGGCGTACGTCACGTACGTCGGCTTCCCAACGACCGCCGAGGTCTACGTACAAGACGGCATGGCGAGCGCACGCATCTTCCTGAGCTTCGAGGACGACGGTGACCCGGCGACTGTGGAAGAGGTTCCGGCGGCGGCGGCGGTGCCGGGCGCGCGCATCTCCTTCAAGGCGCACACGGTACAGAACTTCTTCGGCGAGCCGGAGATCCTCGAGATCACGGATGTCCAGGTTGTCGATCAAGGAAACCCGATTCTCATCACAGAGGGAACCGGTCAGTCATTCGACTACGCGGTCGATGGGCGCTCGATCTTCAGCATCTACGGCGAAGTGACTGGCGGCGGCGATGCGTGCGGCGGAGCCTACTGCTGCTACGACTTCAAGCATGGCGGCGTCGATGGCATGACGACCACGCTGCGCGTGCGCTGTGACGACGACGACGTCGCCGTTGGTCACTGCGTGCACTGGGTGGGTGCCATGGGCGTCTTCTCCGGCGAGGCTCAGCTCAACACGAGAAACTACGACTGGGTCTACTACTATGGTCTCAGCGAGAACTCCAACTAGGAGTCTCCCGCTCGGCGGCCGCGCGCGCCCGCTTCGTCGTGGCCGCGCCGCCGCTGCTCTCCGAACCGATCACTTCCTCTTAGTGCTGTTGACGCTCGCCATCGGCGCGTGCCGGCGCGGGGAGACCGACGGGGCCGACGAGACGGGGGCGGACTCAACCTCCACGAGTGAGACCGACTCCGGCGACTCTACCGACGGTATGGAGAGCGGTTCTACGACCGACTTCCCGTCACCGGATCTACCCAGCGACGATCTGCTGTGGGAGCTCCGCGTACTGACGTGGAACTTCGAGGGGCTCGGATCGCCGGCATCCGATGAATTCGCGGCGGTGGACAAGATCCTCGCCAGGCTCGACGCGGACGTCGCTTGCGTGCAAGAGCTGTGGCCGAGCCAACGCGACGAGCTCGACGTCCTCGCGGGCCAGCTCGACTATCCCGATTGGTTCGCCGCGGATGACTCTCCCGAACTCGGGGGCGACATTCTCAACGCCTGCATGAGCAGGTGGTCTCTCGCGGCGGCCGAGTCTCACAGCGCCAGCGATCTCTCGCGCGACCCAGCGGCGAATGATATCGGCCGAGATATCGTCGAGATCCGCCTGCTCAACCCCGATTCGACCTGGCCAAGGGAGGTCGGCGTTGGCGTGTTCACGGTGCACCTCAAGGCAGGCCAGACCGCGACGGATCGGTTCCGTCGTCAGGTGGAGTTGATTCGCTTGAGTAACGCCGTGACGACCTATCGGGCCGCGCATCC
The DNA here is from genome assembly GCA_964626165.1 of uncultured Nannocystaceae bacterium. Lineage (GTDB taxonomy): Bacteria > Myxococcota_A > Polyangia > Nannocystales > Nannocystaceae > CAZVEM01. Next base: position 1,578 of record CAZVEM010000353.1, read on the forward strand.
GCAGGATGCGACGATCGTGCTCGGTGACTTCAACCACGTCGTTCAAGACGCGGCGAATGGCCGTGAGCAGTTCTCGATGCCGCCCCCCGATCTCCCGGCGCAGTACGTGCTTGGCAACGACATCGAGTTCCCAGTGCTCACCGATCCCTTCGGGCTCCTCGTCGACCTGGACTTTCGCCTGCTCCACCCCGGTCACGAAGACACCACCTTCGATGCGACACACCGCCCTACGACACGGCGGATTGACTTCATCGCGATTGCCGACTCGGACGACGCGAGCGTCGTGATCAGCACGATCGAGAGCGAGATCTACGACGCGTGCAAGGACGATGGTGTCGACGCCGATCCACCAGGCGGTCGGCTGGACAAGGTGGGGCGACCACTCGCGTGCGAGACCTCAGCGGACGCCTCCGACCACTGGCCGGTCGCCGCAGACCTGCGGCTCACGATCGCAGATCCGTAGCCGCCGTTGTCCACAAGGGGGCCACGCAGCCCCCTTGTCCGGGACCGGCTCGCGCCGCTCACTGCGGCGTGAGTCCGGGACTCGCTGCATCGAGCGACCAGGTCCAATTGTCGATCAGCACGAGCGAGTCGTAGATGTGTCCGCCCGAGTCCCAGATGGCGAGACGCACATCGATCTCCTCGCCGCCGACAACGCTGCCGGTGACCTTCAGCCAACCGGTCGCGCCGCCCTTGAGCGTGTGGCCGCTGCCGCAGCCCGGATTGTTTGCGCCGTAATTGTCAAACTCGTCAAAACCGGTGCCTTGGAGCTGGGCCACCTCGGTGCAGCCCGTGTAGGTGCTCGAGACGCCTTGGCACCCCACGAGCCCGTCCACGCACTGACGGAAGAGGCCATCGGCAACCTTGACCAAGTTCACCGCGATGGGCCAGTTGTTGACGCCGTCAGAGTAGGTTGCGACGTTCTTGTCCGCGGGGTTGAGCGGGCTGGTCGAGTCCACAAGCGCGACGAAGAAGTCGTTGTAGCTGGTGCACACCCACTCCGGAAACTCGGCCGAGAAGAAGTTCACATCCACCGTGAACGACTTGGCGTTGGTGGGGACGCGAATCTTGAGCCGCAGCATTGCGCTGTCGTTCGCGGTAAAGACCGACGGGGGTGCGCAACCCGGAGGGTTGGGGAAGCTGCCGCCATTCGCCGCGAGCCAGTCCGCAGGTGCAGGGACCGCAGAGTTGAGGTTCTGGCCTTGCTCGAAGGTCGCGTACGAAGGGAGCGTCTGGCCAGGCGCCGCAGCCCGCCCGGTAGAGAGGACCACAACTCGATCGCCGCCGAACGGCGTGTTCGCGCCGAAGCTCGGGCGAATCGCACGTTGATCGGCGATCGGCGCGCCGCTGCCGTCCGCGCGCTGCAAGCTCGCAGAGATGACGCCCCACGTCTTGTCCGCCTGAGTATCAGGAACCGCCTGGGTGGTCTGACACAGCTCGATCGTTCGCGCGTAGTCCATCGCCAAGCTCGAGTTGCTGGCGATCCCGGCGTCGCAACTGGTCGCGGGCTCATCGACGCGGCCGTTGCAGTCGTCGTCGACCGAGTTTCCACCGACCTCGAACGCGCCAGGATTGACGAGCGCCGGGCCCGTGCAGAGCCGATCGCTGTCGCAGCAGTCGCCGTCGCAGGTGGTGTATCCGTCATTGTCGAGGTCGACGTTGTCATCGACAACGCCGTTACAGTCGTCGTCGACCGCGTTCGCGCAGACCTCGGCATTGGGAAGCACCTGCCCCTGACACGCAGACCATCCGGTGCCTAGCGCGTTGCACGTACGCGTGCCCGCGACGCACGGGAGGTGATCGAGTGCGTCGGCCGGCCCGTCGTAGCAGGACTCTTGCTCGCCCGGCGTGCAGTCTCCGTCCCCGTCGCCATCTCCGTCCCCATCTCCGTCTCCGTCTCCATCCCCGTCCCCATCCCCCTCCCCATCTCCATCCCCATCCCCATCTCCGTCCCCGTCTCCATCGCCGTCTCCATCGCCGTCGCCATCTCCATCCCCATCTCCATCTCCATCGCCGTCGCCATCGCCGACGTCCTGAAAGTCACCCGCGTCGTCCTGGCTACGGTCGTCAGCACACGACCCGAGCAGAAACGCGGTCTGGAGAAGGGCCACAGCGGTGAGGCCAAAGAGTGCAGGCGAGCGAGGGAGCATGAGTGGAGCAGACACTCACTCGGTGACAGCCATGCGGCGATGCGGTCGCGCGTGAGCAACGGCCCGAGCAGGATTCGCACGGCGCCGCTTCGCACGCACACGCACCCGATCGGCGCGGCAAGCTCCACATGAACGCGCCCCCGAGCACGGGCGAGGATGTGCTGCCCAGCGCCTCGTCTCGAAGCGAATGTGAGCATGCGGCACGCACCTGACGGGCGATGAGCGCGTGCAACACGAACGGCACCTGAGAGTGCCGTTCGCGGACGCACTACGCAGCCTCCCTATTGCTGCGGACAAGCGACGGCAGCTACGGGCACTGCGGATTGGCCGCCTTGGGACTGCCGGAGTTACCCGTCATCTCGATGGCGCCCGAAGCGGCGCACCAGTTGGCGGGCAGATCGTTCTGTGCCGCTGAGAGGAAGTCGGGGTCCAGCGACCAGGCGAACGACGGTGACGTCGGATTGGTGAAGTTGACGATGTCGATCAGGATCGTGGAGTTCCAGATCTCGACCTTCTCCGCACCGGAGTTGTTCAGCCCGGGTGCTCCGCCCCAGTACGCATCTGCCTGCGTCGAGTACGGCCAGCCCGTGTTGCTCTTGCCGATCCACGCGTACCCGCCGGGCGGGACCACCACCGACACGTTGACGTTGCCAGTCAACATCGAGTTGTCGCGGAGCACGAGGCCGAGCAGGTCGACCTCCTGGTTCGTGGCGTTATAGATCTCGATCCACTCGTCATTGTCCGCAGCGGACGCCGGGTTGTACATGATCTCGGTGACGACAAGGTCGCCGACGGCGAGTTCATCCATCGTCAGCGGCATCGCAGGCGCCTCGTAGCCGACAAAGTCGCCGACATCGCGCACCGCCACTTTGTACGCGCCCAGCGAGTAGTTCAGCGGTCCTTGGACGGCGTCGAACGACGCCGTCGGCGCGAGGCCGGGCAAGCTCCCTTCAAGGACGGCCGAGTACAGGTACTCGTCCACGACGAGGCTCTCGGCGCCGACCGAGCAGACAAGCTCGCCGCTGGGATCGATGCTCTGGAGGATGATGTCGCCTTCGACGCGCACCAAGACGCCCTCCCACAGCTCGGCGTCGGTCGAGTTCAGCACCGAGGCCTCGAGCACTTCCGGGGGCGCCGCAGTACCGTCGGCCACGAACGCCACGGCGCCGTTGGAGGCGTTGATGCGCGTGTTGTCGTTGCTCTCCTCCGTTACGCCCATCACGTTCACAAGGTCGCCAACCTTGATCGCCGAGATGTCGGGGCCGCTGCCGGTGAAGACAAGCACCCCACTGTAGTTGCCACCGCAAGGCTCTTGCACGAAGAGCGCGTTGCTCCGGATGCCCGTGACGGTCACCCCGTTGACCGTGACGGGCACGCCCGCCGCGATCGTCCCGTCTTGCACCGCGTAGATCGTGACCTCACCGGCCTGCGCGTCACATTCCCCATCGCCGTCGCCATCGCCGTCCCCGTCCCCGTCCCCGTCTCCGTCTCCGTCTCCATCACCGTCTCCGTCTCCATCACCGTCTCCGTCTCCGTCTCCATCTCCATCCCCATCACCATCGCCGTCACCATCTCCATCTCCATCTCCATCGCCATCGCCATCGCCATCACCATCACCGTCACCATCGCCGTCGCCGTCGCCGTCGCCGTCGCCGTCACCGTCACCGTCGCCATCGCCATCGCCGTCGCCGTCGCCATCGCCATCGCCGTCTCCGTCTCCATCTCCATCTCCGTCGCCATCGCCATTCGACGAGTCATCGGTGCTCGATGGGTCCGACTCGCAGGCGATCGGCAGAACCGCGAGAGAGCAAAGAAGCAGGATGTTGAGGGTGCGTGCCTTCATGGCGCCACCATGTGCGGCCCGTGTCTGTGATGGTTGGCAACCACGTGACGGATCGGCGACGAGTCTGTGAGGCGACGCGTTGCATTCGCGGGGATCGCGTCCTGGATACCCCTCCATGTAGCTTCCTTGTGCGATCTGTGACCTGGTTGCGACCGTGACGTCGAACGAGCCCGCGACAAGGGGCCATGTTTCGAGGACCCCTTCTCACCCAGTCCACACTCTTGACCGCCTTGC
>CAZVEM010000354.1:0-5763 GCA_964626165.1 uncultured Nannocystaceae bacterium
GGCCGCCATGCGAGTGAACGATCTCGCAGATGCGCTTGACCTCCTCCTCAAAGACTCCGTGCGTCGAGGGGTAGGTGATCATGAGGGCCGAGAGCGAAGCCGCGTGCTCTTTGGCCTTAGCCTCCAAGTCCGCGACGTCGACGTTGCCGTTGGCATCACAGGCCACGATCACGACCTTCATGCCCGCCATCGCAGCGCTCGCTGGGTTGGTGCCGTGTGCCGACACCGGGATCAGGCAGACATTGCGATCAAGGTCGCCGCGTGAGCGGTGATACGCACGAATGACCAGCAATCCCGCATACTCACCCTGCGAACCCGCATTGGGCTGCAGGGACACCGCAGCAAACCCGGTGATATCGCAGAGCCAGCGCTCCAGCATGGCAAAGAGTGCCGTGTAGCCCTCACACTGATCGAGCGGGGCAAAGGGATGAATGTCGCCGACCTCTTGCCAGGTCACCGGAATCATCTCGGTGGTGCCATTGAGCTTCATCGTGCACGAGCCGAGGGGGATCATCGAGGTCGTCAACGAGAGATCCTTGGCCGCCAACCCGTGGATGTACCGGAGCATCTCGTGCTCGCTGCGATGGCGATGGAAAACCTCGTGGGTCATGAAGCTCGTGGTCCGAGCAAGGCCCTGCGCGAAGTTGGCGTCGATGCTCTCAGCGATCGCTGCGGCCTTGCGCGTCTTGGTGCCCGCCGGGGCGAACACGGCGAGCAAGCGATCGACTTCGTCGAGGGTGCTGCGCTCGTCGAGCGTGATGCACAGGTGAAGATCGTCGACCTCGCGGAAGTTGAAGCGGGCCGCGAGGCCTCGCTCTCGGATCTGCGCCATGCGGTAGGGCGAGCTCTCAAGCTTGAGTTCGATCGTGTCGAAGTAATCGCGGTGCGCGAGCTGATAGCCCATCTCGCTCAGCCCGCTCGCCAGCGTGCGCGTCAGTCCGACGACACGACGCGCGATGGTCGTGAGACCTTCGGGCCCGTGATAGACGCCGTACATACCCGCGATTACGGCAAGGAGCACCTGCGCGGTGCAGATGTTGGAGGTCGCCTTCTCGCGGCGAATGTGCTGCTCACGCGTCTGCATCGCCATGCGAAGCGCCGAGTGACCGGCAGCATCGCGTGAGACACCGATCAAGCGGCCCGGCAGCAGGCGCTTGTGCTCCTCCTTGGTGGCGAGGAATCCCGCGTGCGGACCGCCATAGCCAAGCGGCACGCCAAAACGCTGTGCGACGCCAACGGCAATATCCGCGCCAAAATCTCCAGGTGCGCGCAGGACCGTCAGTGCCAACAAGTCGCACGCGACAACCACAACGCCGCCGGCATCGTGGACTTGCTGCGTCAACGCGGCGTAGTCGACGATCTCGCCGCGCGAGGCGGGGTACGAGAGCAGCACGCCGGCAAGCTTGGCGAGCGCATCTGGCGTCAGAGTGCTCTCGTCGCCAATCGTAAGTTCCACGCTCAGCGCCTCGGCGCGCGTCTGCACCACAGCGATGGTCTGCGGATGGCAGCGCTCGGAGATGAAAAATCCATCGCGATCCGGCACCAGCCCCATGCACATGTGCATCGCCTCGGCGGCCGCGGTCGCCTCATCGAGCATCGATGCGTTGGCGAGGCCCAGCCCCGTCAGGTCGGCGATCATCGTCTGGAAGTTGAGCAGCGCTTCCAGTCGTCCCTGAGAAATTTCAGCCTGATAGGGTGTGTACTGCGTGTACCAACCCGGGTTCTCCAGGATGTTGCGTAGAATGACGCCGGGCGTGATGCAGCCGTGGTAGCCAAGGCCGATCAGCGAGCGCATCGTCTTGTTTTGCCGCATCATCTCGCGCAGGCTGTCGAGCAGCTCGCTCTCACCAACCAGACGATCCGCTTGCGTGTAGCCGAGTTGCATCGGCGCGGGCTTGCGGATCGGACCGGGGATGGTCTGCGCGACCAGCTCTTCAAGTGATCCAACGCCGATGGTTTCGAGCATCGACTTGAGCTGCGCGTCCGAAGGACCAATGTGGCGGTGGACGAAGGTGTCAGAGGGCTGCAGGAAGCTTTGCATCGCGACGAGGTCCTTGGACCGATGCCGCGAACCATACTCCAGCCGCGTCGCCGGGGTGGGCCAGCCGTCGAGATCCTGTGGTCGCGTGCACGTGTGCCTCACGCGCCACGCACCGCCATCTCGTGCGCGGACCTCCGTGACTCAGGGCACGCAGGGCCGGCGAACGAAACATGCGCCGGGGCGGCCGGGGGGATCAGAAGGCGGCGGCGTTCTGAATGCATCGCGTCCGACGCAGCCGGACACCGGCACGAGGCGGGCACGAGCGAAGCTCTCAGGCGGGCGCGGTACGACGGACCAGATCGCACAATCCTGCGTAGATCGTCTGTGCGGCGTTTGGTCGCGCTGCTTGGCGTAAGGCAGCGCGCATGGCCTGACGTCGATCCGCATCCGAGAGCAGCGAACCGATTTGCGCAGCGATGGAGCTGGCCGTCAGATCGCGTTCTAGGAGGAGTTCGGCCGCGCCGGTCGCCACCAGGGCACGTGCATTGTGCTCTTGATGGTTGTCGGCCGCGTGCGGAAAGGGGATCAAGATCGCAGGCACTTCCAGCGCGGCAAGCTCCGCAAGGGAGGTCGCCCCCGCGCGGCAAACCGCGAGATCGGCCCACGCATAGGCCGAGGCCATGTCCTCGATAAACGCGACGACCCGTACGGCTGGCTCGTCGCCGCCCTGCGCCGCGTAGCGCTCCTTGACCTGCTGCACCGTCGACTCCCCGGTCTGATGGAGAATCTCGATGCCTGGATGGGCCGCCCGCAGCTGCGGGTACGCGGCGACCATGTTGTCATTGATCGCCCGGGCGCCCTGACTCCCACCAAAGACCAGCAGCCTTGGACCGACGCGAACAGGCGCGGTCCGACCCTGTAGACCCGCGTCCTCGGCTTGTGGCGGTTGTGCCTTGGTCGCCCCTTGAGCGTGTCCCACCGCGCTCGCCTGACGCAGCAGTTGTGCGCGAACCGGGTTGCCCGCGATCACGTAGCGACGCTTCGGGAAATAGGCACGCGGATCGGGGAAGGTGCCAAAGACCTTGCGAACGAGCTTGCCAAGGATGCGGTTGGTGACACCCGGTACGGAGTTCTGCTCGAGGATCGCTGTCGGCACGCACATCGTCGCCGCGGTCGCGACGACGGGTCCGCTTGCGTAGCCACCGACGCCAACGACGACATCCGGGCGAAAACTGCGGACGATCCGGCGACTCTGCAGCCACGCTCGCGGCAGTCGAAGCACGCCGCGGACCAGGCCCCGGATACCGCCGCCCTTGATGCCGGCGACGTCGATGAGCTCAAGCCGATATCCGCGCGCTGGAATGACGCGCGCCTCGATCCCGCGCGCGGTGCCGACAAAGCAGACCTCTCCGCCCTGTTCGGCGATCTCTTCGGCCAGCGCCACACCCGGGAACAGGTGCCCTCCGGTGCCGCCACCGGCGATCATGACCCGAAGCGCTCGTGGATTTGCCATGCCCGCCCCTTGTACCGCGCGGCTGCCCGGCGCCGAAGAAACGCGCAGGAGCGACCGCTATTCCCGCCGCTGATCTGGCGCCACGCTTTTTCACCGCAGCGCAGCGGCTATGCTGGCGGCCGTGGACGAGGTGACCCTGAGGCCGATCGGTGTGGTCCGATCGGCATTTTCGCAGAGATTCGGGATTCCACGACAAGCGGGCTTGTGCGAGGCGCTGCGCTGCAGCGTCGAGCTCTTTCCGGACAGGGTCAGCCCCGAAGCGCTACGCGGGCTTGAGGAGAGCTCGCACGTCTGGGTCTTGACGTGGATGCATCAATCTGTGCGCGGAGGCGTGCGAGCCAAGGCCGCAGCGACGGTGCGGCCCCCTCGCCTCGGCGGCTCCCGGCGCCTTGGCGCCCTCGCGACTCGGGCGCCATTTCGCCCCAACCCCATCGGCCTGAGCGCGTGTCGTCTCGCCTCGGTGCGTGGACTTGAGCTTGAGCTCGTCGGCGGAGACTTCCTCGACGGCAGCCCGGTGCTCGATCTCAAGCCCTACGTGCCCTACGCCGATTGCCTCCCCGAGGCGACCTCAAGTTGGGCGGCGCAGGCTCCCCGGCGTATCGCCGTGCGCTGGTCAGCCGCGATCGAAGATCAGTTGGAGACCTTGCACGATGCGCCGTGGCTTCGAGACGCCGCCAAGCAGATCCTCGGGCTCGATCCACGCCCTGCTCGAAGGCCTACGACGGAAGGCGAAGCGCCACCCGCGGGTGAGGCCGGATCCGTGCGTCCGCATGTCGTTCGACTGGGTCCCTTCGATCTGCACTTTCGCATCGATGCAGAGGGCGCGCAGCTGCTTGAGATCGTCCGCGTGGCCGCGCAATCGGTCCCTGCTTCGCGTTGACGTGCCCTCCCGCAGCACCTAGCCTCGCGGACCGCAAGGACGTCCGCCGACATGACCTGGTTCTACGAGCACTACAAGAACGCCTCCGCCATCGGAGTGCACACGACCGCGCTGATTCACGAGGAGCAGAGCGAGTTCCAAAAGGTGCAGGTGTTTGAAACCGTTGCCCACGGCCGTCTCTTGGTGCTCGACGACATGGTGATGCTCACCGAGCTCGACGAGTTCGTGTATCACGAACTCCTCAGTCACGTGCCCCTCTGCGTGCACCACGATCCTCGCCGCGTGCTGGTCGTGGGCGGTGGCGACGGCGGCTGCGTCCGCGAACTGGTCAAGCACGCCTCCCTGGAGCGGATTGTGCAATGCGAGATCGATGAACGCGTCACCCGTGTCTGCGAGCAGTTCATCCCCAGCGTCGCGAGTGGCCTCCATGATCCACGCGTCGAGCTTGTCTTCGAAGACGCGGTCGCCTACGTCGAGCGCAACCCCGAGACCTTTGACGTGATCCTCGTCGACTCGACCGAACCGATCGGGCCGGCCGAAGCGCTCTTCCGCGAGCCCTTCTTCCGTTCGCTCAAGCGCGCGCTGCGGCCCGGCGGCATCGTCACGGCGCAGGCCGAGTCGCCCTTCTATGCGCCCGACGTCTTGGCTTCGACCTTCGCCGACTACCGCAAGGTCTTCGCCAAGGTCAGCGCCTACGTTGGCAACATCCCAACCTACCCCGGTGGCCTGTGGACCTTCGCATTCGCCAGCGACGATCGCCTTCCAACCGAGGTCCAGACCCAACGGATCGAGGCATTGGGCAAGTTGCGCTACTACGACGCTGTGAGCGCCGCAGGCGTATTTATGGCACCGCGCTTCGTTCGCGAGCTTGCGGGCGGATGAGTCCGGCACCAGCAACCCACGTGCTCTCAAGATCTTACGCGCTTGCGCGGCGGCCCCTTGCGGGAAAGACTGCCCACCCATGAGTCGTTCGCCCACGCATCGCAACCCACTCGCCAGCCCTTGCGTCCGCGAGCCCAAGCCCCGCGGTGCCGACCTCATGCATGACTTCAACACGTTCAATTCAAATCGCGCACGGCAGCATCGCGCTTCCCTCGTTGGTCTGGCGCTGCTCGCACTAGGAGTGACTGGATGCCCAGGCGAGACCTCCGGTGAGGCGGCCCAGGCCGGCCCTCCCATGCCAGTCACAGACGAGAGCGATCCGCGAGTCGTGCGAGACTCGGGCGACCTCTATGTCGCCGGTGCGCCGTCGCAACCGACACCAGAGACGGATCCAAATTTCCGGCCCGCCGATCCTTCCAGCCCGGGCACGGGCTCGCCCGACGAGACCAACGGGACCTGCCGACTCTACGCACCACAGCTCAAGACGCCGATGTGCTGTCCGGGTAC
>CAZVEM010000355.1:0-5497 GCA_964626165.1 uncultured Nannocystaceae bacterium
GCGGTCGGTCTCGTAGGACTCGATGTAGCCCTCTTCTTGAAGGATCTTGCAGATGCGCTCCTTCATGGTCGAGGCGGGAAAGGCAACGCTGCGATGCCCCGCCAGAATGGCGTTGCGGATGCGCGTGAGCATATCGCTGATAGGATCGGTCATCGACATAGCGATCAGCCTCCGGTTGCCTGCCGAAACGGCATTCCAAGCTGGGTTAGAAGTGCGCGACCCTCTTCGTCGGTACGCGCGGTCGTGGTGATGCAAACGTTCATTCCAGGCACCTTGTCCAGCTTCTCAATATCGACTTCGGGGAAGATCAGGATCTCCCGCAGACCGAGCGTGTAGTTGCCACGGCCGTCGAAGCCCTTGCGGCTCAGGCCGCGGAAGTCACGGGTACGGGGCAGCGCGACGTTGATCAGGCGATCCGCGAACTCCCACATGTTCGGGCCACGGAGCGTGACCATGCAGCCGATCTTCATGCCTTCACGGAGCTTGAAGCCCGCGATCGACTTGCGCGCACGGGTCACCACGGGACGCTGACCGGTGATGTTGCCGAGCGTCTCAAACGCCTGCTCGAGCAGCTTGGGGGTCTTAATCGCCTCGCCGAGGCCGATGTTGCAGACGATCTTGGTCATCGTCGGCACCATCAGTGCGTTCTTGTAGGCGTACTCGGCAGTCAGCGCCGGAATCGCTGCCTCGCGGTAGCGAGCCAGGAGTCGCGGGAGGTCCGAGCCAGAGCGCCACGTGGGATCCTCGCGAACAGCGGGGAAACGGAACGCAAAACCAGCGTTATCTTTCTTCTTGACGGCAGCGCCGCCTGCAGCTTTAGGACTGGCCATTTCTGCCTACCTTACTTGTCAATCTGCTCGCCGGACTTCACGGCGACGCGAACCTTTTGACCGCTCTCCAGCACCTGGAAGCGCACGCGTGTCGCCTCACCCGTCTTGGGATCCGCAATCATGACGTTGGACACATGGATCGCCGCTTCCTTCTTCTGGATGGAGCCGCGTTGATTCTGCCGAGTCGGCTTGATGTGCTTGGTGACGACGTTGACGCCTTCAACCACCACTCGGCTGGCTTCGGTCTTCACCTCGAGAACCTTGCCGCGCATGCCCTTGTGACGGCCTGCGATCACGACGACGTTGTCTTCTTTTCTGATGCGCTGCATCACAGCACCTCCGGCGCTAGGCTGACGATCTTGAGGAACTTCTTGGCGCGGAGCTCACGAGCCACGGGGCCGAAGATACGGGTGCCGATCGGCTGCTTTTGATTGTCGATCAGCACTGCGCTGTTGACATCGAAGCGGATCAGGCTGCCATCCGGGCGACGAACGCCCTTCTTGGTACGGACGATGACCGCCTTGGCGACCGAGCCCTTCTTGATCTTGCTGTTGGGGAGCGCCTCGCGGATCGAGACGACAATGACGTCGCCCACGCTCGCATAGCGACGCTTGCTACCGCCGAGGACCTTCAGGCAGCACACGCTGCGCGCGCCTGAATTGTCTGCCACGTCGAGGACTGATTCGATCTGGATCATGCCAGGTTCCCCTTCTCGACCACCTCGGACAAGCGCCAGCGCTTGTCACGCGACAGTGGACGACACTCGATGATGCGGACGGTATCGCCCGTCTTCGCGGTGTTGGACTCGTCGTGCGCCTTGTAGCGGAGACGCTCCTGCACGTACTTCTTGTAGCGCGGGTGGCGGTAACGTCGGACGATCTGGACGACGACGGTCTTGTCCATCTTGTCCGAGACCACAACACCGACGAGCGTCCGGCGGTGCCGGTCCATACCGGCCGCGCCTTCTTCTCCAGCTTGTGCAGTTGCCTTTGCGGTTTGATCGCTCATTGCCTAATGCTCATTTCTCCGCCATCTGGCGCAGCGTCTGAATGGTCTTGATGCGCGCGATATCTCGGCGAATCCGGGAAAACTGGGCGGTGTTGACACGGCGAGAGGTCGCCTGGGCCATACGCATCCGGATAATGCGCTCACGCAGCTCTTGCTCGAGCGCGATGAGCTCCTCGGGCGAACGATCGTTGAGTTCTGAGGGCTTCATGGTCACATCCCCTGATCGCGCCGAACGATGCGCGTACCGATTGGCAGCTTGTGGTGAGCAAGGCGGAAGGCCTCACGGGGGAAGACGCGGATGTAGAGCTTGCCGCCACGCTTGACGTGTCGGTTGATGGCGATACGAGCGGCCTCGATCTGGCGCGCCGTCAGCCAGCCGCACTCGGTCGCCTGCAGGCCAAAGTCGCCGTAGCTGACCTCTGCACCGGAGGTGGCGGTGCCGGTCATTCGGCCCTTGTGGACCTTGCGGAATTTAGTTCTCGCTGGAGAGAGCATATCTGGTCACGTTGCCTTGGCTCTGCGCTGGAAGGTCGGCTGAAACGGTCGGAAAGGTGTGGAGTCGCGGATGCGGCCTACACAAGGAAGTCAGGAGCTCGACCCCGCCAGGAGGAGGTTGTTGCTAGGCCCGAGCCGCCTTGGCGGGACGGGGGAAGCGAGGATCGACCATGCCGCGGTCGTAAACCTCACCCTTGAAGATCCAGCACTTGACGCCGATCTGGCCGGCGGTGGTGCGGGCCTCGGCGAAGCCGAAGTCGATGTCAGCGCGGAGCGTGTGAAGTGGCACGCGACCCTCGCGGTACCACTCCTGGCGGCTCATCTCGGCCATGCCGAGGCGACCGCAAGCGTTGACGCGGATGCCCTTGGCCCCGAACTTCATCGCCGTCTGCACTGCGCGCTTGAGCGCACGGCGGAAGGCGACGCGGCGCTCGAGCTGCTGCGCGATGCTCTCCGCAACGAGCTGCGCATTGACCTCGGCCTTGCGCACCTCTTGGATGTTGAGGAAGACCTCGGACTGCGTCAGGCGCTGAACTTCCTTCTTCAGCTTGTCGACGTTCTCGCCCTTGCGGCCGATGATGATGCCGGGTCGCGCGCTGAAGATGTTGATCTTCAGCTTGTTGGCGGCGCGCTCAATCGTCACCTCGGCGACGCTGGCAGCCGCGAGCTTGTCCTTGAGGTGGCGACGAAGGCGAAGGTCCTCATGCAGCCACTGGCGGTAGCGAGCGTTCTCGAACCACTTGGAGTTCCACGTCTTGACGACGCCGAGGCGGAAGCCGATCGGATGCGTTTTGTGACCCATGATCTACTCCTTGGCTCCCTCGACAACCACGACGACGTGGCTGCTCTTCTTCTCGACTCGTGTGGCACGCCCTTGTGCGCGCGGGCGGAAACGACGTTGCTTGGGACCTTGATCCACGGTGACGGACTTGACGATGAGGCTCTCCACGTCGACGCGGGAGTCCTCGTTCTCGGCGTTGGCGACTGCCGACACCAGGAGCTTGAAGAACTCCGGTGCGCCGGCCTTGCTGAGGAAGCGGAGCTGATTGATCGACTGCGCGGCGTTCTTGCCACGGATCATGTTGGCGATGATCCGCGCCTTACGGGGCGCGATGCGGAGGTCGCTGAGTCTTGCGGTCGCCATGGCCTACTTCTTGCCCTTTCGGTCCGCAGCGTGGCCACGGAACGTGCGGGTCGGTGCGAACTCACCAAACTTGTGACCGACCATGTTCTCGGTGATGAACACCGGGATGAACTTGTTGCCGTTGTGCACGAGCACGTTGGCGCCGACAAAGTCCGGGAGGATCGTGGAGCGGCGTGACCAGGTCTTCACCGCACGACGTCCGCCTTCCTTCACGCTCGCAGCGAGCTTCTCGCGAAGGTGGGCGTCAACGAAGGGGCCCTTCTTAATAGAACGCGGCATGACTTACTTCTTCCTCCGAGTCACAATGAACGTCGTCGTGCGCTTGTTGACGCGCGTGCGCTTGCCCTTGGTCGGCTTGCCCCAGGGCGAGACCGGGTGACGACCACCCGAGGTGCGACCCTCACCACCACCCATGGGGTGATCGACGGGGTTCATGACAACGCCGCGGTTGTGGGGACGACGTCCGAGCCAGCGCGTGCGTCCTGCCTTGCCGAGGCTCGCGTTGGCGTGCTCGGAGTTGCTGAGGGTGCCGACGGTGGCGCGGCAACGCACGTGGATCCGGCGAACCTCACCCGAAGGGAGGCGAACCTGGGTCCAGTCACCTTCGCGCGCCATGAGACGGGCGCCCGAGCCGGCGGTGCGGACAAGCTGTCCGCCACGGCCAACCTTGAGATCAAGGTTGTGGATGACGGTACCGACCGGGATACCCGAGAGCGGCAGGCAGTTGCCGGGCTTGATGTCCGCGCGTGGCGAGGTGACGACGACATCGCCAACCTTCATGCCCTCGGGAGCGAGGATGTAGCGCTTCTCACCGTCTGCGTAGTTGACGAGTGCGATGAAAGCAGTGCGGTTGGGATCGTACTCGATGGTCGCGATCGTTCCCGGCACGCCCCACTTGTCGCGCTTGAAGTCGATCAAGCGATAGCGACGCTTGTGGCCGCCGCCGCGGAAGCGGGAAGTGATGCGGCCGTAGACGTTGCGGCCTGCGGTCTGCGCCTTGCCAACCACGAGCGCACGATGGGGACGCTCTGCGGTGACCGCAGCCCTTTGGTTCACCTGGAGGGCACGAATGCCCGGCGAGGTCGGTCGGAACTTCTTGAGCGCCATGACTTACTTCTCTCCGTAGAGGTCGATGGTGTCGTCGGCGTGCACAGTCACGAGCGCCTTCTTCCATTGACGAGTCTTGCCCTCATGACGGCCGACGCGACGCTGCTCGCCGCGCACAACCATCGTGCGGACCGTGTTCACTCGAACGCCGAACACCATCTCGACCGCCTTGCGGATCTCGATCTTGTTCGAAGCGCGATGAACCTCGAAGACATACTTATTGAGCGACTGAAGGTCACTCGACTTCTCCGTCACGATCGGACGGATGATGATCTGCTGCGGAGTCATGCGCTTGCTTCCTCTGACTTGCTGCCGGACAGGCGCGCCTCAAGCGTGCGAATCGAGCGCTCCGACATCAGCAGATGTGGGTGGCGCAGGATGTCGTAGACATTGATGCCGCGAACGTCGATGAAGTTGGCGTCCACAAGGTTGCGGGAGCTGCGGACGAGCGAGGTGTTCTCGGCGACGTCGACCAGCAGAGCCTTGGGCGCCGAGAGTGCCTTGAGGGCTCCGGCGAGGTTCTTGGTACGCGACTCGGGAACCGTGAAGTCAGCCACGACGATCAACTTGTCCGCGGCCGCACGGAGGCTGAGCGCGGACTTGAGCGCGCCAGCGACCGCACGCTTGTTGACCGAGAACTCGTAGCTACGGGGGCGAGGTCCATGGACCTGACCACCACCGCGGAAGACATTGGAAGTCGCGCCGCCGTGGCGAGCGTTTCCTGTGCCCTTCTGCTTGTACATCTTCTTGGTGGTACCGTGGACTTCGCCACGCTCCTTGACCTTGGCAGTACCCGCGCGACGCTTCGCACGCTGCCAGCGGACGATCTCCCAAAGAAGATCCTCGTTCACGGGCGCGGCAAAGACCGCATCCGAAACCTCGATCTCGCCCTTGGCGGAACCTTGTAAGTCGA
>CAZVEM010000355.1:5507-5721 GCA_964626165.1 uncultured Nannocystaceae bacterium
AAGTCGACCAGTTTCAGCTTGGCCATGACGATCCTCAGGTCTTGATCTCGACGTCGACGCCGGCCGAAAGGTCGAGCTTCATGAGCGCGTCGAGGGTTTCTTTGTTGGGGCGAAGAATGTCCAAGAGCCGCTTGTGCGTGCGGATCTCAAACTGCTCGCGCGACTTCTTGTCGATGAAGGGGCCGCGAAGAACCGTGTAGCGGTTGATCTTGGT
>CAZVEM010000356.1:0-5707 GCA_964626165.1 uncultured Nannocystaceae bacterium
AATCGCCTGGTCTGCGCGCACGCTATCACTGTCGCGGAGAAGCACGAGCGTCGCATCAAGCTCGTTGGCGAGCCCTTCTAAGCAAGTGAGCCGCGCGCTTGCAGCGGTGGCCGCGACCCCGCCGAGCGCGATTGTTTCGCAGACGGGCGCGCTGACTTGCACGAGTTCGTCGATACGCGATCGCACCACCTCGCTGGTCCTGCGCGTCAGCCCGGCAGCCGCGTCCGGATGGGCTCGTGCCAGTTTTGCCTCAAGCGTCTGGGCGTCCGCTTCCGACCAGTTGCGCGCGCCCGCCCGCAGAAGCGCATCGCACTGGCTCACAACGCTGGCGGTTGGCACCATCAGCACCGCGGTCGTGGCGAGCGCTGCGATCGTCAGTCCAGTGATCGTTCCGATCGCCACGGCGCGACGCGTCACACCTCGTGGTTTGGGTCGCAGCACCGATGCCAACGCATCGAGCAAGTGCGTCATGTCGTCGAATCGCTGGGATGGATCGCGCGACAGACCTCGGTCGAGGACGCGTCGCAGCGCGGGTGGAATGACGACCCCGCTCGGCGGTGGATCGAGGTCGACACGAGCGATGCGCATCCGCATCTGTTTGACGCTAGGGGCGGCGCAAGGGTGCCGCCCGTAGATCGCCTCCAGCATGCAGAGGCAGAACGCAAATTGATCGCTCTTGGCGGTGACATCCTCCTTGCGTTGCTGCTCTGGGGCCATGTACGCCGGCGTGCCGATCACCGTGTCGGCGCGCGTGAGGGGGAACGCGAGCGAACGCGGATGGCCGCTGAGGTCCTCGTCGTCATCCGCGTCTTGAGAACTCGGGCGACTTTGAGTTCGCGCTGCTTGGGGCCCGCGTGTCGCTGGGGCGATCGGGTCATCCTTGCGTGCGCTTCGATCAGGTCGTGAGGGGTCCTCATCGTCGCCAAGTGGGTCGGACGAGGCAAAGGATTCCTCGAGGATGCGGTCGTCGTCGCTGCTGATGGAGATCGCCTGTGCGTGCGGAGGGGTCGCGGCGGCGCGATCTGTGGCTGGCAACTGCGACGCTGAGTCGTTTCCCATCGGCGTCGGATTGCGCTCGAACTCCGCGTCGCCGATCCGTGCGAGGCCAAAGTCCGCCATCACGACGCGACGCAGCACGCCGTCGGGCGTCTGGTGCACGAGAATGTTCTCCGGCTTGACGTCGCGGTGAACGATGCCGGCGGCGTGAGCGACCGCTAGCCCACGACCCGCCTGGTCGAGGACCGCTGCAATCTCTTCGATGCTTCGCTTTTTGGCCTGCAGCCAGCCACGAAAGGTCACCCCCTTGACGAACTCCATCACCAGGTAGGTTCGTCCTTGATGCTCGCCGATCTCGTAGACCTGCAGCACGTTGGG
The DNA here is from genome assembly GCA_964626165.1 of uncultured Nannocystaceae bacterium. Lineage (GTDB taxonomy): Bacteria > Myxococcota_A > Polyangia > Nannocystales > Nannocystaceae > CAZVEM01. Next base: position 1,375 of record CAZVEM010000356.1, read on the forward strand.
ATGGGAGATCTGAGCCAGCGCTTGTGCCTCGCGCCAGAGCCGGACGATTTGGGCTGGATCGGCTTCGCGACGCGGATTGAGCAGTTTGATGGCGACGCGGCGGTCGAGCTCTTCGTCGAAGGCCGAATACACCGAACTCATGCCACCGCTGCCGAGCTTGTGCAGCACGATGTAGCGTCCGATGCGGCGTCGCGCCGCGCTCGCGCCGTAGCTCTGCGATTCCCCGGCACCTGGCACGGCGCCGAGGGGTTCCTGTGCCGCGCCTTGGGTGCGAGGAAGCGACGAGAGCATCAGTCGCTGCGCCGAGGAAGCGGGCGGATCTGCGTCATCTCGCGGCGGGCCCGTCATGGTGCAGTTGCTTACTTGGCGCAGGGCTGCGGCGCGGCAGCAGCGGGGGAGGGCGTAGCTTGAATGCGCGACGCAGCCTCAGCGGTCGTGCCGGTCGGTGAGAGGTCTTGCGCAAAACCGCGGGGAAGCAAGAGCCCTTGGTTCGCGGCAGCCTGCACGACCTCATCGTCGGGTCGCAGGACACGCGTGGATACTGCCATCTCGGCGAGGGGCACGACCCGGGTGTCGGTCGTACCGAGGGCGATGCCGACGCCAAACTCCCCCTCGCGGACGCAACGGAGCACCCGACTTGCGGCCCGAGCTGCGATGGCCCGATCGAGCGCGCTCGGGGCGGCCCCACGTTGCACGTGACCGAGCGTGAGGACCCTGGAATCCTTGCCGCAGAGGGCCTTGAGCTGTGCGAGCAACCAGGGATTCGCGCCGTGGCGCTCACCCGCGTTGTGTTCGCTCATCGCCGGCGTTGCGCCGCGCTGCTTCGGCTCAAGCTCCGTCCAGTGGGCGCCCTCGGCGACCAGCACCACGCTGTAGGCCTGCCGCTCGTGGGCCGCGAGCACGGCCTGCGCCAGTTCGGTCACAGAGGTCGGTGCCTCGGCGATGACGACTGCGTCGATGTCGGCTGCGAGTCCGGCCTCCAGCGCGAGCCGCCCGCTATTTCGCCCCATGCACTCGATGATCTGTGTTCGTCGATGGGTACGGGCGCTCGCACGGACTTCATCGCAGCTCCGGCAGACAATCTCTCGTGCGGTCGAGAACCCGATGGTCAGCGGCGTCGCGGCCACATCACCATCGATCGTCTTGGGCACGCCAATGATCTTCACGCCGTAGTCGCGAGCTAGTACCTCCGATACGGCGAGGGTACCGTCGCCCCCGACCGCGACGACCACGTCGATCGCGAGCGCCTCGATCCCACTCACGACGGACGAGAACCACCGCGAAGAGGGGATTTCTCTCCCCTTGACCTGGAGGGGCGCTGGCGTCTCCCCGCGCGCCACCGCGTCGCTGCGCGCTGCGGTGTCTGACGAGGACGCGGGTTGCCCGGACGCATCGCCGGGGGCGTCGTCTTGCGCCGCGGAAAAGTCCTCGGGCTGCCACTGACTCTCCGCGCCTAACCAGGACCCTCCCTCATGCATCCAGTCGCGGGTCACGGCCTCGTCGAGGTGCATCACATCGCGCGTGACAAGGCCGCCATAACCTCGGCGGATGCCGACGAGTTCTTCGGATCCGACGCTCCGACCCCGTACGAGCGCCCGGACCAGCGAGTTGAGACCAGGCGCGTCGCCGCCTCCCGTCAAGACGCCGATGCGCATAGGCCGAGCGTAGCAGTAAGACACGCACCGTCGGCAGCGAGAGCATCGCTGGCCGTGGTGCGCGTAACAGAGCCGCTTTCCGGAATCGAACCGGAGACCTACTGATTACGAATCAGTTGCTCTACCGACTGAGCTAAAGCGGCGGCTGGGGCGGGAGACATAGGGAATTTGTCCTCGCCCGTCAAGCGAGGCGGCGGGGGCCGAAGCGCCGTGCGGAGTGCCCCGGACCGGGTGCGGGCTACGCGGTGGCCATCACAACGCCCTTTGAACCCGCGGCCCACAGTTGCCACCACGCTTGGGAGGCGGTGCGTCTCTCGACGGCCACGTCGAGCGCAGCGCCCCTTCGCACCCTCGCGCTCGGCCGGATCGCTGGCGGTCGAAGTACCCCGCGCGTCCTTCGACAAGTTGCTAGGGGAGCCACTGCCAGCCGTCGGCGCTGCGCGTACCGTCGAGGGTGCTCGTCTGCGCTGGGCCGTTGCCGCCGTGATCGGCCTGAACTCGATCGTCATCTGGATCGTCATTGGGATCGTGCTTGGCTCGCATGCGCGCCACAAGCTCACCGCGGATCGCCTCGCGGGGAATCAGCCCGAGCGCACGGCTATCGCAGCACGCACCGTCGTCGCGATGGTCGGCGATGATCAAGTAGCCATCGGCAACGATCTCAATCGGCCCGTCGTGGAGGGAGGGCAGCCCAAGTCCGGTCCACTCAATCGGTGCGTGCGCCGGCAATACCGTCCAGCGATGGGCACCGTACATCTCGTAGCGAGTTGCTCGTTCGCGGAGCACCGTCTCTTGCTTGCTCGGCGTGGCCTTGTCCCTGGCCTTATCCCCGGCCTTGTCCCCGGATGACGACGACGAGGGGGCGAGGAGCCGCACGAGAGCAACCTCTCCCTGCTTCTGGACGATCGGCGTGCCATTGATCGCCAGGCCCAGCGCGCCCGATTCGTGTCCAAAGGTGATGCGGTCGCCGGGCATGGCGAGGACGCGACCAACTCGCAGCCCTCCGGGATGTGAGCCATCGCCCAGCGTCTTACGCTGGACTCGATTCCAGCCATGGTCGAGTTCTTCGCGTTCGACCACCGCGGTGTTGACCATGGGTGGCGAGATATCGGGTTCATCCGCCGCGCCGAGATCCATCTCACCGTTGGCGCGCTCGATGGGAGCAGCGACACGCGTCGCCGCTTCGGCAGGCATGGTGAGTTCGGGGTCGTAGATCACGATATCGCCGATCTCGAGCTCCCAGCCGGTGCGCAGCAAGAGCGCGGCATCACCATCGAGCAGGGTAGGCGCCATGCCGTCGCCGTGGATCCGCACCACGGTTGCAACACTGGCCCGCACAGCGACGAGCGCGACCAGTGAGACCAGCACACCAAGTGCGACGCGCTTGGACCAATGTCGCCCCCCTCGACGGTGCGCGCCTGGCCCCGTCGAGACCGCGTCGAGATCGTCCGCTCCGATGCCCTTGCCGGGCGATGCGGACTTGTTGCGCAGGAGAGACACGGGGGGGAGGCGAGGTGCGAGGTGGCGAGGACGTGCCGCTGAAGCGACCAGAATCTCCGGCCCGATCACCTCAACGGCGCTCCGGGCCTCGGGGCAGGCGCTCCCGCCAGGCGGCATGGAGCGTGCGGAGATTGTCTGCCACGTCGCGCGCCGGTCCAAAGAACAGCCGAATTGCGGCGATGCCCGTGGCGCCCTGGGCCCAGCACGCGCGCGCGCGCTCCGTGGTCATCCCGCCGAGGGCGACGAGATCGGGGACGTGCTGGGTCCAGGCGTGCAGCACCTCGACCCCCAGCGCAGCGCCGGAGCGACCAGGTTGGTCACGGTGCGAAGGGGCTCCCAGGACGGCGGAGTTCGTCGCGGGGTCGCTGGTCGGATCCACCCACGGCCCCTTGGCGGTATGAGGCGGGTAAATCGGTGCGAGACTTGTCCAATCAACGTGTGCGTCGACCTGGGGCATGGCACCGTGGCAGCTTCGTCCGATGCACGCCTCAGGCATCGCGGCGCGCCAACGCTGCGTGAGGGCAGGGGCCGGATCGCCGCGCAGGCAGACGCCATCGATGAGCCCCGCATCCCAAGCCTCGAGGCACTGCGACAGCGCGTCGGGGTCGCGCTCGGCGCGAGCATCGACCGAAAGCAGCACGGCGACTTCGCGCGAGCGCAAGTGCAGCGCTAGCCAGAGCAGCTCGGGCGATGCGAGTTGATCGCGTGTACTTGCGCCGGGCTCGCGCATCAGCAACGCGAGGTGTGGCGAGGCGAAGGAGGCCTCCCCCTGCGCGCCGGAGCGGCGCCACGCCTCAACCCCTTGCGCGAACTCGGCCAGTTCGGGGCGCCGCTGAGATGCGGGGAGACAGGCGGCATGGTCGATGCGCTGTGCGAGCGAAAGTGGGGAGCCTACGTGCCCCGTGGCGAGCCGTGCGGCGGGCGGCGTGATTGCGAGCAAGTCGGGGCATTGTCGACGCGCCATGGTGCGTGATTGCGGCGTTCGATCGGGGCTGGACGCGCTCGCGCGGAGGCCTGTCGGGGGAATCTCTCCGCCGTTGAGCAGCCTCTCATTGTGCTGCGCGGCGCTCCCGAGCATGGCAGCGGCGACGATCTCAGAAGCCTCGCCCCGAGCGTCTCGCTCTGAAGGTACGGGCTCAACGGGCTCACGCGCAGCAGGGCTCACTCGATAAGCCCCA
>CAZVEM010000357.1:0-2581 GCA_964626165.1 uncultured Nannocystaceae bacterium
ATCCGCCGCTCGACATCGGGCAGCAGGTTGCCGCGCGGATCGGTCAGCCCGCGTCGGAGTGCACCCCGATCGGTGAACAGCACCGTCGTGAGTGCCATCATCACGCGGATGCCTCGTGGCAGCGAGGATGCCCAAGGCACCCAAGCGCCGACCGCCTCGTCGCCGTCCTCGGCCCCGTCCAGCAAGAACAGCTCCGCCCCCAGAAGCCACGGATCTTCGGCGAGTCGAAGTGGCTGCCCTGCGTAGTGGCCGATTCGCCACGTCCGCATGCGCGCCCCCTCGGCGCCCAGCATCGGTTCATCTTCGCGGATCTTCGCCAGCGGCACGATTACGCTCCACTCGTGCGCGATCGACAGGCCATCCTGACGGCGCCAAAAGATCGCAGCACGCTCAGGCAAGCCAGCGCGATTGAGCTGCTCGTCTGTGGCCCGCGGACCTGGTCGAAACAGCCCAAAGGTGTCGTCGTGCAGTCGATCCTCAACGCGGTCGAGGTCGTCCTCAAGCCCACGCAGCTCGGCTCTGTCGGTCCTCATGTGCGGGACCTAGGCGCCAAAAATCGTCTTGGGCAGGCTGACGCCACGCCGCTCGAGTGCGGCTGCGAAGTACGGAACGGTCCCGGTCGGCACGAAACGCGTGCTGCCATCGGGCGCCTGCTCGGCACGGAAGATTGGCTCGTGGATGATCTGGTTTTGATCATGCACGCGTGGCTCGATCAGCTCCACGACCTGCATCGCCTCGCCGTTGACGCCAACACCGAGGCGAATCAGCAGATCGACCGAACGCGCGAGCGCGACTGTGAGTGCATTGATCGCACCGCTCGCCACCGTGCTCAACGCCGCCAGACGCGACAGCGCGTGCGCCGAATCGATGCCCCAAAGCGAAACGATCGCGCCCTGGGCGGCGCCGGACATCGCATCGATGACCGCCGCCGCGTCCTCGTGGCGACAGCGCTGGGAGATCAGCATGTCGAGCCCACCCCGCAACAGAAGGCCCAGCGAGTCTGAGAGCGAGACCGCGTCTGCCGGATCCGCGATGCGTCGCACCTGCACCCAGCCGCGGCGCCCCATCCCGAGCCGGCCCGTGTCCGAGATGCATGCGACGCGCAAGGAATCCGGCACTTCGCCGAGCAAGGCCCCCATGAATCGATCGAGGTTCGCACCTCCCGAGGCACAGACGAGGACCTTTCGAGATCCGCGAATGCAGGCCGAGATCACGTCGCGCATGTCGCCCGACAGCACCCCTTCTTGGACAAGCGCCTGGAGGTTGTTGGCGTCGGTGCGGGTGCGTCGAAGGTTGAGGACCGGCGAACGCACCGCCGTCGGAGGAAGCAGCGCGTACATCGAGTAGCCTTCGCCGACCTTGCCCTCAAGGACCTGGGTTCCCTCGACCAAAAAGCCCCACTCACGTGCCAGACGATGGATCGCGAGGACAAGCGCACGATCGCCGGAAAAGCGCCGATCGATCACCGCACCGACCAGGTCATTGCCGATCTTTCGCTGGATCCGAATCGGGGCCGCGCCGACGACCTGGATCTCGGTGAGGTCCTCTTCGTGCATCAGCTCTTGCAGGGGACCCAGTCCGGTCAACTCGCGCTCCACCGCGCCGATGATCGGCTCGATATCGACGCCTTCTTGCAGTTCGCCGCGGGCTTGAAGCTCGCGCAGCAGGCCGCGTACCAGGGTGCGCGCCTGCGTGATGTCGGCCTCGCTGGGTTCGGCGGCGTGCAGCGGATCCAAACCGCGAACGTTCCCGAGCACGGCCGACAAGACCTTGCTCGCGATCCGATCGATATAGGTAGAGTCGGTACCTGCACGCCCGACGCGACGGGCGGAGGTCATCAAGGACGAGTCATCGCGCGTGGTCACCGGCTCACCGCGATTGGGCGTACCGCCCGGAAGCGCGACGGGGACTGCGCTCACCGTGCCGTCGGCCTGCGGGATCTGGAGTTCAAGACGTTCGGCGGGCCGAATCGCAATGTCATCGCCGTCGAGGAGCAGGATGTAGTCGCCAACGTAGATCCGATCCGGTCGACGCACGGCACGCGGGCGATCAATGCGCCGGCCGTTGACGTAGGTCCCATTGGTGCTGTCGAGATCGACGACCTCAACCGTTCCGTCGATCCGGCGCAGCCGAAGGTGGTGCTTGGAGACATTGGCGCGGTCGAGGACCACATCGTTGTCGTCCTCGCGGCCGACGCTGAAGGTATCGCCCGTGAAGGCCACGCGTTGAGCACGCCCGCCGCGCTCGTGAACGATGACGGAGATCACGGGCGCAGCGTAGCGTTCGCGCGCCCAACGGCTCAAGTGACCGCGTCGCTTCGAGCGCAGTCGCGCGCAACCCTTCGCGGTCGGCCGCTACACCGTGAATTTCGGGGTTCCGGCGTCCCAGAACGAGGTCGATCGCGATCGCGGCCGGCCGCCGGCGGGGAATCCTCCGAAGTCAGAGACCGTCGGCCCTGGCCAAGGCGGCTTCGAGCCGCGCAAGCTCTTCCGCGTTGGCAGGCGCGGCGTTGAGATCGGCCGGCTCGCCTGCCTCTCTCACCGAGCTCGCAAGCGCCTCCGGAGCTGCGGGCGACGAGCTC
>CAZVEM010000357.1:2681-5654 GCA_964626165.1 uncultured Nannocystaceae bacterium
GCGCCTCCGGAGCTGCGGGCGACGAGCTCGCGCCGATCGGCAAGGACGGCGCCCGGCGGCTTGCACTCGACCGCCAACGCCTGGCGAGGATCACGATCGTGAATGCGCCTGCGAGCGCGGTCAGAAGCACTGCAGCGTAGGGCAAGGGATCAAATCGCGCCCCGAGCTTCTCGCCAAAGCGCTGCTCGAGATGCTCGATCACCTGCTCTCGACTTGAGCCGCGCACGAAGTCTGCGGCGATCTCGTCTTCCAGACGTCGAGCGGCCGGTGAGGGACAGGTCGAAATGGTCCGGCCAGGACAGTACGGGCTCATCAGCTCGTGTGAGAGCTGCTGAGCCTGTTGTTGGGCCTGTTGCTGGGCGGCCTCGCCCGCGGGCGCGTTGGGCGGTGCGGCGAACATGATCGGGCGCGTATCGGCGACCCCTTAGATCGGGGTCTTCTTGCCAGCCTTACGCTCTTTGACGGGCTTGGGCGGCGTCAGAGCCTCGACGCAGAACTTGTCGTGCTTCTCTTTTTGCTTGGGATCGCTCAGGTCGGGACGCTCCCACTTGCCGCCGAGCTGCTCGGCATAGTTGTAGACCTTGTCTTCGACCACGAGCCAACGAGCGTCCTGCTTCTTGAGCTCAAGCTCGTCGGACTCGTTGTAGGCCCCTGGATAGCCGTTCATCACGAGCTCGTGGGCCTCAAGGATGTTTCCGATGAACTTCGACTTCTCGAGGATGTGCGGCTCGGCGGCGAAGAGGCGTTGCTGCCAGCCGTTGACGAACAGAATGAAACCCTGCTTAAAGCCCGTCCATCGCTCTTCGGTCGGACTCAAAGGCTCTGCCCCGAAGGCGGCCTGCCCCTCCTCCTTGACCTTCTCGCGGAAGCACTGGAGCTCTTTCCAATACTTCTCCATCTTGGCCAAGTTCGCTTTGTCCCACTTGTAGAGGTGCTTTTCCCCCTCGGGATCTTTGCGGTCCCACGCCTTGAGCTCCGCGGCCGTCGGCGGCGGCGGCTCGGTCGAGGGCCGCTCGATCTTCTTAGGCTTGTATTCCTCCTCCTCGAACTTCTTGTCAGCGTTGGTCTGCAACGCTTCCGCGGCCGAGGGGCCGGGCGCACAGGCTGACAAACCCAGCGCGATCGCGGCGGAGAGGGCGAGGCCGCCGGCACGCGGGATCAAGGTTGCAAGGACCGGCACGAGCGACGACGCGCGCGCCTCACCGATGGGATCGGCGGCGGCGAGTCGGAGTACCGAGTGAGAACGCTGAGTCGATGACCTGTCCATGCAGCCTCGGGACTCTATCGGGCCGGGCGTCCTGGTGTAAAGCGCCGTCGCGGATCGCCGATCCGATCGGGGGCCCAGCCGGCACCTTGCGCGCCGGTGAGGCCTCCTCCCGCGACCGTCCCGCGATCACTCTGCCTTCTGCACGTGGGCACGACTACACTCTCCCGCCATGGCACGTGCCACCCCTCGCCCCACCGCATCCACCACCCACAAGTCCGCAGCCACTGCCGCCGCCCCGTCAGCGCCCGCGCCCAAGGCCGCCGCGAGTAAGGCCAAGGCATCCGCGCCTTCAGCAACCAAGAGCACCAAGATCAAAAGCGCAGCGCCGGCTCCCGGCGCTGGCCCAGCCAAGAGCGCGAGCAAGGCCAAGAGCACGAAGGCGCCGACCGCGAAGCCGCCCGCGCCCAAATCCGCCACGGTGACCGCGAAGCCAGCTTCGAAGCCAGCCGCAAAAGTGGCCGCAAAAGCAACCGCGAAGCCAGCCGCGAAAGTAACCGCGAAGCCAGCCGCGAAAGCAAGCGCGAAGCCAGCAGCGAAAGCAACCGCGAAGCCAGCAGCGAAAGCAACCGCGAAGCCAGCCGCAAAAGCAACCGCGAAGCCAGCCGCAAAAGCAACCGCGAAGCCAGCCGCGAAAGCAACCGCGAAGCCAGCCGCAAAAGCAACCGCGAAGCCAACCGCGAAAGCAACCGCGAAGCCAGCCGCGAAAGCAACCGCGAAGCCAGCCGCGGAAGCAACCGCGAAGCCAGCCGCGAAAGCAACCGCGAAGCCCGCGCACAGCAAGGGCAAATCACTCAAAGTTGGCGACAAAGCGCCTGACTTCGATCTGCCCGCCGACGATGGCAAGCGTTATCGCCTCGCTGATCTGCGCGGCAAGACGATTGTGTTGTTCTTCTATCCCAAAGACAGCACACCCGGCTGTACTGCCGAGGCATGTGCCTTTTCCACGCTGAGTGGATTTGCGGAGCGTGGCATCGTCGTCCTCGGCGTCAGCGCGGATAGCTTGTCCTCGCATGCGAAGTTCCGCAGCAAGTACGACCTCCGCATCCCGCTGCTGTCGGACCCCGATCGCGCCGTCCTCTCGGCGTACAACGCCTATGGCGAGAAACTCATGTATGGGAAGCCGGTCACGGGTATCATTCGCAGCACCTTCGTGATCGACGGCACAGGTGCCATCAAGGCCGTGTACCAGCCCGTTCGCGGCGCCGCAGAGCACCCCGCCGCTGTGCTCGCTGACCTCGGTGCTTAGCGAGGAACCGCGTCCCGACAGGATTTCTTGACCGCGACCGATGCACTGATCGTCGACCTCGCCTGCATCCTCGGCATCGCCGGCGTGATGACGCTGGCGTGCCGACGCGTTGGCTTGTCTGCGATCGTCGGGTACCTGATGGCGGGCGCCATCGTCGGGCCCCACACCCAGGTGCCGATCCTCGTAGACGCCGAGCGCCTCCACACCCTCTCGGAGTTGGGGGTCGTCCTCGTGATGTTCGTCGTGGGGCTGGAGCTGTCGGTCTCGCAGCTCCTCCGCGTCATCCCGGTCGCGGGATTCGCCGCGACCGTCCAGATCGGCGGAATGTTTTGGGCGGGACAGGTGCTCGGCCTCGCGCTGGGTTGGGGCGGGCGAGGATCGGTGTTCCTTGGGGCGATGGTGGCGATCTCGTCGACGATGGTGGTCTCTCGCGCGCTCGAAGAACACCCGCTCGAAGACC
>CAZVEM010000358.1:0-5641 GCA_964626165.1 uncultured Nannocystaceae bacterium
ATCGCCCGGAACGGGCACCCCCGCTCCGGGCCGGCGAGACGACCGGCGGCGAGAGCGCGCTCAGCGCATGGTGGGCTCCGTTGGTTCCAGCGGGTCATCCGGCGCGTTGCCGGGATCGACCCACGGCGGCGGCGTGTGCAGATCCGGCAGCGCGCCGGGATTGCAGCGCCGCAGTCCCAGCTCATCGCAGACGAAGTCGACGCGTCTGTCCTGCGGCCCCTCCGGCACGTCGCCTTCCACCGGATCAATCATGCGCGCCATCGCGACCCCTACGATGAACACCCGTGGGACCTTTCCACTTGGGCCGTTACCGTCGGGGAAGGACATCGGCTCCCACGCGCCATCATCGTGCGCCGCGGGACGAAGCGCCGTGTGAAGCTGCGACAGCACCCCATCGTAGTAGCCTCCGCCTCGGCCGATGCGAGCGCCGGTCGAGGACAGCGCCAGCGCGGGCACGAGCACCAATCCGCTGCGCTCCCCTGCCAACTGGCTCAGGTAGCGAGCCTCTCCGACCGGGTCGGGCTCCAGTGGTCCAAGTGGTCCCGCGCGCAGCTCGGTCAGCGCCCAACAGCGACGAAACGCGAGGAGCTCACCGCGTCGAGCACTCGGCAACCAGACCTCTTTGCCGCCCTCGAGCGCCGCGCCGATGAGCGCGTCGGTGGAGGGCTCGTGCTTCTCGCCGACGAAGGCCGCGATCCAGTCGGCCTCACGCCACGCCTGCCAACCCTTGAGCCGGTGGGTGATCGCGAGGCCCGCAGCGACACGGGCGGTCGAATCGAGACCCTTGGCCGCGATGCGCAGCGCGCCTCGAAGCGCCTGCTTGGCTGCGGTCGTCTCCATCCTCGGACCTTGTAGCCATCCTCGCGGCCCCGCGCCAAACAAGCCGTTCCTCAAGCGCCTTCCGTCCACTCAACGGTTGCCGTGGCCCCTTGCCGGCGCGCACGCCTGCGTGCTACCGATGCCTGCACGCGGGCATAGCTCAGTTGGTAGAGCGTCGGCTTCCCAAGCCGAAGGCCACGGGTTCGAGCCCCGTTGCCCGCTCCGGGTCTTCCCTGGCGGTCGCGCCGCGGCGATTTTCTCAGCGCGGGGCGCTGCAAAAATCGCCACGGCGCGGGTGATGCCGCAGGAGCGCGTGCTGACTTGCTACGCTCCGCTGCGTTGAACGAGCTCATACTCATCGGGAGTGGAGGCGGCGACAGCGCGCTGGCGGCCCAGATTGGGTTGTGTCTGGTTGCCGCTGCGTTGCTCTCGTTGCTTTTCGAGTGGGCACGACTGCCGGTTGCGCCCGCACTCCTCGTCGCAGGATTCGTCGTCGGACCGCACGCGCTCGGCTGGGTCGCGGACGAAGCCGCCGTCGGCACGATCGCCAACCTCGGCCTGACTTTCCTGCTGTTCATCATCGGGCTTGAGCTTGACCTGCGCTCCTTGGCCAAAAGTGCGCGATCACTCGCAGGCGCAGCGTTGCTGCAGGTGCCGCTCACGACCGGGGTCGCGTTCGCGATCTTCTACGCGCTCGCGCTGGTTGGCGTGCTGCCCCAAGGCCCCTACGTCGCGCTCTACTTCGCGTTTGCCTGCGCTTTTAGCTCGACGCTGCTGGTCGCAAAGCAGCTCTCATCGCGCTACCAGATGGACACGACCGATGGTCGTTTGGCCCTGGGCCTCCTGATCTTCCAGGACATCTGGGCGATCGTGTTGCTAGCGATCCAACCCAGCTTCGCCAACCCCGATCTCTTGGTTATCGCCGGCACGCTGATCGGGATCGTGATTCTGGCCGGAATCTCGGCGCTCTTGACTCAGACCCTGCTGACACGCGCTTTCGCCCGTGTGGCCAAGCAACCCGAACTGCTGGTCCTGCTCGCCCTTGGATGGTGCTTCGGGATCGGTCTCGTCGGCTCGAATCTCTCAAGCTACCTCGCGCTGACCGGGATTACGTTGAAGATCGACGTCTCGATGGAGATGGGCGCACTGATCGCGGGCGCCTCCGTCGCCAGCTTCCCCTATGCCCATGAGGTGGTCGGGAAGGTCGCCAACCTGCGGGACTTCTTCGTCACTCTGTTCTTCGCTGCGATCGGCATGAGTCTGCCGATTCCGACCTCCTTCGCACCCATTGGAGCAGCGATGCTGCTCGCCTTTGTGCTGATGCTGACGCGGCCGCTGATCTTTATGCCGCTCTTTGCAAGTGGCGGTACCTCGCGGCGCAACGCGTGGACCACCAGCATCAAGATGGCGCAGGCTTCCGAGTTCGCGCTGGTCGTCATGCATCTCGGCGTGGGACTCGGGCACATCGACGCGACGCTTCAAAGCTCGGTGTCCTTCGCATTTGTCGGCATGGCCTTTGTCACCTCGCTCGCGTTTGATTACGCCGACTCAAGCTACGTGCTGTTCTCCAAGTACCTGCCCTTCCTTCGCGACCCGAGAACCGATCAGGACGGCGAACACGGACACGGACAGCCCGCCAAGGTGGTGATCCTCGGCTTTCATCGCCTCGCGTCCTCGCTGCTTCACGAGATATCGACAAAGCAGCCCGAGCTCGTCTCGCAGACACTGGTCATCGACTTCAATGTCGCGCTCCACGACAAGATCCGAGAATCCGGCGCACGCGTGGTCTACGGCGATCTTTCCAATGTGGAGACCCTCGCGCATTGTCCGGTCGCAGATGACGCGATCGTGATTTCGTCGGTTCCCGACGACCTCCTGCGTGGTATCAGCAACAAGCTGCTGGCGGCTCGACTGCGCGAGCTTTGGCCGTCCTCGCGACTGATCTGCGTGGCGCTTCGCCCGGCAGACGTGCCCGCAATCCGGGAAGCCGGGGCGGACTTTGTCTTCTTGTGGCAGATGGAGGCGGCGCTCTCGCTGCTCCCGGTGGTCATGGCCGGCGCCAATGGCCAACTCCAGGACGTCGCGGTTGAGCGGCACCTGATCCACGGGCCGCTCGAGGCGCGCAACGAAGTCCTGAACTAGCAGGCTGTCGATTTATCGTGGCTGCACGGCAGCGCCATCGCTCAACGAGTCGCTTGGATGCGGGATGACTCGCTCGCCCTTGGTCAACCCGGCAAGAATCTCTGCGGCGATGCCCTGACGTCGGCCGACTTGCACGACGCGAAGGCGGGCGACGCCGCTTTCTTCCACGTATACGGCCCACTCCTCGCCTTTGCGCACCAGCGCGCTGACCGGGACCTGCAGCGTGTCCGGGCTGTCCCAGATCACGATCGCGACCTCGACGCGGTAGCCGTCGCCGAGCGACTTCCAGTCCTCGGGCGGATCGACGAGGTCGACGATCACATTGACGCGCTGTTCCTCGACCCCCAGCGCGCTCACCTTGGTGAACGCCGATGGCTCGACCAAGCGAACGCGCCCTGAGAGCGCCTTTTCTCCGCCCCACCGAGTCACGCTGACACGCGCACCGGGACGTATCACCGTTGCGTCGGAGGTCAGCACGTCAACGACGACCTCGAGGTTTGCAGGATCGGCGATCTCCATGATCGGAGCGCCGGGTGCCACGACTCCGCCGCTCTGGTTGTGGATCAGCAGCACCCGTCCGTCGACGGGTGAGACGATCTGCATGAGGTCTTCCTCGCTCGCCTCCCCCTCGACGCGTGCGGCCTTCCCCGTACCCGGCGACGTCGCGCCATCGATACGGCGAAGCGCGGCACGGGCGACCTCCGCTTCGTAGCCGGCCACTTTGGCGCCGAACTGGGCTGACTCGACCTCTTTGCTCGCGCCCTCGAACTGGACCTCGGCGAGGTCGACCTCGCGCTGGGAGCTTGAGCCGCTACTGAGCAGTCCACGCTGCCGCTTGAGTTCCTCACTGGCGAAGCTCTTCGTCACTTCGGCGCGGCCGATCGCCGCCTTGGCCTGACGCTGCGCAGCCTCGGCTGCGCGCAGTCGAGCAATGACTTCCGCACGCGCCTGGGCGTCGACCAGCGGTGGGGCGATCGCCTCCAGACGCGCAAGGGTATCGCCCGCCTTCACATCGTCTCCGGGATGCAGCTCGACGCGTGCAAGATTTCCACCGACCGGGGCGGATACGAGATAGCGATCGCGAACCCGAGTGCGTCCATCCTCGTCGATGGTCACGGTCATCGGAGCCGAAGTGACCTCGACCACGTCGACCACTCCGGGTGTCGGCCGAAACGCGAGAGCCGCTGCCACAACGCCGCCCGCGACGAGTGCCAGCACGACTCCGCGACGAATCCAGCTTTTTCGAGTCTCTTGCATGTCAGTCCTTAGTCTTGAGCACGGCGATCATGTCGAGCCCATCCACGCGGCGTCGCACCAGCAGTGCGGCGACAACGCCGGCCGTGAGCACGACAATTGCGGATGATGCGTAGGTATGTGGTCGAAGGATCAGTGGGAAGCGGTACAGCTCGCTGCGGGCCTGCTCGATGACGAGATAGACAAAGCCGTATCCCATCGCCCACCCGACAGGCACGGCGAGCACCATCAACACGGCGAGCTCCATCAGCAGCACCGACGAAACCTCAGCTCGACTAAAGCCCATCACGCGCATGCTCGCGAGTTCGCGCGCGCGCTCTGAGAACGAGATCCGGGCGCTGTTGTAGACGATGCCGATCGAGATCACGGATGCAAAGATCACGAAGATCGCCCGCATCGTCGCCATCATGGCGCCGCTCATCTCCTCAAAGGCGGCGAAGATGGCGTCCGTGCGACTGACGACGACCACCATCGGCTTGGCCTTGAGCGCATCAAAGACATCACCCACGCGACCCGGCTCGATCTCAAGCGTCGCACCGTTGACCAGCGGAGCCTCGCCGAGAAAGCGGTTGACTTCAGAGATCTCCATCGTCGCGCTCACTCCGAACGACTCGTGAATGGTCCCCGCAACGAGCATCGTCACCTTACGGCGATCGCCTTCGAGCAGTTCGACCTCGATGGGATCGCCGCTTTCTACATCCAGGATCTGCGCGAGATAGTCCGTGAGCAAAACTCCGGAGGTCGGCAGCTCAACGACGCGCAAGTCTTCATCGACGCTTCGGCGCAGGTCACTTTGAGATTCCACGCCGGTGAGTGCCAGTTCATGGACCTTGGTGCCATTTCGGATACGAACCGGCACCTGACGCAGACCCTCTGCATAGCGAACGCCGTCAACGTGCTCAAGTTCGCGTAACGCCCGGTTCGAAACTGGAGCCGCAAACGCTACATTGATCTCGTCGCGCATCGCGAGTCGGAACTGCACGTTCATGAGGTAATCCATCGCATCGCCAGAGAAGTTCCCGACAATCAAGATCGAGATGGAAAAGCCCACGCCGAGCACCGTCATCAGCGCTCGTCCCGGCCGGCTGGTCAGCCCACGCAATGCCATTCGCCCCGCCGGATCGAGCAACTGTCCGATCCCGGCCCGCTCGAGAAGGCTGATGCGTTGGGCCGGCGGTGCCGGCGGCCGCATCGCCTCCGCGGGGGGCAGGGTGACGACGTTTCGCACCGCTCGCTGGGTGCCAAAGGCCGCCGCGGCCGCGGTCAGGGCCGCCCCCTGCACCATGACGCGCGGCGCCGCATGAAACTCCATCGCGGGAAAGCTGAAGAACTGGCGATAGAGCGTGGACATGCCGTGGCCCATCCACATCCCCAAGCCCATGCCGAGGACCACGCCGAAACCGACGACCACCGTCACGAGCTTGGC
>CAZVEM010000359.1:0-5631 GCA_964626165.1 uncultured Nannocystaceae bacterium
GCAACGGCGACGTCGGCCTGCGCGAGCGCGGGCGCGTCATTGCTGCCGTCGCCCGTCATCGCGACCATGTGGCCTTTGGCTTGATATGAGCGAATCAGTGCGAGCTTGTTTTCTGGCGTGGCCTCGGCGAGGAAATCGTCGACGCCGGCCTCGGCCGCAATGGCCGCCGCCGTCAGTCGATTGTCCCCCGTCACCATGATCGTCTTGATGCCCACTTGGCGCATCTGCAAAAAACGCTCGCGGATCCCCGGCTTGACCACGTCCTTGAGTGAGATCACGCCAAGCACACGGCCGTCCGAAGACACCACAAGTGGAGTCGCTCCCTCGCGTGCAACTCGTTCCACTGCGGCCAGTACCGCCGCAGGCATCACGGATCCACGGGCCTCGATGAGGCGCACCACCGCATCGGCAGCGCCCTTGCGGATGATGCGGCCTGCGACGTCAACGCCACTCATGCGCGTAAGTGCGGAGAATGGAATGAACACCGCGTCGACCTCGACCTGTGGCTCACGACCCAGCGTGTCCACGGCGAGCTTGACGATGCTCCGGCCCTCCGGCGTTTCATCAAGCGCTGAAGCAGCGAAAGCCGCGCTGACGAGTTCTTCCAGCTTCACGCCAGGTGCCGGCACAAACTCTGCGGCCTGGCGGTTGCCGTAGGTGATCGTGCCAGTCTTGTCCAACAGCAGGACATCCACGTCGCCCGCTGCCTCCACCGCTCGACCCGAGGTTGCGATGACGTTTGCACGCATAAGCCGGTCCATCCCCGCGATGCCGATCGCAGAGAGCAGCGCACCGATCGTCGTCGGGATCAGACAAACGAGGAGCGCGACCAACATGACGATCGGCACCGGACTGCCGCGCCCGGTCGACGCCACAGCGAACACCGAGTAGGGGTAGAGGGTCGCCACGGCGAGCAGGAAAACCAGGGTCAGCGCCACGAGCAGGAGCTCAAGTGCGACCTCGTTCGGCGTCTTTCTCCGCTTGGCCCCCTCCACCATCGTGATCATGCGGTCGAGGAATGCCTCGCCCGGGTTCGCGGTGACGCGAACCACCAGCCAGTCAGAGACCACTCGCGTTCCGCCGGTCACGGCGCTGCGATCGCCTCCCGATTCTCGGATCACGGGGGCGCTCTCGCCTGTGATCGCGCTCTCATCCACAGACGCAACGCCGACGATGGCCTCGCCATCCGCCGGAATGATCTCATCGACACGAACAAGCACGACATCGCCAACGCGGAGAGTCGACGAGTCGACGTCATCGCAAGGCGAGGTCGGACTAAGCGGCGCTCCGTTCTTGGCCCGAAGCCGATGCGCCGTGACCAACGAACGATTGCTCCGCAGTGCATCGGCGTGGGCCTTGCCGCGCCCTTCGGCCACGGACTCCGCGAAGTTGGCGAATAGAACCGTGAGCCAGAGGACGACGCTCACGGCAACGCCGAACCGGAGTTCCTGGGCCCCGACTGATTCCATGAAGCCGATCACAACGGCGAGCGAGGTGACGACGCTCCCTACCGCGACCACGAGCATCACAGGATTGGCGACCAGCTGGCGCGGATGGAGCTTCAGGAACGACTCCCGGATCGCTCTGCGAACGATCGCGGGGTCGAGAAGACGTGCAGAGTTAGAGCTGCTCATGTCGACCTCAGCGAAGCGTGAGTGAGACGTGGTCGGCAACGGGACCCAGCGCGAGCGCGGGGAAGAAGGTCAGCGCACCGACCAGAACAATGGTCGCCACCAAGAGGACGACGAAGACAACATCATGCGTCGGCAGCGTGCCTGCCGTCGGTGGCGAGACCTTCTTTCTTGCCATCGATCCCGCGATCGCCAGCACCGCAACAATCACCCAGTAGCGACCGACGATCATGCACACACCGATCGCGGTGGCGAAGAAGGTGCCGCTCGCAGTTAGCCCGGCGAACGCCGAGCCGTTGTTGTTTGCACCCGAGGTGAACGCGTAGAGGACCTCCGAGAATCCGTGCGCGCCGGGGTTGCTTAGCAAGTCGCGTGTCGACGGCAAGCTGCAAGCGATCGCCGTGCCTGCCAGAACAGCGAGCGATGGAACCAAGATCGCGAGGCATGCCATTCGCATCTCTCGGGGCTCGATGCGCTTGCCCAGGTACTCGGGTGTTCGGCCGACCATCAGCCCAGCGATGAACACAGCGACGATCGCGTAGATGAGCATGCCGTAGAGTCCAGAGCCAACCCCGCCAAAGACGACCTCCCCCGTCTGCATCAGGAACATCAGCGGGAGTCCACCGATCGGCGTGTAGCTGTCGTGCATCGAGTTGACCGAGCCATTTGATGCAGCCGTGGTGGCAACCGCCCACAACACGCTATTCGCGATGCCGAATCGCGTTTCCTTGCCCTCCATGTTGCCTCCGGGCTGGTCTGCGCCAGCGCGAACATCGACGAGTTCGCCGAAGGCGGTCCCCGGAGACTGCTCCGCCGCGGCTGTGAGCAGTAGCGCGGGTAGCAAGATCGCGAACATCGCGGAGACGAGTGCGATTCCTTGGCGCTTGTCCTTGACCCACGCGCCGAAGCTGAAGCAGAGCGCGGTCGGGATCAGCAGGATGGCGAGGAGCTGGAGTAGATTGCTCAACGGCGTCGGATTCTCGAGCGGATGCGCCGAGTTGACATTGAAAAAGCCGCCACCATTGGTGCCAAGCTGCTTGATCGCGACCTGGGACGCCGCCGGTCCAAGCGCAATCACCTGTTCCAAGACCTGTTGGCCATCGACCTCGACAGTCGGATCGATGACGGCCACGGCAACGCTGCCAGTGAGCGTCTGGACTACGCCTTGGGACACCAGCAAGAGCGCCAAGCCGCTCGCGAGTGGTAGAAGAATGTAGAGCGTCGTCTTGGTCAGATCGACCCAGAAGTTCCCGATGGTTGTCGCGTGACTCCTTGTCAGGCCTCGGATGAGCGCGGCAAGGACGGCGATGCCCGTTGCTGCAGAGACGAAGTTCTGGACGGTCAGCCCCAGCATCTGGCTAAGGTGCGAGAGTGTTGTTTCTCCACCGTAGGCCTGCCAGTTTGTGTTGCTCGCAAAGCTGACCGCCGTGTTGAAGGCGATCTCCGGCGTTGTCGCGGGAAGACCGTTTGGATTGAGCGGGAGCCATGCCTGCGCGCGAAGCAGCGCGTAGACAGCAACGAGTCCGACAAGATTGAACGCCAGGAGCGAGATCGCGTACTCCTTCCAGCCCATCTCGCGCGAGGGGTCCACGCCGGCGAGTCGCAGAATGCAACGCTCCAGCGGACGCGAGCCATGGCCCGAGTTCTCCGGAGATGGATTGAGCACCCGCTCGATGTAGATCCCCAGCGGGATCGCGAGCGCGAGCAGAAGTCCAAAATACACGCCGAACTGTATGAGCGCCTGTTGGGTCATGGGTCAGCCTCCGGGAACAGCAGGGCGGCGCTGAGGTACACAAAGAGAGTGACCGCCGCGGTGCCAGCGATGATGACGAGCAAGCTCATGTCGAGACCTTTTCACAGAGCTGCACGAAGCCCCACGTCAGCGAGGCGAGCAGTGCGATGAGGAGTAAGAAGGCGAGATCCATGGCGTGTTTGCTTTCTTCGCTTGCGAAGCGAAGCGTGGCGCGCCGTTGAACTAACCCGCTGCAGATCACGAGGAGGTCAAGGCGAGTCGGTTTCGCATCAAGATCTCATCAAGATCTCTTAAGGAGATGCCGCAGCCCACGCGATCGCCGTGCGTTCTGCGGTCCTGCGCGTCAGTCCTGCAGGTCAGTCCTGCAGGTGCATTCGCAGAGCAGCGCGCGCGCAGCAGATCAGAGGCGTCGAGGCAGTCGAGTCTCAAACAGCGCGGTCAGATTGAAGAAGACCGTGTGTTGATCGCGTGCGAGCCCGGGCGCATCGGGAGCGATGCTGCTGCGTGCGTAGAAGAAGCCATCCGGAGCTGTGCTGTGGTCGTACCGGTACTCCACGCGAATGAGAACGTTGGGTGTGATCGTGAATCGCTGCGTTGCCGTGACGGCGAGCAGCAAGTTGTCATCCACGCCGTAGATCGCTCCGTCACGGTCCCAGTAGACCTCGGGGCGGAGGCCTAGGTCCCAAGTCGCGAGGGGCGCGGCACCCTGTGTCGTGGCTGTCGATGCATGGCACTCCCGCCCTGCGGGTTGAGACGCGGAGTCTCGCGCAGCGCCGGCGCAGGCGCGGCTCCTCGCTCCCGCCTGACGTCTAGCTCGTGCGTACGCGGGCATCGCAGTTCGACTTGTCCACAGTCGAGCACGAAAGAAGATTGCGCCTGCCATCCAGAGCCGCATGGGCTCGCCCGCGATCGTTGCGGATCGTTCGGCGCCGACGTCATAGAGCCCGCCAAGCCCCAGCCTCTTGTGCTCCCAACTTGCCTGCGTGTCTGAGTGGACCCGGGCAAACCTGGGGGCGAGTACCCCGGCGCCTGGGCCCGACTGCTCGGGTCCAGCGTAAAGGTACTGCGCGACGCTGAGTTCCGAGCTCGGCGTGAAGAGGTAGCCGAGCATCCCCGAGGGAGCGCTGTTGTTCTCCGCGGCGATCTGCCACCCATTCACCACCCAGGCCTGAAGCGCGTGTCGTCCCTGGCGATCCAGAGGTTGGTGGAGCCGTACGCCACCGAGGTAGTAGGGGACGCCATTGAGCTCCCACGTCACGGAGTAGGGGTTGTTGTAGCTCACCCAGTGCACGCCGATCCCGATTGGGCTGGTCATGAGGCCGGCCGTGATCTCCGTTCCGCGTGGGGTACGAAACCCCGCATTCGCACGCGGAACGTGTTTGAACACCGTCGGGCCCGCAAAGCCACCCGCCGCCCCACCCGCGATGGGTTCTGCGGCGACCAGGGCCTCCGCCGCGGGACCAAACTGCAGACCTAGCTCACTCGTCCACGACCACTGCCCCGGGGTGGCTTCGTGACGGGCCCAGAATCCCGCCAGGTTCATCGACGCCTCGCCGGTGCGTGGCTGCGTCGCCGTACCACGGTAGAGATGGTTGTCCGGAAGGTTGTGATTGAAGATGTAGTTGGTGTCGACAAAGCCACCGACGACCCAGGGTCCGGCATCCTGCTCAACGGGCGCGGGACCGTTGGTGTCGATGGCAGGCGGAGGCGCGTGTACCTTTGCTTCGACCTCCTCGAGCTGAGTGCCGGCTTGCAGCTCGGCTTGTGCCACTGGTTCTGGCTCAGACCACGGATCTTCGGGCGCGGTCGGCAAGCCATCGTCCCCGACGGCTTCACGCGATGGCGGTTCCTCGATTTCGGCCACGTCGCGAGCCGCGGGAAGCGACACGCCGGATGAATCCCGATCTTCTTGCCCTCTCTCCTGCGACTCCTGCTCTGGCGGCGCGGCAACAGCGTTGCCCGCGCTCAGTACCGTGAGCATCGCCGCTACGGCCGATATTCGCAGCGGCGCGACCCACGATTTGCAGCAGCGCGTCGTTCCCCGTGTGCCACGGAGTCGCTGGGTCGATGCAAGTGGCCGGCTGGGCTGAGTCTGCATGGAGCCGACTTAGCCCACGCTGCATCAAGGATTTGCGAAGATCGTGCGCCCCGCACCTCACGCCATCCCCCGTGCACGGGCGCGAATGACGATACGGCGCACGACCAGCCAGATCGCGAGTTGGGCGAGAAACAGCGGGAGGCCGAGCA
>CAZVEM010000360.1:0-5594 GCA_964626165.1 uncultured Nannocystaceae bacterium
CTTGCCGACAGTCATACGGGCGAGCGACTGGTCAAGGCTTTCACCGAGCTTGGTCCGACCTGGGTGAAGTTTGGGCAGATTCTCTCGACGCGGCCAGACGTGCTCCCCAAGCCGGTCATCGAGCCGCTTCAGACGCTACAAGACAAGGTCGAAGCGATTCCCTTTGCCGAGGTCGAGGAGCAGCTTCGTCGCAATCTTGGCGACGAGTGGCGCTCGCGCTTCGCGTCGATCGATGAGACACCGCTCGCCTCGGCCAGCATCGCCCAGGTGCACAAGGCCACGCTGCTCACCGGCGAGGCTGTGGTGCTCAAGGTTCAGCGACCGGGGATCCGCGACAAGATCGAGAGCGACCTCCATATCCTCGCGACCGCCGCGGGATATATCGAGGAGGCCTTTGAAGAGGCCAGCGCGATGGACTTGCGCGGCATCGTCCGCGACTTCTCCAAGTCGCTCTCCCAGGAACTCGACTACCGGATCGAGGCCCAGAACGTCGAGACCTTCCGTCGCAACTTCGAAGGCGACAGTGGCGTCTACCTGCCGACGCTGCATCGTGACCTCAGCACGGCGCAGGTGCTGTGCATGGAGTTTATTGAGGGCAAGAAGTTCACCGAGATCCTCGCGGAGGGCGGCGAGATGAACTCCTTAGTCACCTCGTACTTCAACATGGCCTACAAGATGTTGTTCGTGGACGGGTTTTTCCACGGAGATCTGCATCCGGGCAACGTCTTTCAGATGCCCGACGGCCGGCTCGCGCTGATCGACTGCGGCATGGTCGGCCGGCTGTCACCCAGCCGCAAAGACAAGGTCGTCGACATCATCTGGGCGATCGTGAATCAGGACCTCGAATCGGTCTCGCGCACGGTCTTTGAGCTTGCGATTCCGCAGGGACCGGTGGACTACGCGGCGTTCGAGGCCGACGCGATCGCGATCGCTGAGCAGTATCTCGTCGGCGTCCCGATCTCCCAGGTCGAGATTGGCGCGCTCTTTTCCGATCTGGTGCGGGGAGCGGCGCGACACAACGTCCGCATGCCGACCGATTTCACCATGATGTTTAAGGCGATTGCGACCACCGAGGGACTCGCCAAGGCGATCGCCCCCGACGTCGATCCAATCGAGCTCGCGCGTCCATTCGTGACCGAGATGGTCATGGAGCGTTACACCCCCGAGCGGCTCCAGCAGCAGGCGCTCAGCGACCTCCAGCTCATTTCCGGCATGGTCCGCGCGATGCCGCGCGCCCTCCCGATGCTGGTCAACAATCTCAACAAGGGCGCGCTGCGCATCGGCGTCGCGGAAGAGACGCTGGAGCGCCAGGAACAGGCCGCCGAACGCCGCCTGACGCGTGCGATGCACGGCGGCTTCGCGATGGCGGCGCTCTTGTGCGGCACGCTCTGCCTGATGGTGCCGGGTCTGCCGATCGCGTTTGCGTCGCTGCCGTGGTTGACGGTCATCCTCTGGTCAATCGCGATCTTCAACGGTCTGTCGACCATTCGCATTCGCCTCTGGTAGCGCAACGCAAACGGCCCCGCGGCGTACTGCCGCTGGGGCCGACGTGCGTCACGTCATCCGCGACCACTCCGTTTCCTGCGTTGGGCGGCCTGGGAACGCCGCCCAACACCACGCGCGCTACTTGGCCTCGATGCGCTTGAGCGAGGAGAGCACCGCATCAAAGGCGGGGCTGACCTTGGCGACATCGCTGTCGGGCGCCTGGCAGTAGACCACGATGCTGATATCGGCCAGTTCGACCAGATAGATATCGACAGTGTGAGCCACGTTGACGCCGCCAACGCCGATTGTGTACTTGAGGCGCCGCCCCTCACGGGTCGCGCCGAGGATGTCCTTGCTGAGCTTGGCGTCGTCGGATTGGCCGTCTTGCTGCACGGTCAACAGCGCGCCCGCGTCGCTGCGCTTCATGCCGTCGATAAAGCCCGGCAGCAGTTCTGAGGGGGTAAGCGGCACGGCGACCGAGAAGGTCTGCACGATCACGAGTGCGGCGCCTGAACTTTGGACCGATGCACCGATAATCTCGATGCCGTTGGTCGTCTCGGTCTGAACGCTCGACTTCCAGTTGCCCGGATAGTCGAACTCCACCAGCTTGCCGGCGAAGTGCTGCTTGTTGGTGAGGTCCGGCGTGGGCTCGCCAAAGAAGTCGCAACCCGAGCCGAGCGTGGTGACGCCGACGCCGAGCGCCAGCGCCAGCGCGCAGTTCATGATCCGGCGGCCGAAGGTCCGGCCGGGGCTCTGTGCGGAGCCGGCGGTGGTCGAGGAACGGTGCGCCAGCGCGCGGGCAGCTTGGGTGGTTTTCATCTCCGGCATGGTGGCAGGCCCCGACGCCGCACACCACCCGGGCGCGCGCATGGTCCCAAAACCGGTCTAGCAACCCGAGGGGTCGATCGCGGTCTTGGGCGTGCCTTCCTCCGCGACGAGGTTGGTCGCCGTCAGCTTGCTCCCACACTCCGAGGTGACGATCGCGGCGTCGACCTTTGCGCCCGTCACGTGATCGAGTGCCACAGTCGCATCGCGCAGAACCTTGACCGCCGACTCTCCGCCCGTGTTGCGGAATTTGACGTGAGTGAGCGTCGCCTTGGTGGTCTTGCCTTCAAAGCTGATCGGTCCCCAAACGCTGGCCTCGTCGACCACACCTTCCAGACGAATCGGTGCCTCTGGGGTACCCACCGCAGTCAGCTCGCTCTCTTCCCAGCGGCCGATCACCACGCTCGCGCCGCGCTCAAATTTGCCGACGAAACCGGCAGGTATAGTGAGCTTGGCCTTCTCGACGTTGAGCTCGCCGGAGAACACGAACGGCAGGCCCTGCAATGTCCAGCTCGCGTCCTTGTTGATCTTGCCCGCGCTGACTTGCGCGGTCGCGTCGGCACCGTAGCTGTTGCCCGCGAGTAGACCGCCCATGAGCTGCGGGTGGATCTTGTACGGAACAGCGACGCGCTCAAAGCTGTTGCCTTCGACGCTGAGGGTCGACTCCATGTCCGCCGCGACGATGCCCTGAGGCGAATCGCTGAACTTGCACGACTTTGCGGTCAACTTGCCCTCGTTGACGAGCCGGATTGCACCGGTATCGTCCTTGCCGGCGAATGCGAACTGAGCCGAGGTCGCTTCCAACTCCCCCTTGCTCTCCACCGCGACTGCAGTCCAGGTCGTCCCCGCTGCGTCGGCGAGATTGGTCAATCGGATCGGTGCCGCATCGGTTCCCGCCAGAATGAGCTTGGCGGGCTCCCAGCGTCCCACCGAGATGCGCCCCTCGCTTTCAAAGCGAAGCTCGCTACCCGCGGCAATGGTGAGCTTGGTCATCGCCCCATCCTTGCCGGCGACCTCCACCTCTCCGGTGAAGAGCAGCGGAGCGCCGTGGTCCTGCCACGTGCCCTCGCGCTCGACCCGGCCGTCCTGCACGCGGATCCTCATGTTGGCGTCGTAGGTACCCGCGCCCAGGCCAGCGACGGCGTTGGGGGGAATGTCGACGATGCGCTCGGGGCCGCGCTCAAACTTTGCCTTGGTCAGGCTAAAGCCAAGCTGATCGTCCACGCGCACCGCCACGCTCTTGGCATCGCGCACGGTGAGGCCATCAATGGTGACGTCGGGCGCGGCAACGTCGAGCGAGGGGCTCTCGCCCGCACCCGCGAACTCGATCACCAGGTTGTCGATCTTCGAGCGCGCCGCCTTGTTACCGAGCACGACGCCGTTCCACACCCCCGCGACCTTGTCGCCCTTCGAGGTGAGTACCACAGGATCCTCGGGCGTCCCCGGATCCTCGGGCGTCCCCTTCACGATCAGCTTGGCCGGCTCCCATCGCGAGCAACGGCGAGCTGCGATCGAGCTGCGATTGAATGCGATCGAATGCAACGCGATCACGCGTGCAGCTGCGATGGTGGCGAGATCCGCCGCCGTCCCAGGAGCCGCGCCCAGAACTGGGTGAACCAGCCGTTGCTGCGCACGGCATCGTCGACGCGCGGCGCCGACATCTCGCGCAGCGCGTCCTCCACCGCCGTCAGCGCGCTGCTGGCGTCGTCGAAGCGTTCCGCAGGATGCTTGGCGAGCATCGATGCCAGCAGTGCACGCACCGAGCTCGGCACGCCCATCGGCAGTTCGGGCAGCGGCGCGTGGACCTGCATCCGCATCGTCTCGTACGGATCGGCGTGGTCATAGGCACGCTGCGCCGTGAGCATCTCGAAGAAGATCAGGCCTGCGCAGTAGATGTCCGCACGGCCATCGACCACACCGCCGATCGCCTGCTCGGGCGCCATGTACTCGGGTGAGCCGTTGAGCTTGCCTGCGCGTGTGAGCACATCACCCGAGCCTTCGCCCGCGACGATCTTTGCGATGCCAAAGTCGGAGATCTTCACGACGTGGCGACCTTCCTCGTCGGTCGCGAGCAGGATGTTTTCGGGCTTGAGATCGCGGTGCACGATCCCTGCCGCATGTGCGGCTGCGAGGCCTCGCAGGATCTGGCCGAGCAGTCGCAGCGACTCTTCGACCGATAGCGGCGCGTCGAGAATGTCGCTGAGATCGTGCCCCTCGACGTAGGGCATCACCATGTAGCGCAAGCCATCCTCGGTCACGCCAAAGTCGGTCACGCCGCAGAGATGAAAGTGCTGCAGCTGCATGGAGACCTTGATCTCCCGCTCAAAGCGACCTGCGATCTCGGGGTGCAGACTCAGTGATGGATGCAGGGCCTTGACGGCAACCGGCGTGCCGTAGATCGAGTCTCTCGCCAGGAACACTGCACCGTTCCCGCCTGCGCCCAAGAGCCCCTGAACCAGATAGCGCTCGTTGAGCTCTTGGCCCACGAGCCGCGCCAGGCGCGCGTGGAGTTTGAGGCCGTCCGCCATCGGTCAGGACGCTAGCAGGCGCGCGGCTGCCCACCAATTCTCGGCGAGTCACGCTTGCGCGACATCCCACACGCGCCCGCGTGCACGCTCGCGCATGACCAAGATCTCGCCTGCCCTTCCGACCTGATTCCGCGCCCAAATGCCAAGCGGGCACTAGGTCCACGACCTCGTGCCCGCTTGCTGAGGGGTCGACAGCCTATCGCTGTGAAACCCCGGCGCTCTTGCTCACGCCGACGACACTACATCATGTCGCCCATGCCGCCGCCGCCGCCCGGAGCCGGAGGGGCTTCCTTCTTGGGCTTCTCGGCGATCATCGCCTCGGTCGTGAGCATCATGCCCGCAACCGAAGCGGCGTTCTGAAGGGCGGTACGGACGACCTTGGTGGGGTCAAGCACGCCGTCGGCGAGCATGTCCACGTAGGTGTTCGTGCGGGCGTTGTAGCCCTCCGTCTTGCTCTTGGAGCCGCGCACCTTCTCCAGCACGACGCTGTCCTCGTGGCCAGCGTTGCGCACGATCTGGCGGAGGGGGGCCTCCATCGCCTTGCGGACGATGTCGACGCCGACCTTCTGCTCAAGGGTCAGGTCGGCGATCTTGTCGAGCGAGGCCTGGGCGCGGATAAGCGCGACGCCACCACCGGGGACAACGCCCTCGGCGATCGCTGCACGCGTCGCGTGGAGGGCATCCTCAACGCGCGCCTTCTTCTCCTTCATCTCGACTTCGGTCGCAGCGCCGACCTTGATCACCGCCACGCCGCCG
>CAZVEM010000361.1:0-5523 GCA_964626165.1 uncultured Nannocystaceae bacterium
CTGCCGACGAGTATCGCGGTCTGCAATGGAGCCGTCTCGAAGGTTATCGCCGTCAATGTTCCCGCTGATGCGAACGAGGACGGCTGCAAGTACATCCCAGGGCAGACGAAAACAATGTCTGTACCGTTCCTGGGCGATAGTGGGAAGTGGCTCGGCGTTTGGCCAGTCCTCGTGCAGTACGAGATGCGGCTTCCGTTGGTGAATGGGGCGGCCGTACCGTCGCCGCTGGTTGTGTATTCGCATGGTGCACCTGCCGCGGGATTGCCACTTTTGGACAATCCATGGCGGGCATTCCGCGAGCCTTGGGTCAGGAACCTGCTGGAGTCAATTGCGAAATGCGGCTACATTACATTGAGTGTAAATACTCAGTGTCCCATCGCGGGATTGAAGAGCAGCGAGTGCAGCCTAGAGCTACAGCGCGCGCATCTAATGCGCGCTGCGCTACTGGATTTTGCGAAGCGCTGGCCAGCGCTCGCGGACGGACAGCGCTGCGCCATGATGGGGCACAGCCAAGGGGGAAAGGCGGCAATCCTAGCCGCAGCGCCAAGTCACGTGGCATTGTCGCTCCCGTCAACCGTCGCGGGCCCGGTGCGCGCAGCCATAGCGATCGCGCCCACGGACGGGTCGAGCGACGGCGACAAAGCGGACGTGTCGCTTCCGGGGACGGCAGCACTGGTCTTGAGTATGGAGGCGGACGAGGACATCGGACTGGGAGGGAGTGCTAGAGCCTACGATGGAATCATCGCTCCATCCTATAAGGGGCTCATTCACTTCGCATGTACCGCGCACTGGCAATCCATCAGGCCTAGTCCGAATGTCTCTCCGGGTTTCGCGATTTCTAACTGCACGCAATGGAACCTGGATTATCAAGGAATTGGTGTCGATGTAGCGGGTCCTGGAACAAAGGACTGCGGGAATTTTGCTATCCCTGCTTGTGTGCCGACGTTTAAAGAGGCTAACGACAAGCTGCTCGATCTGGTTCGTTCCTTTTTGGCATGGCAGATGCTTGGCAAGAGCGCGGAGAGTCACCGATTCATAGGTCAACTTGACATACTGCCTGCCACGAAAACGTTTGATACATTGCTGTTTCAGTCGCATGAATCTGTGCGGCTCAGTAGTCAACCAGCCGTCGTCGGTCACGTAGGTTCAATCAACAAGGAAGTGACGTTTGGCATCGCAGGTTATCCCCTTCGCGTGAAGTCGGCTGTGTCGCAGAATGCCGCCAAATGCCTTGGCGTAGCCACCGGGACTGGAATGCCGCCTGAAAAAGAGCTCCCAGCTCCTCTCCCGAAAGACTACGATGGTAAGTCCTACACATTTATCGCGCCGACGATGGGCCAAATCGTGCCCACGAGCCTCGCGATTTTGGGCGGCCGTCGGGCTTCTGGCGATATCTGGAGCCTGACAAAGTTTGATGGAGGTCCGTGCGGCGACATCTGGCGCAATGAGCTTGAGTATCTTGTCTCGCGCGACTTTACGTCAAGGGACCCTAGGCCGGGTTACATACTGGACGCAAGCATACCCAGCGGCGGATATCTCGAAGTCTGGTTTCCCTGGCCGGGATCCTCAGTAAATGCGCCAAGTCCGAAAACGCGATTTTTGCTAGATTGCGCTAGCCTATTCACGCCCGACGAGTCGCAGCCGCTGCATTTCTGGATTGGTTTCCGACGCAAAGTTCCGTTTACCGGATTTCCAAGTGTCTACGCCGCCGAGTTTTATCTACGACGTCCGCCCCAATGGAGGTCAGGGCGCCGTAGCCGTCCCCTTGAGACGCTTATCGTGCACGGTGGCCTCGTAGGTATCGCTGGCGATTCGATGGATGGTTTCGAACGAAGGCTATACATGTGGTTCGGCCGCAGACAGCCGGCCCAGCACCCTGGCGAGTCGGTCTCCAGCAGGGTCAGGATTGTGTTCACGCAGCCAAGATTGGAGGGGGCGTGACCACGGCCAAGTCAATGAGCCGGATTCTTGCCGCGCCCATGATGCTCCTCGTGAGCTGCGGGGCGCCCTCACGTGAGGCTTCGAGCGACGATTCCGGCGACGAGGTTCTCGGACGCGTGGATGTGGTCGGAATTCGTGGGCAATCTGCGTGGACAATGTCTTTTGTTCGCTCCGATGGCACCGAGAGAGCTTGCACTGCGGAGAGTTGTGGGAATGCGCGGTCGCTGTTTGAAGCGGCTCCACAGTTGATGGCTCAGTGCGCGGTCGAGCGCGATCGGAGTGGGATCGGGGCATTCTTCCGCCACCAGGCAACCCGAACTCTCTGCACTCGAGGGCCCGATTTCGACGCTGAAGGTAATGCAGCGGCGGGAGCGGTTGCGAACTGCTCGGGCTGCGTTCCTGCTCCAGGAGAAGGCGATGGTTTGACGGGCGAGGAGCTTCCGAGTTCGCTGGCGCCGAGCCTACCGGTGGGACGCGATGAGGACTTCGATGGCCCGTACCCGTCGAGCGATGGCGGGTGCTATCTCGCAGCTGATGCCACTGTCCGGTGCTTCGGGCACAACGGTGGCGGAGGCTTGGGAGTTGGTAGGCCCAACACGCTGGACGACATCGGGCTCGCGTCGCTCCATGGCTGCTCCTCAGGTCAGAGTGTGTCGACCAGCTCGTGCACCGTTCGCGACTTCGGTGATGTCGTCGCCCTCCCGGACAAGGTGCTGCAGCTCGTCGACACAGGTTCACGATGCGCACTTTTGGTTAACGGAGACGTGTACTGTTGGGGATTCCTTGGCGGCACTGCGTACGAGCTATCTCATCTAGGACTTGAAAGCACCTACTGCGAGACAGACATCGCTGATGAATGCGTATTTGTTGGAGATGACGAGCGTCCTGGAGATATCGTACCGCTGCCGATCGGATTTCCGGTGGAAGAACTTGCCTGTAGTGCAGCTGGAAACGGCTGCGTGGTGCGCAACGCTAGCGGAGAGGTATGGCGGCTCGGGTGCTCTGAGCGAAATACGTTCTTGGAGCTGGGACCCGGACATACCGGTGAAGAGCTTGGATGCGGTACCGCAACGCCGCGGACCCGCATTGCCCTCAGCGAGCCCGCACGAGCGCTGAGGATCGAGTACGCGTCGAGGCGCGGTTGTGCGCTCCTTGAATCAGGCGCGGTGGAGTGCTTCGGTGCAGCTCTGAATGACAATTCGCCGAACTGGGATCCTCTCGATTCGGGACTCCAGGACGCCGCAACAGCCGTACTCCCTCTGCCAGGTCCAGCAAAGGAGTTTCTGGAGTTTGCAGTGCTTTTGGAAGACGGTCGACTCTTCGTCTACTGGCCTTTCGAGGGCAAGCCTGGTCCCGCGTGGGGATGGGCGGAGCTTGATCCGGACGCCTACGAATGGCCGCAAGTCTGTGAGCCGGGTACTGGTCGTGAGTGCCCGTGTGGCCCAGGAGCGGTAATGGAGGGGATCGAAGAGTGCCGTGATGACGGCACCGGATACCTTGGATGCGCGTGCCCCGATCGCCTCTGTAACCCCGGCGCTGAAGACTGGTGCGAGTGCGACGGTGGCTACTGGGGATTCCGAGTTTGCGGTGTGGATGGTGAGAGCTACACGGAGTGTCAATGCGCTGAGAAGGTGGACTGCTGCACCTCCTCGAACTCGTGTGGCAAAGCCGGCAACGGTAGTTGCGACTGCGATGGAGCTTTCGCAGGCGGTTGGGATCAGGCGGACTGTGAAGCGATCGCCGGTGTGACGACGGGTTCATGTGCTGGACTCACGCCGCCGGAGGGTTATGTGTGTGTGCCTGGCGGCTCGTTTCGGGACGATCCTGCGTATGGCGGCATGGGCGAAGAGCACGTGATCCCCACGTTGTATGTGCAGCAGCGAGAGGCGAGTTATTCCGACTGGGAGGGCAGCGTCGGATATCCACCCGGACTAGGGAACGAGACGGTCTTCCGTGGCTGCGCCACGGACGCGTGGCTGGACCACTTTCTTAATCAATCTGGCGAAGTTCGCCCGGCCAGGTGTATTCCGCACGGGGACGCCGTGGGCGAGTGCATGGCAGAGGGAGGCCGCCTGCCAACGGAGTGGGAATGGGAGTGGATTGCCCGAGGACGCGATGAAGCTCGCAAGTATCCCTGGGGCCCTACGCCACCCGGCGATGAAGCGTGCTGGCGCGGCAGCGAGGGAGGCCTGGACGAGCCTTGTTTACTTGCTGACGTCCCCGCAAGTGGCGCAACTCGCGACGGCGTGTTGGGCATGGCGGGCGGCGTGGCTGAATGGACCAGCTCGAAGGTGATGGATTCGCACGCTGAAGGTGCATCCGATTGCTACCCCGGATTTGATGGCGTCGTTGGCTCCGACGACCAATGCTACGTCGTCCGCGGCGGCAGCTACCACACCACGATCGCCGCGCAACTCCAAACCCAGACCCGCGACGTCGAAGCCCCCAACTTCGGTCACCTCTACATCGGCTATCGCTGCGTCCGCGAAGTGCCGTGAGCTCGGGCGCGTGGAAACGCAACCCTCCAGGCGCGCTGCCTCGACCTGCGACATCCATCTCCGTATGATCCGGTGATGGCCGGGTCCGGTGAGCGCGGCGACACGGATGAGACGATCGCTGCGGCGCATGACGTAGCGACGATGGCCGCGCCTGGTTTCCGCGCGATCGGAGAGGGGGCGACGCAGCTTGCGGAGGCCAGCTCGTCGCGTGACACGGCTGGCGTGGGGCGAACGGCCGATCCGCTGTCGACAGGAGTCCGCGCGATTGTGGAGCGGTCGCGAGAGGAGGACCAGACCGTGGGTCGCGAGCGCTATCGCGACGGTCGGCTGATCGGGGAGGGGGGTATGGGGCGGGTGCTGGAGGCGGAGGACCTTCAGTTTGGTCGGCTGGTGGCGCTCAAGGAGATGCGGGGCCACGGTGCGGCCGAAGACCGCTTTGGGCTTGAGGCGGTGATCACCGCAAACCTTGAGCATCCCGGCATCCCGGCGGTCTACGAGCGAGGTCGCACCGCGAAGGGGCCCTTCTACGCGATGCGCTTGATCAAGGGACAGAGTCTCTCCGACGCGATCCGCGGCGCAAGCACGCTCGAAGAGAAACTGCGCCTGTTGCCTGTGGTGCTGGACGTCGCCAACACGGTCGCCTACGCGCACGAGCACGGTGTGATCCACCGCGACCTCAAGCCCGACAACGTGGTGGTCGGCGCCCACGGCGATACGGTCGTTGTGGATTGGGGACTCGCGAAGTTGCGAGGCGTCGGCGACCTCCAGACCACGGGGCGCTTAGACTCCGGTGAGAACTCGGGCGCGACGCATCATGGTTCGGTGCTCGGCACGCCTTCGTACATGCCGCCAGAGCAAGCGGGCGGACGCGTAGACGAGATCGACGAACGCAGCGACGTGTTTAGCCTTGGCGCGATCGTCTACCAGCTCTTCTGCGGTCGAGCCCCCTACGCGGGCGGCAGTAGCTTGCAACGTGTGGCCCTGGCCATCGACTGCCGACCCGAGCCGCTCGCCAAACTGGCCCCTGACACGCCGGAGACCGTGCTGCGCCTGGTCGAAAAGGCGATGCGCCGCGAGCAACGCG
>CAZVEM010000362.1:0-5479 GCA_964626165.1 uncultured Nannocystaceae bacterium
CAAGGCACAGGTCGACCTGATGATGGCGGGATGGACCTCGCCGGTTGACTTCTACGTCGACAAGCTCGCCGAGGGCATCGCGACGCTTGCTGCCGCGTTTGCCCCCAATCCCGTGATCGTGCGACTCAGTGACTTCAAGTCCAACGAGTACGCCAATCTGCTGGGAGGTTCGCGCTACGAGCCCCACGAGGAGAATCCGATGATCGGGTTCCGCGGCGCCTCGCGCTACATCGATCCGACCTTCCGCGACTGTTTCGCCCTGGAATGCCGTGCAGTGCTTCGAGTGCGCAAGGAAATGGGCCTCGACAACGTCTGGGTCATGATTCCCTTTGTCCGCACGGTCGCCGAGGGCGCCAAGGTCGTCGAGCTTCTCGCAGAGAACGGGCTTCGCCGTGGCGAAGACGGCCTGAACGTCATCATGATGTGCGAGCTGCCCTCCAACGCGCTCCTCGCGGACCAGTTCCTCGATCACTTCGACGGCTTCTCGATTGGCAGCAATGATCTCACTCAGCTCACGCTTGGGCTCGACCGTGACTCCGGCATCGTCTCGCACCTCTTTGACGAGCGTGATCCTGCCGTGCTCTCGCTGATCTCGATGGCGATCACCGCTTGCCGTGCACGCGGCAAGTACATCGGCATCTGCGGTCAGGGCCCCTCGGATCACCCCGATCTCGCACAGTGGTTGGTCGAGCAAGGCATCGGCTCGGTCTCGCTCAATCCCGACACCGTGATCGAGACCTGGCTCAGCCTCGCCACCGCGGCCGCAGCCAAGGCGGGCGCAAGCTCATAGTTTGCCGGGACGGGTCCCGGACGCACCCCGGTAGATCGGACCGCGTGAAGATCGTCGTCGTCCATGGCAGCATCTCCGGCATGGACGACGACAGCCGGATCAACGACAACCGGATGCTTTGGAACGCCCGCGTTCCGCATCACGTGGCGTCGGAGTTCTACGATGTCGAGAGTTTCGTCGCTGGACGCGACCCGCTCGCGCCGCTGGAGCTCTCGATACTGGGTGACATCTCGGGCCTCGACGTCCTTCATCTCCAGTGCCACTTTGGCCAGGACACGATTGCGCTGGCCCGTCGTGGCGCCCGCATCACGGGACTTGATATCTCCGAGGAGGCCCTCAAAGCCGCCGACGCGCTCGCCACCCGATGTGGTGTCGATGCCCGATGGATCCAAAGCGACGTGCGGGCCTTTCGGCCGGAGCTAGAAGCCAGCGCCGACCTGGTCTTCTCCAGCTACGGAACCATTGGTTGGATTCCGGCGCTGGACCAGTGGGCCCACAACATCGCGCGCTACCTCCGACCGCCCGCTGCAGGTCGGTCGGGTGGCCGCTTTGTCTTCGCGGAGTTTCACCCCGTCGTCTACATGCTCGATGAGGACTCTCGCGAGTTCAAGTACTCCTACTTCAATCGCGAGGTCATCTCCGAGCAAGAGTCAGGGACCTACGCCAATCGTGATGCACCGATTGAGCTCACCTCGCACGGTTGGAATCACTCGATGGCCGACATCATCGGCTCCCTCCTCGAGGCTGGCCTCCAGCTCGAAACACTCAAGGAGTGGGACGGCTCCCCGCACGACTGCTTCCGCGGCGGCGTCCGCGGCGAAGACGGCCTCTACCGCATCGCCGCGTGGGCCCACAAGATCCCAATGGTCTACGGCCTTGTTGCCCGCCGCGTGCGGTGAGGGAATCGCCGACGCGGCTGCCCTCTGCCATGCTCCTATGCGAAGGATGGCACCATTGAGTCTATCGCCTCGGACCGTTGCGGTCGCACTCCAGGCACTCGCCACACTCGCCTTCGCCGCCGGCTGCAGCGCGGGGCGAGTCATTCATGGTGGCGAGGATTCGGCCGCCACGACGGACGGCGGCGAGGAAGGTGACCTAGACTCCCCCGACCTTCCGTCAGATAGCGGCGACTCCATTGGCGATGGCGATGGCGATGGCGATGGCGATGGCGATGGCGACAGCGATGGCGATGGCGATGGCGATGGCGACGGGGACGGCGACGGCGATGGCGATGGCGAAAGCAATAGGCCAGGTGCCGGGAGCGACCCGCAATGTTACACGGGCGATGTTTGGGATTCAGCAAGTTTTACGCCGCATCCGCCTTGGGTGGCAGAGTTCGAGCCTGCAAGACTGGATTGCACGCTCGGGGTGCCAAGTGTGAACTCAAGCTCTGGCGGTCTGCAGATCACCGCGCCGATGACCTGCGTTGATACGGCGACGTTGATTCCGTGGGAGCCGGTGCTGAACGTTGAGTTCTCGCCTGCGCCCGCGCTCGAAATGCCGCTCACCGCCGGCCAGTTGGTACACATAGAGATCTTCGCGGGCGACGGCATGGACTTCCCGACCGTCGTAATCAGAGACATTGACGATGTTCCGGTGGCGGCGATCGTGCAAGGGGTCTACTCAAGTCCGAACCCAGACATCTCACCTTGGTTTGGAGGACTTGTCATCGAACAGGTCCTTCAAGCCTGCAAAGAGAATAGTTACGGCGTCACAGAAAGGGCCCAGGATGTAACTACAGCCCTCGGGCAAACCCAGCGTGTCTTCGAGAGTCACTCGGCGCTCTTCGAGGACGACGCCATGCGATATGAGGTTCGTTCGACCATAAATCGTTTCGACTTTAACTCGGAGGCCAAGTACCACCATCGATACATCATCATCGGCGATCCCAAATAGGCTGACACCGATGTGCCGGCAGCAAGAACCGCTCGGTCTCGCTCCGCTTCGACTTGTCGCGACCGATGGTGATCCGCTCAGCCGAGGTCCGCGAGGCCTGCTTCCACGCTTTCCCAACGGGCGCTCAGCTCTTCTTGTTTGCGGCGCAGGGACTCCATCGCCGAAAAGACCTTCTGCTGGGCGCTGAGTTCTTGATCGTAGAAGCTGGCGGCGGAGGTGCTCTCTTCGAGCGCTTTGACTTCGGCGTCGACGCGCTCCATCTCGCTCATCACGGACTCGAGCTCGCGCTCGAGTTGGCGGCGCTGAGCCTGGGCCTTCTTCGCGTCCGCGGGCGCGGCCGCCTTGGTGGCCTTTGCGGGTGCGGCCGCCTGGGCCTGGGCGGCGCTTCGCTCTGCGTCGCGGCGGGCCCGACCCGCGGCGTGTTCGACATAGCCACCCTCGTCGCGCGCGAGCTCGCCGTGTTCGATGCTCAGCACGCTGGTTGCGACGCGATCCAGCAGCCAGCGGTCATGCGTCACGATGATGGAGGTGCCCGAGAAGCTCAGGAGCGCTTCCTCAAGCACGGCAAGCGTGGCCACGTCGAGGTCGTTGGTCGGCTCGTCGAGCACGACCAGGTTGGTGGCATCTCGCAGAATGCGGGCCAGTGCCACGCGGGCACGTTCGCCGCCCGAGAGCGTGCCGATCTTCTTGCGCTGCTCGTGCGGCGAGAACAGGAAGCGCTCGATATAGTCGCGGACGTCGAGCGACTGCTCGCCCACGCGGATCTGGTTGCGACCCTCGGCGATGCTGTCGTAGATCGTGTCCTCGTCGTCCAGTGAGCTCCTCATCTGGTCGAGGTAGGCAATCTTGGTGTTCTTGCCGCAGGTGACCTTGCCGCGTGCTGGCTCAAGCTCGCCGCAGAGCGTGCGCAGCAGCGTGGTCTTGCCGCTGCCGTTGGGTCCGACCAGTCCAAGGCGCTCGCCCTTGGAGAGCCGCAGTGTCATGTCCTTGACCAAGGTGCGGCCACCGATCGCCACGTCGACGTGCTCCGCCTCAAGTACGGTGTGACCCAGACGCGAGCCCGTGAGGCTCAGCTCCGCGTCCCGTTGCGCCTTGTGAACCGCCTGGTCGCGCACGGCCTCGAC
Source organism: uncultured Nannocystaceae bacterium (assembly GCA_964626165.1). Lineage (GTDB taxonomy): Bacteria > Myxococcota_A > Polyangia > Nannocystales > Nannocystaceae > CAZVEM01. The sequence continues at coordinate 3,811 of CAZVEM010000362.1, forward strand.
CCGCTCGATCCGGGCGCGCTGCTTGGTCGTGCGTGCCTTGGGTCGACGCGCGAGCCATTCGAGCTCGCGCCGGAGAAAGTTGGCGCGGTTGGCTTGCTCGCGCTCGGCCTGGGCGTCGCGAATGGCCCGCGCTTCAAGGTACTCGCCCCAGCCGCCGACGAAGCTGTGCACAACGCCGCGATCGACCTCCCAGGTCCGCGTCGCGACGCGATCGAGCAGGTAGCGATCGTGCGTGACGAGAACGAGCGCGCCGCGGAAGCGATCGATGAGCCATTCCTCGAGCCAGTCGATCGTGTCGGCGTCGAGGTGGTTGGTGGGCTCGTCGAGGATCGCGAGGTCCGGCTGCGCCAGCAGGAGTCGCGCGAGCGCGACGCGTCGCTTCTCGCCACCACTCATGGTCCCAACCGCACGGTCGACACGCTCGATGCCGATCTGACTCAGCATGCCCTCGGCGGCGTGGCGCATGTCCCATCCACCGAGCTCCTCGACCGCCGCGGCGGCATTGGCCTGGGCCAGAAGGGCCGCATCCAGATCGGCTCCGCCGCGCTCGATCGCGGCGCTGGCCTCATGATGCGCCGCCATCGCCGCGTTCCATGCATCAAGACCGCCGAGCACGTGATCGATCGCGAGCTCGTCACCATCGAGTCGCGGCGTCTGCTCAAGATAGCGAACCACCAGGCCGGCACGTGGCACGACCTTGCCGTCATCGGGCTCGTCGAGGCCGGCCAAGAGGCGGGCAAGCGTGGACTTGCCGGCCCCGTTGCGACCAACGACACCGATGCGCTCGCCCTGATGAATGGAGACGTTGACGCCGTCGAGCACGGCCTTGGCGCCGTGGCTCCGCACCAGGTTCTCCGTGGTCACGACGATCACGGCGCGAAGGATAGTGCATGGGACCGGCTTTCCGTGGACCAATGAACCGATGAAGTTCGGCCGGCAAATCTTCGGTCCAGGCCGCCCTTGTATGAGATCCGCTGCGAAATTCACTCGCCGGGGACCTGGCACCTGCGCCTCCCCCGGACGATCCCATGACGATTGCGCGGGTCACCGTGACGGTCTTCCACGCTTCGCCGAGCGATCCCTCGATGGTATGCTCCCGGCCATGCGAAAGCTCCTCGCCACCGCAACCGTTGCCACCCTGCTCTTCGCCCCGCTCGCTTGTGATAGCGGTGGTGATGGAGATGCCGGAGATGATGGCGGCGAGCAGCTTCCTCCCACGGATGCGGCGGCGCTCATGACGTGGCTTGAGGGGAACAAGTACTCGGGCTGGGAGCAGGAGTCCGAGCCGCATCTCTCCGACGGCCCGCACGTCGTGCAGGTGAAAGTGCACGTCAATGACGCGCTGCTGGCCTCGCTCAACGCATCTGCGACGGAGCATCCTGTGGGCTCCGCGGCGGTCAAAGAGCTCTATGACGCCGACGGAGCCGCCAGCGGCTGGGCTGTGAGCGTGAAGGTGAGCGAGGGACTCTCGAACAACGCGTGGTATTGGTACGAGGTGAGTGGGGGCACGGTCCTGGGAGACGCCGTCGGCGATCCATCGTGTGTGGGCTGCCATTCACTGGCATCCAACGACCACTTCAACTCGAGCTTCCCGGCGAACTAGTTCGCCCCAGTCCGCCCTCGCAGCGGAATCCAAATGAGGACGCGGCCACGCGTGACCTGCTAGGTC
>CAZVEM010000363.1:0-5450 GCA_964626165.1 uncultured Nannocystaceae bacterium
AAAAGCTCGACCCGTATCTCAACGTCGATCCGGGCACGATGAATCCGACCCAGCATGGCGAGGTCTTCGTCACCGACGACGGCGCCGAGACGGATCTCGATCTTGGTCACTACGAGCGCTTTGTGTCGCATCGCATGTCGCGGCACAGCAACTACACCTCGGGCCAGATCTATGAGGCGGTGCTGCGCAAGGAGCGTCGTGGCAACTATTTGGGTCAGACCGTTCAGGTGATTCCCCATGTCACCAACGAGATCAAAGAGCGTATCCGTGGCGCGGCCGAAGGCGTTGATCTGCTCATCGTCGAGATCGGCGGCACGGTCGGCGACATCGAGAGCCTCCCCTTCCTGGAGGCCATTCGTCAGCTGCGACTTGAAGTCGGACCCGAGAACGCCGTCTTCGTCCACGTGACCCTGCTTCCCTTCATCCCGACCGCCGGCGAGGTCAAGACCAAGCCCACGCAGCACTCGGTGATGAAGATGCGCGAGATCGGTATCCAGCCGGATATCCTCGTGTGCCGCTCGGATCGGCCGGTGAGCCGGGAAGTCCGCGACAAGATCGCGCTGTTCACCAACGTGCCCGCCAACGCGGTGGTCTCGCTCCCCGACTTGGAGACGATCTATCGCGTGCCCTCCGTGCTCCACGACGCGGAGGTCGACGACACGATCTGCGAGCTCCTGGGCATCTGGAGTCGCGAGCCCGACCTCGAGCCGTGGCGACGGATTGTCGACATCCTCGCGCGACCCCAGCAGCGCCTTCGCCTGGGCATGGTGGGCAAGTACGTCGACCTGGCTGAGAGCTACAAGAGTCTCTCGGAAGCGCTCGTGCACGGCGGTATCGCGCACAAGGTAGGCGTCGACATCGAGTACATCGACGCCGAGGAAGTTGCGACACGCGGCCCGGATGAGATGCTCGCCAACTACGACGGTGTGATCGTTCCCGGGGGCTTTGGTGCGCGCGGTAGCGAGGGCAAGATCGCAGCGATCCGCTGGGCCCGTGAGAGCAAGGTGCCCTTCCTGGGCATCTGCCTCGGTATGCAGATGGCCGTGGTGGAATATGCCCGTGACGTCGCAGGCATCACCGACGCGCAGAGCAGCGAGTTCGATCCCAAGGCAGAGCACCGCGTCATCGATCTGATGACCGAACAAGAGGAAGTGACCGACAAGGGCGGCACCATGCGGCTCGGCGCCTACGAGTGCCACCTCACGCCAGGAACCTTGAGCGCGCGCATCTATGGCTCGAGCACGATCTCGGAGCGGCATCGCCATCGCTACGAGTTCAACAACGCCTATCGCGAGCGCCTCGCCGCGGCAGGTCTGGTGTTCTCCGGCCTCTCGCCCGACGGGACGCTCGTCGAGATGATCGAGCTTTCCATCGAGCAGCATCCCTTCTTTGTCGGCTGCCAGTTTCACCCCGAGTTCAAGAGCCGGCCGACCGCTCCGCATCCTCTCTTTGCCGCGTTCGCGGGCGCCAGCCTCAAGCGCCACCTGCACACACGCGCTTAGTCCCCAGACCGGAGCGGGCGGGCCCGCTGCGGCGTCTGTATCTGCCTACGCCATCGATTGCGCCCAAAGGGAGCACGAACGATGACGCCGGCAGACCCGCGTTGGGTTCTGCTATCCTGACCCTGGAGCGACTCGATGGCACTGCACATGCGCCAAGAGCTGCGGATGACGCAGCAGCTCGTCATCACGCCCCAGCTCCAGCAAGCCATCAAACTCCTCCAGCTCTCGCGCGTGGATCTCGTCGATCTGGTGCGCAATGAGCTGATGGAAAATCCGCTCCTCGAAGAGGCGCGCGAGCTGGGCTCTGGGCTTGAGGATCCGGTCTCGACCGTGGAGCTCCAAGACGGCGTGGAGAGCCAGCTCGGTGGCCTCGGTCCAGAGATGGAAGGTCTGGGTGAGGTCGCCAAGGCGCCGGGTGACAACGACGGCGAGAACACTCCCTCGAATGTCGATGGCTTTGATTGGGACGCCTATCTGCAGCAGCAGAGTATGAGCGGCACCTTGCCGGCGAGCGGCCGCGGCGACGACGAACTGCCCGGCGTCGAGGCGACGCTGACCCGGCCCGAGACCCTCGCCGAGCATCTCACGTGGCAGATCCGGCTCTCGGGCTTTAGCGAGCTCGACGAAGAGATCGCGGAGTACATCGTCGGCTGCTTGGGACCGGCGGGCACACTGGTCGGGGTGACCGTGCCCCAGGTCGCGCGTCACTTCGCGACCTCCGTGCTGAGAGTCGAGCAGGTGCTGCGCAAGATTCAGCAGCTCGACCCCTATGCGATCGCGGCGCGTTCGCTGGCGGAGTCGCTGTGGCTGCAGCTCGATCATCCAGAGCACCCGATCGAAGATCCGTTGGTGCGGGCGATTGTGGCCCGGCACCTTGGCAATCTTGAGCGGCGCGCCTATCCGGTCATCGCTCGCGACTGTGGCGAGCTCGTGGAGGAAGTGTACGAGGCCGTGAAGGTCATCACGCACCTCGACCCGCGCCCCGCACGAGCCTTCGTGGGCGAGGATCCTCAGTACATCGTCCCGGACGTCTACATCCAAAAGATCGGCGATGACTACCTCGTCACCCTCAACGATGACGGCCTGCCGCGCCTGAAGATCGCGCCGTATTATCAACGCGCGCTGGAGGTCAAGGGCGAGGCCCGCGACTACGTCACCGAGCGCCTGCGCTCAGCGCAGTGGTTGATTCGCAGCATCCAGCAGCGCCAACGCACAATCGTCAAGGTCGCCAACAGCATCCTCAAGTTCCAGCGCGAGTTCTTCGACCGCGGGCCTGAGTACCTCCGGCCGCTGATCCTCAAGGACGTCGCTGAAGACATCGAGATGCACGAATCGACGGTCAGCCGAGTCACGACCAACAAGTACGTGCACACGCCCCAAGGCATCTTCGAGCTCAAGTACTTCTTCAACGCGGCCATCAGCCGCTACGACGGCGAAGACCTGGCCTCGGCCGCCGTGAAGAGCAAGATCAAAGCGTTGCTCGACAGCGAAGACGAGCGTCGGCCGCACAGCGACCAGCGGCTCGTCGAGCTCCTCGCGGAGGATGGCATCGATATCGCGCGCCGAACGGTCGCGAAGTATCGCGAGCAGCTTGGCGTGCTTTCGAGCAGCAAGCGCCGGAAGCTGTTTTAGCAGCGCGGTTCGGCAGCGTATTGCGCGTGGGCGTTGGCGCGCGTCGAGACCATGTGCTCCGGGGTGCGCTCCGACTTGCGCGCCACGTGAAAGTGTTTTGTTGGTGAGCTGTCGCGTGGTCTTTCGCAGTTCGAGCGCGAAGCAGCGTCAAGCTTCACACTTCGTGACAGCAGTGCTACGCTTGTCACATCGATCGCGCGTTACATGGCAACTTGACTCGGCATGAGGCCGTGTCCGTTGCATGTGGCCAAGCAATGATTGGTCGCGTCGTGCGCGTGCGATTGGGAAAGGGCCAGCATGCAGACTCAGTTCGTGTTTCGGCAGATGGACTCATCAGACGCCATGCGCAACTACGCAGAGGAGCGACTTGGTAAGATCCGACGCTACTTCTCCGATCCACTCAAGGTGAACTGCACGTTCTCGGTCGAGAAGATCGACCAAACTGCTTCGTTCGAGGTCACCTTGCGCAACGGCTTGCGACTGCAGGCCTCGGAGTCGACCGAAAACATGTACTCGTCGATCGACCTCGCGCTCGCCAAGATGGAGCGTCAGGTTCGACGCTATAAGGACCGCATTACCGGGCATCAGGCCAACGCCGGGCGGGCTCACAAGGTGAGGGCGAGCATGATCGCGAGCGACACCATCGACGCGCTCACCGAGGCCAAGGCGGACGTCCCCGAGCGCTCACCCGTGGAAGCGCTCCCCGCGGTGGTCCGTGAGAAGGAGTACAAGGCCGACCGCCTCGGTACCTACGAGGCCATCATGCAGATGAACCTGCTGCACAAGCAGTTCTTGGTGTTCACCAACATCAAGACGGGCGACATCAACGTCGTGTACCGCGCCGAAGAGGGCTACTACGGTCTCATTGAGACCCGCGGCCACGTCGACGATGGCGCCTGACCGCAGATACCTGTCGGCGCCGCAGCGCGGCCCGGCATCGGGGAGGCATCGGCCCACGGCGGTCGGTGCCTCTCTGTGATCCGCAGCTGCACGAGAACTGGCAAGCTATCGGCATGAGCCGGTCCTCCCGACGCGAGCCGACGATCGAGGTGAGTGCGCTGCTTGCGGCGGATTCTGCTTCGCTGCATCTCAAAGAACTCTCGGATTGGGGCGGGCTCGATCGGGTGATTCGGCGAGCGCGGATCCAAAAGGCTGGTCTCGCCGTCGCCGGCTTTGTCCGCCACGTCTATGCCGATCGCCCACAGATCCTCGGGCTGACGGAGACCGACTACCTGCTGAGCCTCGACGAGCAGGAGGCCCACGAGCGCATGCTTGAGTACTGCGCTCGGGAGCTGTGCTGCCTGATCCTCACGCGCGGCATCGAGCCTCCCGACTTCATGATGGCCGCCGCCAAGGCGCATGGCGTGCCCGTGCTTTCGAGCCACCTAATGAGCTCGACGTTCATTGCTCGTTTGACGCGCCGGCTTGAGGATCTGCTCTCGCCGCGTGCGACCGTACATGGCGTCTTGGTCGATATCCTCGGCGTGGGTCTGTTGATCATCGGGCGCAGCGGCGTGGGGAAGAGCGAGGCCGCGCTCGACCTTGTGCTCCGAGGTCACCGCTTGGTGGCCGACGACCTGGTCGAGGTGAGCATGCGCCCGCCCGATACCCTCTACGGCGCCGCGACCGAGCTCCACCAGCATCACATGGAGATCCGAGGCATGGGCATTCTCAACATCACCAGCCTCTTTGGTGTCGCTGCAGTGCGCGATGCCAAGAAGATCGAGGTGGTCGTCGAGCTCTCCGACCTGGAGGCTGAGGACTACGATCGCGTCGGAACTGAGGCCAACGTGTGGCCGATTCTCGGCGTCGATCTTCCCTTGATCCGCATCCCACTGCGCGCCGGCCGAAATATCGCTGCACTGATCGAGGTCGCAGCCCGCAATCAACTGCTGCGCTACCGTGGCTACGACGCGGCCCGAGAGTTTCAGGCAAAGATCGCGGCCCGCATTGCCGCGAGCGCCGGTGCCAGTGGCGAAGGAGCAGCGACCGGCGAGGTCGGCAGTCACATGCCCCTGAGTCGCTCCCAGGCACTACCGATTACGGACGTCGAGTAGACGCGTCGGAGCTCCGGTCGCTGCAGGGGCCGACCGCAGCGGATGCCCGCATTTTGTCCGATTCCCGTGGACCGGTCTTGGTTCGCGCGAGCGCCTGTTGGATACTGCCCACGTGGGAGCCGACGAGACCGCGTGCGCAGCTCAGGTCGCGCAGCTGCAGGCGCGGATCGAGCTCAACCGCGAAACGGATGCTGCGCTCGAACGAGCACAACGCGACCGCGCCACCCTTGAACGCGCTCTCTCCACCATCCTCCCGATC
>CAZVEM010000364.1:0-5444 GCA_964626165.1 uncultured Nannocystaceae bacterium
GATGTTTCCCGACGCCGCGCTCGGTGAGCCTCTCGACGGTTGGCCCGGTGAGCGCTGGCTCGACGTACGGAGCGACGCGGTGCGTTCGATCATGCAGGCGCGCCTGGATCTCGCGGTAAGCAAAGGCTGCGATGCGGTTGAGCCCGACAACGTCGACGGCTACGCCAATGACTCTGGGTTTGCCCTAAATGCCCAGGATCAACGTGAGTTCAACATCTTCTTGGCAAGCCAGGCGCACGCGCGCCAGCTCTCCGTGGGCCTCAAGAACGACCTCGATCAGATCCCAAGTCTTGTATGCAGCTTTGACTGGGCGCTCAACGAAGAGTGCTTGAGCTACGACGAGTGCGGCGCGCTCATGCCTTTCCTCGACGCCAACAAGGCAGTCTTTCACGTCGAGTACGTAGACATGAGCGCACAAGGACCCGCCAAGCAGGTTGAGGTCTGCGGCGATGCCTCCATTGAGGGATTTTCAACGCTGATAAAGGCGTGGGATCTCGATCCGTGGCAGCTCGCGTGTCCTTGAGCGTGGGCGTCAGCGGCACGGTCCCGCACGAGCCCCCGTGGCATCTCACGAGCTCGCCCAAACACGAAGGGCAGGCCGACGACACGATGGTCGTCCCCTGCCCTCGCTTCCCGATGGGTCGTTTTCGCCCGAAGGGCGGCTCGCGTTAGGGCTTGGCCGCGCCACAGGAGGCGCAGCTGGTCGCGTCGTGCTTGTTGTGGGCATCGCAGTACTTGCAGACCCACTCTGCGGTCTCTGCCTTTTTGTCGGCGGCTGCCTTGTCGGCATCGGCCTTGTCGGTCGCGGCCTTGTCGGCGGCGGCGTCAGCCTTCTTCTTGTCGCCTTCGAGGACCTTGTCGACGGCCTTCTGCGCAGTCGCGATGTCGGCCTTGATCTGGTCGACGATCGCCTTGGCCGAGGCCTCGTCCTTGGCGCCGGTCTCAAGGGTCTTCTCGACGCGCTTGATCGTGGCGGCGGCGTCCTCTGCCGCGACCTTGGCGGCCAATCGGCTCGACTCGTCGCCCGCCATCGATGCGGCTTCCACTCTGGACTCGCGCAGCTTGGCGAGGCTCTTGTCGAGCTCGTTGAGGTCCGTGACAAAGCCGGTCATCAGCGCGTTGTTGGCGGCCGAGAGCGTCTTGATCTTGGCATCGTCGGCTTGGCTGGCCGCCGAGTCAAAAGTCGCCTTGGCAGACGCGAGGCGAGCTTCAAGCGCGGGCTTCATGCCCGGATACTTGGCGCTGAGCGCATTGACGGTGCTGACGTTGGACTCCCAGCGCTGAGTCTCGCCCTCGACGGACTTGGCGCAGCCCGTGATGAGGAGACAGAACGCAAAGACTGCGAGGAGGAGCGGTCGGAGCTTGGCCATGGCCCGATCTCTTACAGGGTCGGCACTGCGTGCGCTAGGCCGCCCGCCTGCCTGCGGTCTGCGGCCACACGGACTTGGATCCGAGCCTCTGCAAGCGGCAAGCGCCCCTGGGATTCTGGAGCGGGATTCTGGAGCGGGATTCTGGAGAGACCGCATCGATCGAGCCGCGGGGCCTGTTGGGACCGGTGGCCGTTTCCGCGCCACGACCTACTTGGCCGTCGCAGAGATGGCCTGGAGATCCATGCCGAGGTTCTCGGCAGTGAACGCCCACAGGTCGGCCCACTCCTCGATCTGCTTGCCGGTCGGCTTGCCAGCACCATGGCCCGCACGGACATCGACGCGGATCAGCGTCGGAGCGTCGCCGGCTTGGGCCGCCTGCAGGGCGGAGGCAAACTTGAAGCTGTGCGAGGGAACGACGCGATCGTCGTGATCGGCCGTGTAGACCATGGTCGCGGGATACTTGGTTCCCGGCTTGACCGAGTGCAGCGGCGAGTAGGCCAGCAGCGCCTTGAACTGCTCGGGATCGTCCGAAGAGCCGTAGTCCGAGGTCCACGCCCACCCGATAGTGAACTTGTGGAAGCGCAGCATGTCGAGCACGCCGACGCCCGCGAGCACGACACCAAAGAGATCGGGACGTTGGGTCAGCGCCGCGCCGGCCAGCAGACCGCCGTTGCTTCGCCCGCCGATCGCGAGCTTTTGCGGGCGCGTGTACTTGTTGGCGACGAGGTATTCGCCGGCCGCAATGAAGTCTTCAAAGACGCGCTGCTTTTCCAGCTTGGTGCCCGCGGCGTGCCAGGCCTCGCCGTACTCTCCGCCGCCACGCAGGTTGGCGACCGCATAGACGCCGCCCATCTCAAGCCATCCCATGACCGCCGGTGAGTAGCCGGGCGTGAGCGAGATGTTAAATCCGCCATAGCCGTAGAGGTACACGGGGTTGTTGCCGTCAAGCTCCAGGCCCTTGCGGTGCACGATAAACATCGGCACCTGCGTGCCATCCTTGCTGGCGTAGAACACCTGTCGCGTCTCGTATTTGGCCGGATCGAAGGTGACTTTGGCCTGTCGGAAGACCTTGCTCTCCCCCTTGCTGACGTCGTAGCGGTAGATCGTGCCGGGGTTGGTGAAGCCCGTCACGGAGTAGAAAGCCTCACTGCGATCGGGATCGCCCGAAAAGCCGCTGACCGTGCCCAGACCCGGCAGATCAACGCTGCCGATCACGGCCCCGGTCTTCTTGTCGTGCAGGGTCACGCGGGATGCCGCGTCATGCAGGTAACGCGCGACGAAGCGGCCGCCGACGTACTGCACGCTCTCCAGCGTATCGGCGCCCTCGGGGATCAGCTCCTTCCACGCCTTCTCATCCGGGTTCTTGCGGTCGATCGCGACCAGCCGGTTCCGTGGCGCGTTCTTGTCGGTCAGGAAGTAGAGCTTGTCGCCGTCATTGCCGACAAAGTCGTAGCGTGCATCGAATGCCTCGCGGAGTGGGACGATCGGTGCCTTGGCGCTCTTGAGGTCCTGCACGTACACGCGGCTCTTGGGGTCGGTGCCCTGCGAGGCCTCGATGATCAAGAACTTGCCATCATGGGTGACCGATCCGCCGAGGTTCCAATCCGGATGATCGGGCCGCTCGTAGACCAGTTTGTCGTCAGCCTGACTGGTGCCGACCGCGTGATAATAGAGCTTGTGATTGAAGTTGGCGGCCTGGAGCGCCTCACCCTCTTTGGGCTCGTCGTAGCGCGAGTAGTAAAAGCCCTTGCCGTCCTTGGTCCACGAAGCGCCGCTGAACTTGGCCCACTTGACGAGATCGGGCAGGTCCTTGCCGGACTCGATGTCGCGGACCCGCCACTCCTGCCAGTCCGATCCGGCACTGGAGAGGCTATAGGCCATGCGCTTGCCGTCGCGTGAGATCGCCATGCCACCCAGCGCCACCGTTCCGTCGGCCGAGAGCGTATTGGGGTCGAGCAACACGCGGGGCTCGTCCTCCAGCGACTTCATCGTGTAGAGCACCGACTGATTCTGGAGCCCGTCGTTGCGCGACACGAAGTAGCGGCCGCCCTCCTCAAAGGGCACGCCCCAGCGCTCGTAGTCCCACAGCTTGGTCAGCAGCGTCTTGATAGGTCCGCGCTGCGGCAGCGTGTTTAGGTAGCCGAAGGTGACCTTGTTTTGTTCTTCGATCCAGGCCGCGGTCTCCTTGGAGTCCAAGTCTTCCAGCCAGCGATAGGGATCGGCGACCTTGGTACCGTGGTAGTCGTCGACCACGTCCACCTTGGCGGTCTGCGGGTAGTTAAAGCGCACGGTCTTGTTCTCGGTTGTCTGGGGGCCGGGCGGGTTGTGGTCCGGCGGATTGCTCGTCCCGCCGCCATCGCAGGCTGCAAGCACGCTCACGCATCCGAGCGCGAGCATGCAGAGTGCGGCGGAGGACAGGTGATACGGGCGACGGCGCGAACGGGACTGCATGGCGCCGTTGTAGCAAAGCCCCGCCGACTTAGCCGGGGGCCTGCTCTGGCGCGTCGAGCACCAAGCTCACGTCGCGCGGGGGCTGTCGTAGGGCCTCCAGCTTGAAACTGCCGACAAGCTCACTGGGTCGTACGGCCCGCGTGGTGCTCGGCACCAAGCCCAGCGAGCGCGCGACGGCGGCAACGACCTCGCGCGGGTCCACACCCGTTGCCATGAGTTCGGCCAAACTGCGCAGCGGCGGGCCCTGCTCCGGACGACGCTTGGACAACTTGACGCCATCGTCGGTGACGACCAATGGAACGTGCGCGTACTCGGGCTGGGGGTAGCCGAGCTTGCGCTGGAGATAGATCTGGCGCGGCGTGGAGGTCAGCAAGTCTGCGCCGCGCACGACCGAGGTGATGTCCATCGCCGCGTCGTCGACCACCACTGCGAGCTGGTAGGACCAAGCGCCATCGTGGCGACGCAAGACGAAGTCTCCAACATCGCGCGAGACGTCTTGATGATAGGGACCCGCAATCTGGTCCTCGAAGGAAATCTGCGTGTCTTGTGCAACATGCAGCCGGCACGCCGCGCTGCGATCAGCCTTGGGTCCCTCCCGCAGGCAGCGGCCGTCATAGACGCGCTCTCCACCTTCTGGGGCACTGGCGATCATCGCGAGATCCTTGCGTGAGCAGGTGCAGGGATAGGTGTCGAGCTGGCTGAGCGCATGCGCGTACGCGTCGCTCCGCTCGGATTGTCGGTACGGTCCATAGCGCCCGCCGACGTCGGGGCCTTCGTCCCAATCCAGCCCCAGCCAACGAAGCTGCGCGAGCTGTGCCTCTTCAAACGCCCGTCGGCTGCGCTGCGGATCGATATCTTCGATGCGCATCACGAACTGGCCTGCTTGGGAGCGTACCGCCAACCACGCCACGAGGGCCGTACGCGCGTGTCCGAGGTGCAGATCACCTGTTGGACTCGGAGCAAATCGGCCTCGAATGGTCACAGCTCTCCGTGCCACGTTGGTGAAACCTTCGCAAGCACCTGCGAGAGGGCTCGCGCGAATGCGCGCGTTGGTGTTACCGTCGCCGCATGACCCTTCGCCTCGCCAACACCGCAGTGCTCGTTGTTCTTGTCGCTCTCTCGGCCTCTTGCTTCACGGACACTGGCTCCGACAGCGATGCCGGCGATCAGTCAGATACCGGAGACGGTGATGGCGACGGAGACGGCGATGGAGACGGCGATGGTGACGGCGATGGTGATGGTGATGGCGACGGAGATGGCGACGGAGACGGCGATGGCGACGGCGATGGCGACGGCGATGGCGATGGAGATGGCGACGGCGATGGTGACGGCGATGGAGACGGCGATGGTGACGGCGACGGGGACGGCGACGGTGACGGGGACGGGGACGGGGACGGCGATGGTGACGGCGACGGTGACGGAGATGGCGATCCGCCGGGACAGATGTGCCCGAACCCGAACCTTCAGCAGTTCACCTTCGACTTCAACAGCCTGCCCAACGGGCCCCTGATCACCGAGAACTACGTGCTGCAAGGCAACGAGTTCAACTGCTTCGGTATCACCGAGATCTCAGGCTTTGGCGGTGGATGTGCGGGCAAGATCGACGCGAAGATTCGACCGGCC
>CAZVEM010000365.1:0-5339 GCA_964626165.1 uncultured Nannocystaceae bacterium
CACCTACCTCGCGAAGTTCAAGCCGATCTATAAGGGCCCAATCTCCGGTCTTGCAAAGAAGACCATCATCGGGCCCAACAAGGAGAAGATCCTCGTCGGCGACATCGCAAAGAACCTGTTTGCCCTCCAATCGGATCTTGAGAAGCAACTGCGCGCCGCACCATCTGGCGCGCTGTTTGGCGGCGTCACGGTGGTTGAGGTCGGCATCGAACTTCCCGACGCATATATTCTCACTCGCGCGATGCGATTCTATGTCGCCGACGCCGACAAGCTGCGGGGCGCTTCACCGGTCTTTGCCGACGCCGTTCCCAAGCCGAAGGGCAAGATGACGCTCAAGGATCTCACGCCGGAGATGCGTGCGGGTTTCTTCGCGGCCAAGGATGGCCTGGTCGCGACCAACACTGGCAACGCCGCGTCCGCGTCAGGTCCGTCCAATGCGGCGGCACCGGACGCGCCACTGCGGTTGGCAGCGCTAGCGAGCGACCAAGCGCTGCTCGACGCGACCATCTCAGGAATGGGCGAGCAGACGGTCACCGACACCTTCGTGTTCCTCAAGAACCAGCCCACGATCACGCTCCAAGGCCAGATCATGATCCCGGCGTTTCGCAACGGGATGTTTGACATCAGCCGACGCGAGCCGATGGCGCAGACCTTCGCACGGCCGACACCCGCTCCGTTGCCGCTGCCGATCACCAGCTCGTCCGGGGGAATGGTTGATCACAAAGCGCAGCTCATGCAGGGCTTCACCTATCCAAATCACTGGCACTGGAAGCGCAGGTGGGAATTCTGGACGGGGCACGCAGAGATCGAAGCCCAGCTCAACTACGGTTTCGGTGTACGGGTGCCCGTCGAATTGCGCCTTCGGCTTGAACCGTCCGTGATCTCATCCACCGGGGCGTATGATTCGGCCGCGTCCATCAGCGGCTCTGTGAGCGCGCACACCCTCGACGGCGATCGTACCTTCTATCAGCGCTCAGGCATGATCGAGGCCGCGAACTTCGACGGCAAGGAGTTCGTGCTCTTTGCGAACTTTTGCTACGGCTACTCTTTCGAGGCGCTTTGGATCGATCTCGGCAGCCGCGCGTGCGAGCCTCAGGGGTTTGACTTCTCACGCGACTTCACACCGCCGATGGGCAACTCGTGGCAACGCCTCATGGAAGTATTCATCCCGCCAGAGTGGACACACACCGTCATTGACCTCGGTGTCGTCCGTGGCTCCCTTGAGGTCGGCGCAGCACTTGAGGCCAAGGGGCAACTTGTCACGAAGCTGCGTGGCTACCTCGACGATGCTGCGCTCGCCTTGCAGGCAGCCAACATGGTACGCGCGGACGAGCATGTGGTGACGCTATCAACACCGGATGCCGCGCAGACCTTTGCTGCCTCCATCCCCCTCCGCTCGACACCCGGAACTTCCGTATTCGGACTCATTGCCGACAGCTTCGAGTATCGCGCCGATTTGTCGTTGCTTCCTGGCCTGCGTTACGGCGTTCGCATCGGCTACAAGTACTTCTCGCGAAGCTTCTCCGACACCTTCTGGGTGGACTCGTGGAGGATCCACCTCCCGTCGATCACGTTGGGTACGCACGAGCCAACACGCAGTGAGGTCAAGGTGCAGGGCACGAAGACCTACAAGCGCAGCATGATCGGCGGCTGAGCCGCTCTGATCACAGCGTAGAACGAAACACGTCACCCCCTGCGACGACGGTATCGGTCGTCGCAGGGGGTGTGGGTGTGCGGAATTCCGCCAGCCTGCTAGGCGCCGTGCGGCACGTCGGAGAAACGATCTTGCAAGCCGCTGCTCGCGACGGGCTCGCCGTCCGCGCGCGCTTCCAGTGCACCCTGGAGTACTTCGCTCATGTCCTCGGCGAAGATGATCTCGAGCGCTTGGGCGACTGCCGGCGGGATCTCATCCACATCGCGCTCATTCTTCTTGGGCAAAATGACGCGTGTCAGCCCGCTTCGGTGCGCGGCGAGGACCTTGGACTTGATGCCTCCGACCGGAAGCACGCGGCCACGGAGCGTGCACTCGCCGGTCATTGCGGTGTCGCTTCGAACACGCCGCCCTGTGAGGAGCGAGGTGAGCGCAGTGAAGATCGTGACACCTGCCGAAGGCCCATCCTTGGGAACCGCGCCAGCCGGGACGTGGATATGGATGTCGCTGTTGTCGAGGAAGGCAGGATCGACTCCGAGCACCTCCGCGTTGCTGCGCACATACGTCATGGCAGCCTTAGCCGACTCCTTCATGACATCACCGAGCTGTCCGGTGATCTGAAGGTTGCCCTTTCCTGGCATCCGCGAGGTCTCGATGAAGAGGATGTCTCCTCCCACCGGCGTCCACGCCATGCCTGTGGCCACGCCGGCGACCGCCGTGCGTTCCGCGACCTCGGAGAAGAACTTGACCTTGCCCAGGTAGCCGTGCAGGTCGACGACGTCGACACGTACACGCTGCGGCTTGACGTCGGAGCTTCTCGCCACGGCCAGGGCCACGCCGCGGCAGATCTTGGAGATCTCGCGGTTGAGCTGACGGACACCTGACTCTCGGGTGTAGTCACGAACGATCGCGTCCAGGGCTGCGTCGGTCACCTCGACCAGTTCGTCCGTCAGGGCGTGGTCCGTCATCTGACGGGGCAACAGGTGCGAGCGTGCGATGGCGACCTTCTCATCCGGCGTGTAGCCGCTGATCTCGATGATCTCGAGTCGGTCACGCAAGGGGGCCGACAGACCACCAAGGTCATTGGCCGTGCACACGAACATCACCTCACTCAGGTCGAAAGGCAGCTCGAGGTAGTGGTCGGTGAAGCTCTTGTTCTGCTCGGGATCGAGTAGCTCAAGCAGCGCGGCCTCCGGGTTACCGGACCAACCCCCGTGCGTGAGCTTGTCGACCTCGTCGAGCAAGATCACGGGGTTCTTGACCTTGAGCTTGCGCAGTGCGGAGACGACCCGGCCTGGGATCGCACCCACATAGGTGCGGCGGTGTCCTCGAATCTCGGCTTCGTCACGCACGCCACCCAGCGCGATCCGGTGGAAGGGTCGTCCGGTTGCATCGGCGATCGACTGACCGAGTGAGGTCTTGCCGACGCCGGGGGGACCCGCGAAACAGAGGATCGTTCCCTTTGCGTTGCCGGTCAGCTTGCGGACCGCCATGTGCTCGAGGATGCGCTTTTTGACCTCGTCGAGACCCTTGTGGTCGGCCTCAAGCTTGGCGGAGATCTCGTCGATCTCCAGGCGCGCCTCTGCGCGCTTGTCCCATGGGAGGTCGGCGATGAGCTCGAGGTAGGTGCGTGCGACGTTGGCCTCCGGGTGCTGCGCCGGAATGCTCTCAAGTCGCTTGAGTTCCCGCTCGACCACATCGCGTGCCTCCTCGGGCAGCTCAAGTGCGGACAGCTTCTCGCGCAGTGCATCGCGCTTGCGATCGTCCGAGTCTTCCTCGCCCAGCTCTTTGTGGAGCGCTCGGATCTGCTCGCGAAGCAGCGCGTCGCGTTGTTGCTTGCTCAGGCCGCGTCGAACTTCTTCGTTGACCTTCTGCTTGATGTCGTGCAGGGCCTTGGCCTCATTGACACGCCGGGCGACGAGGTGGATGCGCGTGTTGACGTCGAGCGTCTCGAGCACCTCAAGTTCACGCTCGGTGTCCATGTCGAGGGCAGCGGCGACCTTGTCGGCGAGAATGCCCGCGAGCGCAGGGCTGCTGACTGCTTGCGCAAGATTGCCGCTCTCGTTCCCAACCAGCTCTTGAACACGTTGGCGCAGCGCATCGGCAAGCGCGAGCGACTCTGGGTCATCGCCACCGCGGTCTTGAAGCTCATCGACTTCGACACTCCAGTAGCCCTCGACGGAGTGGAGTCCGGCGAGGCGGACTCGGTAGAGGCCCTCGAGCATCACGCTAAAGCTGCCGTTCTCCAGCGGGCGGATCCGCTGGATGCGACCCAGCGTGCCGATCCCGTGCAGCTCGGCGAGCTCGGGATCGTCGACCCGCGGGTCGCGCTGAATCCCGAGGACGACCAGCGCCCCGACCTTGAGCCGCTGAAGCGCCGCGACGCTACGCGGCCGGCCGACGGGCAGGGTCATGACGCTGCCGGGCAGGAGCACACCCTTGCGCAGCGGGATCATGGGGTGGCGGGGGCGAGCGGCGCCGTTGGAGTCTTTGTCGATGGTCATCGTGTTTCCTGATCGTCGTGGCGAAGCGCTCGGCTCGATGGTGGTTCCGCGTTCTTCCGGGTGCGAAATCACCGCTGCTTCGAATTCGAGTGCGTGTCTGGTTTCGATGCGGCGGGGTGCCCGCGAGTGCGTCCGTGCAACGCGGCCCCTCTTTGCAGTGGCCACACCCTAAGCCGACGGGGACCTCTGCCAACCGCCGCCGCGCCTACCCACAAGGGTGAACGAGCTTTCGGTGCTGACCAGTCCGCCACGGGATCAAAGCATAGCGCCCTTCCTCGAAGAGGTCGGGCGAATTTCACTGCGCTGGCGTCGTGCCCGCCACGAAGCGCCTCGCAGGCGAGGACCTCGATCCCCGCCCGGCGAGCACACCAAAGTCTACCTAGGACGGAGCCTAGCCGCGTTCGCCGGGAGGATCGACGAAGAAGTCCGGCGTCAGGGGCACCGATGGATCGACCGCATACGAGGAGAAGTCCGTCACGCCTGCCTCGCGCAGGATCTCTTCGTCGATGAAGAAGTTGCCGGTGCACTCGCGACTTGGGCGGGTGAGGATCACGTGCGCAGCATCGGCCATGATCTCCGGCGTACGTGCCGAACGCATCCCTGCATCGCCTGCCAGCATGTGGATCGCGGCCGTGGCGATCGTGGTCATCGGCCACAGAGCGTTGAAGGCGACACCCTTGCTGCGGAACTCCTCGGCCATGCCCAGCACGCACATGCTCATGCCAAACTTTGCCATCGTGTAGGCGACGTGGTTGGAGAACCACTTTGCCTTCATGCTCAGCGGCGGCGAGAGATTGAGAACGTGTGGGTTCTCGGCCTTGAGCAGGTGAGGCAGGCACGCCTGCGAACAGACGAAGGTGCCGCGGGTGTTGACCCCGTGCATCAGGTCGTAGCGCTTCATGTCGGTCGACAGCGTGCCGGTCAGCTGGATCGCACTGGCGTTGTTGATCAGGATGTCGATGCCGCCAAAGCGCTCGACCGTGGCCGCGACGGCCTTGGCAACCTGATCCTCAAAGCGAATGTCGACCGTGAGCGGCAGCGCCTTGCCACCGGCGGCCTCGATCTCTTCCGCTGCACTAAAGACCGTGCCCGGCAGCTTGGGATGAGGCTCGGCCGTCTTGGCGGCAATCGCGACGTTGGCTCCGTCACGCGCTGCTCTCAGCGCGATCGCCTTGCCAATGCCA
>CAZVEM010000366.1:0-5339 GCA_964626165.1 uncultured Nannocystaceae bacterium
GCGGCGACGCGCGCCTCGTCGAGGAACATCTGCACGACCTCGGGGCGCTCCCCGAACTCCGGACGAAGGCGCTTGACGACGAGTTCCTTGGCGAAGCCCTCGATCCCGGAATACTGGGAGCGATAGACCTCAGCCATACCGCCGGTGGCGATGTGTTCGACGAGGAGATACTTCTCGCCGAATGGGGTGGGCTCGATGTTCGACAAGGCCGCAGAATCCTAGACCAAAGCGATGCGGATGGCCATTGCGGCCGAGCTAGCGGTGTGTATCGCGCAATCACGCTCGCGGTCGTCGCGAGCGCGACCCAGCCCCGGCGAACTCGGATGAGCAGGGCCCTGCGTGCGGCGGCACGCGTGCGTGTTGACATCATTGCCTCCCCGCCCATCAGCGGGCATGCGCGCGAGCGTGGGGCCGACGAGATAGATGCCACCAGCCCCGAGTCGCGCAGCGCGGTCCCAACGAGGCGACCCTCCGCAGCGATCCACCTTGCTCCGCCGGCCGGCCCCAAGAGGGGGAATCCACATCCGATCAATATGTGACTGCACCTCGGGTTGACGCCCTACGAAGACTCGAACTCGCGCGAGAGCTCTCGGCGCATGAGCAGCTCGACTGCCGCCGACACAGGAAGACCGCCATAGATGATCTCGTACATCACCGAGATGATCGGAAGCTCAACCCCTGCGAGTCTGCCCAGCTCCATCGCGGTGCGAGTGTTCACGACGCCCTCTGCGACCATGCCCATGCCTGCGAGCACCTCGTCGAGTTTTTGACCCGCTCCAAGCGCGAGCCCGACCCGACGATTGCGCGAGAGCTCACCGGTACAAGTGAGCACCAAGTCGCCCAGCCCCGCGAGGCCGGCGAGCGTCTCTGGTTTCGCGCCGCGGGCGATCGCAAGTCTGGTGAGCTCTGCGAGCCCTCGCGTGATGAGGCCGGCACGAGCATTGTTCCCGAGGCCCGCGCCGTCACAGAGCCCGACGGCGAGCGCGATCACATTCTTGAGCGCGCCGCCAAGCTCGACACCGACGACATCCTCGCTTGAGTACACGCGAAACTCGGGCGAGCTGAGCCAGCGTTGCAGTCGAACGGCACGCACCGGATCTTCGCTCGCGACCACAACCGTGGTCGGGAGCTTGCGCGCAACTTCGGCGGCAAAGGACGGACCGCCGAGCACGGCCAGCCCGCGGCCGAGCCTCGCGCTACCGGTCGGAGATCCGTCGGACAGCGTCGTTGCAGCATGTGCCGGCGTCGACGCGGCTGTCGGTGTTGCCCCCAGCCATCCGGCGAGCTCGGAGTGGGCGACCTCGTGCATGCTTTGGAGCGAGGTCTCTTCGATCCCCTTCACCGCGAGCAGGATGTCCACCGAGGAAGCGGAAGGCTCGGTCTGCGCGAGCTGAGCGAGAATCGGTCGAAGGCCGTGGCTCGGGACGGCCACCACGATCAGTTCGGCAGACTCGACCGAGGCTTCCATCGATGAGATCGCCTCAAGACCGGGCGGAAAGCTCACGCCGGCGAGGTAGCGCTCATTTTCGCGCTTGCCCTTCATCGCCTGCACATGGGCCGTGCTCCGCGACCACAGGCGAACGCGCGCCCCGAGGTTGGCCATGTGAATCGCGAGCGCGGTCCCCCAACTTCCCGCTCCAATGACGGAGGCGTCGCGCAGACGCGTGGCAGCGGACTCGGCCTCGCGGGCCGACACGCCCACGGACGTCGAAGCGGAGTCGTCCTCGCCGCGATCGGGCCGATCGGCCTGGGGTCTACGCTCAGTGATCACCGATTGACTCCATGGAGGCGATGCTGCCATGGATTGGTCGGTCGCTGAAATCAGGGCAATGTGGTCGGCCTCCGCGGCCTCCGGAAATCGCTCGTCCGGCCGCCAGAACGGGTCCGCTGCGCGAGAATGCTCCGACCGGCCCGACTCCGCTCGCGGAACTTCAGTGGGGGTCGGCGCCGCTTCGTGGCGTCGCCGTCCCCGGCCCGCCGGGTCGAGGCGAGGCAAGCGCCCCCGCCCGGCTTCCGCGCTGAATCACCTTGAGCTTCGTTAGTTTCTGTGTGATTGTTCCTTTCGGAGGATCCCTACCCGATGTTGAAGAACACACTCTTGGTGACGCTCAGTTGTCTCTCTCTCATCCTCATTGCGCCCGGCTGCGGGCCAAAGGATCAGAGTGGTGACGCTGGCGCGACTGGCGATGGCGATGGCGATGGAGACGGCGATGGCGACGGCGACGGCGACGGTGACGGTGACGGCGACGGCGACGGCGACGGCGACGGCGACGGCGACGGCGACGGCGACGGCGATGACACTGGCTTCATCCCGACGCCCGACGGCGCAGCGACCAACAGCTGCAGCCCGGGTACGCAGGACTGCCCGGACATGGAGAAGTGCACCGGCTACGTCAATGAGCCCGGCGCGTGCTGCATCGATGCCAACCATTGCGTGCCGATCACCGGCAACAAGCAGCTCGGCGATCCATGCGAGCGCAAGGATGGCGACGACGACTGCGCGGAAGGTCTGTTCTGCATGCCTGGCACCTCGGGCGAGACCGGCCCCGGCGTTTGCCTTGCATACTGTGACACCACCGATCCCAATGGCCCCAACGGCTGCGCAGCGAAGGGTCTCCCGCAGGCCACCTGCCAGAACTTCAACGGCGGCCAGCTGCCTCTCTGCCAAGACGCTTGCGATCCGCTCCAGCAGGACTGTGGCGGCGGTGGCCAAGGTTGTTACGGCGTCGGTGGCGAGGGCTTTGCCTGCGCGATCACGGATCCGATCGCGGGAAGCGACGGGAGCGATGGCTCGGCCTGCTACACGATCCAGAGCTGCCTCCCCGGCCTTCTCTGCGTCGGTGGAGCGAGCCTCTCGGATTGCACCGGCGACAACTGCTGCACGCCGTTCTGCGACCTGAGCGAAGCCGATCCCTGCACCGCGCCCGAGCAGTGCATCGCCTACTTCGCGGATCCGATCCCGCCGCAGTACGCGGACGTCGGCCTCTGCGCGATTCCGGAGTAATCCGGAGGCCGATCGGCAGGGCCGTCGTGGACACGCGGCCCTTCCCTACGCGCTCATCCTGCATGGAGCAGCGGCCCATCGCGAAACGCGATGGGCCGCTGTCGCTTGGGCCGATGCGGGATCGGTTGCCGAGCGTCCGTCCCCTTCACAGCATCCGCATGGGGAGCCGGATCTGCTACATCTATGCGCTCGATGCCCCGCCTTCGCATCTGCCGATGGCCGACGAGGGCGCCGCATCGCGCTCAAGGCTTGCACGACGAAGAGCGAACGCGCCCCATTTGGGCGCGACCGCGGCGTGCCAAGGTGCCGTGCGCCTCGACGATCGCGCTGCTTGTCGCGCTGGCCGCACTCGACGCTTGTGGCGTGCGCACGAAGGATGGGGACGAGGCTGGGGCTCCCGAGGAGACGGCTCGCAGCGCCTCAGGCGGCACGGCGCTAACCCTCCCGCCCTTGGGCATGACCAAGCACGACGTCCTCGCGGGCGATGCCGATCTCGACGCAGATCGACCGGCGCCGCGTTTCCAGTGGCCGATCGAGCGGGTGCGCCCGATTGAGCTCGATCGCGCCGCCACATGGGATGCTGCGCGAGGGGACTTCGCGAGCAGTGACGTGTTGATGCTGCAGGCCGATCTCGGTGCCTTCGCGCTCGCACCTGCGTCTGGACGGATCGAGCAGGTCGACGCTCTCGACGATGGGACCTTCGTCGTGACGATCGGCCACGAGGCAGGGATTCGCTCGCAGCTCGGCGGTCTATCCGATGTCGCTGCGGCGGTCGGCACCTATGTGGAGCGCGGCGCGGCGATCGGATGCGTGGCCCAGGGTCGAGGTGGTCGAGTGCCGACGCTCACCCTCCGAACTTGGAAGAACGGAAACGGTGTCGAGCCGCTCTCGCTCATCGACGCCGCCCAAGTCCCCGAGCCACATGCGGCCGCGCAGCTGACGGGCTAGCCAGCCGGTCCGCCGTTGACCCGTGCGGTCGTGATCCCGCGCGGACATGATCTACTGCGCTGGCGCTGTGATGAAGTCGCCACTCAACGCGGTCACCACTTGGTTCCCGGCGGCGTTGCCATCGCGGCCGGGATCCACTTCCCTAGCGAGGATCGTGCAGCGATCGCTCGCTCCGTTTCGCCGCGCGAATGCTTGAGTCGAGCCGCGACGAGAATGGGATCTTGCGGCGCGCTCGGACCCACTCAAGGCGGGCCTTGCGGAGCACTTGCATCGTGACCTCCGGCTCGCCACGCGCGCGTGCGTCCCGATCCAGCTCAAGTCGTTCGATCAACTCGATCGGATACACCAGCGCAGGACGACAAACTCGAACGCCGTTGCGGACGGGCACCACGCGAATCTCCCACAGCGCCGCAGGCTCATCCGCGGGTGCGGGCAAGCCCCAGAGCCGATCGACGACCTGTACGCAGCGCCCACTGAGGCGGCATCTCAGCCATGTCTGCCGTCCTGGCCAAACTTCGAAGAGGCCCGAAAACGACGCCGCGATCCGCTCGAAGGCAGGCTCGGGCGCCAGGCCTGGCACCTGCCCCCGGGCCGCACGATAGGCCCAGGTATCACCCGGACCACCTTCGAGCCAAGCGTCGCAGAGCGCCCAGTCGCTCCGCACCATGTGCAGGAGGTCAAGATCCTCATCGCCGCTCAGCAGCGCCCCGACCTCGCGATCGAACTGCGCCCGCAGGGCATCGATGCGGGGCGCGCCTTCACTGCCGGAGAATATCTCCACCGCGAGGGCATCGAGGCCGGCCGCTGCGGGCAATGCCAATCGCTCGCGCAAGCCGACATGATGACGCACTCTTGCGTCGACACTCAAGCGCCGGCAGCACGACGTCCCGCGCCGCTTCCCGCCGCGCGCATCATCTCTGCGAACTGTCCAAAGAGCGGTAGGGAGTCACGCGGGCCGGGTGAGGCCTCGGGGTGATACTGCACTGCGAAGATCGGGCGGTCGCGAACCCGAAGACCCGCGACGGTTTCGTCAAAGAGGTTGGTGTGCGAGGACACCGTGTCCCTCCCCATCTTGCCCGCATTCGCAGCAAATCCGTGGTTCTGCGCCGTGATCGCCACGCGCCCCGTTGCCAAATCGCGAACGGGATGATTGCCACCATGATGGCCGAACTTGAGCTTGTAGGTCTCGCCGCCGAGCGCGAGGCAAAGCAGCTGATGACCCAGGCAGATCCCGAAGATCGGCAGTTTGGGCGCCTGTTCCACCAGCTTGCGGATCTCTGCGATGATTTCGGGGAGCGCCGCTGGATCGCCGGGGCCATTGCTCAGGAACACACCGTCCGGCCGCAGCGCGAGGATCTCCGCGGCGGTCGTGCTGGCGGGCACGACG
>CAZVEM010000367.1:0-5338 GCA_964626165.1 uncultured Nannocystaceae bacterium
TGTTGCGCTGATACTCGAGGTCGAGCCGGACAATGGTCGTCTGGAACGGCCGGTATGCGAAAGCGAAGTACGCAGCCCGAAAGTCCCGGTCTGCGTGGTTTCGGAATGAGTCCTGTTGGTGCATGGCGAGCACCGTGCGGCCGGCGACCTTGTCGCTTACCCGATGGTTGTAGTCCAGTTCCAGCCGGTAGAAATCATAGGATCCCACATACAGCGCGGCCCGTTGGAAGTTTTGGAACTGCGCCTGCTTGGTCACCTGGTTCATCATGCCGCCCGCCGCACCCTCGCCGTAGAGGAAGGCGCTGGGCCCGCGCAGCATCTCGACCCGCTCGAGGTTGTACGAATCCACGGGTGCCTGCCACTGGGCGCCGTTCCGCAGTTGGATGTTGCCCACAATGCCGCGAAACACATGCGCGCCACCACCCGCCATCGTTCCACTTTGACCCTCGGTGGCGGTGCCGACTTCCCCGGTGACGGCGTACTTGGACAGCTCGGCGACACTCACGACGTTGAGGTCGTCCATCAGTTCCCGGTTGTACACCGAGATCGAGCCGGGGGTGTTGCGAATGAAGGTCAGGCTGTTGAAGCCCGACGTCGTCTGCGAGGTGCGATACCCTTCGTCCTTGTCTTCGCGGACCTCGAAAATCGAAAGCACGGTCGCGTCGTTCGCCGGGGTCGCCGGTGTGGGCGCGGCGGCCGCGAAGGCCTGGCTGGCCGCGGAAAAAAGAACGCCGGCACCAAGGCCGGCGGCGGTGTGCAGACGAATCCGGAAGCAGCGGCGCAGGCCGTGAAAGAGAAAAGCGTTCATGGGGACGGGAGGCGTTGGGGAGCCGTCCGTTCTCATGCCGCGGCGGGCCGAGGGCCGACAAGCCCCATGCGCCTGTCTTTTCGCTAGACAAGCCGCGAAGGCCGGCGGGGGGAACGCGCCGCGGCGAGCCCGTTGCCCCGAGGGCTGAAACGCCGTGCCTGTCTCGCCATTAGACAAGGGAGAACGCCTTGAGCGCGATGGCATCGCTGCCATGGTCCCGGCCATGCCTTCATCCACCGCCGCACTGCTCTGCGCCCGCGTGCTTCCCGTCGTAAGGACGCTGGGCGCGATCGCCGCGACGGCCGCCGGAGCAGTGTTGCCGGCCGGGGAGGCCGGACCGTACCGGCTGGGAGGGCATCGACAGTTGTTCCTCGACGATCACCTGATTGAGCAGCGGCAGTTCCTGGAGCGGCGCGTGCAGCCCGTGGTCAAGCATCCCGCCAACCCCCTCATCGGGCGGGGAAGCGAGTTCGAGGGCCTGGGCGTGACGTTCCCGTCGGTGCTGTACGATGCGGAGGAAGGGATCTTCAAGGCGTGGGTCGATGGCATGGGGCGGGGCGTTTACTACCTGACGAGCAGGGATGGCATCCGCTGGGAACGACCTCCGCTCGGGCTCTTCCCGAGGTTCGACGCGGAGCCAAATCATCGCGTGGTGCTCAGCGGCTACGAGTTTGCAATCAAGGATGCACCGCCTGACCGGGTCGAGTACCTGCGGTCACGGGAGCTGGGCTGGACCTACTTCTGCAATCTCGGCGGAGTGGTGAAGGACCGGCGCGATCCGGATCCGATGCGCCGCTACAAGATGACGTTCCTTTGGCTGGACCGGAACTACGTGGCGCCGGGCAGCACCAAGGCGGGAAAGATGACGGGCCTCGGAGTCGCGTTCAGCCCGGATGGCATTCACTGGTCGCCGGTGAACGCGCCGGTATCCCGTGCGGTCTACGACAGTCCGCTGCACACGACTTATGATGAGGCACGCCGCCGCTGGGTGCTGTTCGCCCGGGTGTTCGGGATTTCGACGCCGGAGAAACGGGCGAAGTATGCCGCGCATGAGAATTTCAAGTACAACGCTGGCCGTGCCGTCGTGCGGCTCGAGAGCGAAGACTTCATTCACTGGAGCCCGGAACGGGGTGATCTTGTCATGGCGAGCGACGAGCACGATTCCCCGCTCTCCGAGATCTACAGCCTGCGCGGCATTCCCTATGAAGGGATCCAGATCGGGCTCGTGCACTTTTTTCACAACGAGCCGGGTGATGTCCGCCTCTATTTCCAACTCGGCGTGAGTCGCGATGGCCGGACTTGGCAACGGCTCAGCGATCGGTCGCCTTTCCTGCCCCTCGGTGGTTTGGGCGCATGGGACCGTTCCACGCACATGCCGGGTTCGTCGGATCCGCTCCTTGTCGGTGATGAGATCTGGATCTACTACAGCGGCCGGAACATCATCCATCCCACGCGTTGGCAACTCGAGGACGACGCGCGCGAATTGGCCGACCTTCCGCCCCATCGCGGCGCCATCGGTCTGGCAACCCTCAAGCGGGATCGCTTTGTCGCCCTGGAGGCGAGCCTGCGCCCGGGCACGGTGCGCACCAAGCCTTTCGTCGTCGAGGGACAGACGTTGCACGTCAATGCGGCGATGCCGTTTGGCGCCCTGTCCGTGAGCCTGATTGATTCTGACGGCCGGGTGCGGCAGACGGTGAGTGTGCCGGCGCAGGATTCCGTCGATATTCCCGTGGGCGGGCTGTCGGCGCTCGCCGAACTGGCCGGACAGCCCGTGCGGCTCGAATTCTCGCTGCAGAATGGACGGCTGTTTTCGTTCTGGCTGAAGTGAGGCGGGAGACTCGACGAGTCGAGGGATGATTTCGCGAAGCGATCGCTCAACGGGAAGGAGCCGGCGACTTCGTCGTCAGTTCCTCCCACATCCGGCGTGCCTTCTCGGCGATAAATCCCTCGGCCTTGGCGAGGGAATCGGATGTATTCCCGCCCAGATGCGGGGTTAGCAGCAGCGTGTTGTGCGCACGCGCGTAGACGACGAGTGGGTGATTGCGGCCGACATGCGGCTCACCGTCGATTACATCGAGCGCCGCACCGGCCACACGGCCTTCCTCGAGCGCTGCAAGCAAGGCGTCCTGGTCGATGATGCCGCCGCGCGATGTGTTGATGACGATGCATCCGGGACGTGCCTGGGCAAAGTGCGCCTCGCCGATCAGGGAGCGGGTCGCGGGCGTGTAGGCAACGTGCACCGAAATGACGTCGGCGACGGAGAATAACTCTTGGAGCGAGGCGCAACGCCGGGCCAGCCCCACCGGGAAATCGTCGCGCGGATCGTAGCCTGCCACCGTCATGCCGAGCGCACGGAAGTACTCCGCCATGATCGAACCCAGCCGTCCCATCCCGACGATACCGGCCACCCGCCCGTGGAGCTCACGCCCGCGAAATGCCTCGCGGTCCCAGCGCCCGGCCAGCACCGATGCGTGGGCTGCCGGGATCCGGCGCAGGAGCGCGAGCAGCAGCCCGAGCGTGTGTTCGGCGGTGGCCCGTACGCCGCGGAGGAACTCAACTTCGCCGCGCAGCGCGGCGACCTGCACGCTGGCTTTCGCACACGCCTCCAGATCCAGGTGGTCGAGCCCGGTCGCGGGGACGGCGAGGATCCGACAGCGGATAGGCCCGGCCAGATCGGTCGCGCGCACCCGGTGGCCCAGCCGTATCCATACGATGTCGTGGTCGCGCAGGGCAGGTCCGATTCCGCCGTCCGGCACCGGCCCCAGCCCAACGTCCGCCCACTGCCGGAGCGTTGCCAGCACCTCCGGGGTGAAGCCGGCCGGCTCGGCGAGCAGGAGTCGCGGGCGCAGTGCACTCATGGGCGCAGCGAACGCGAGGCCGCCGGGACGGGCAAGGTTGCTCCACTTGTCTGAGAAAAAGACAGGCAGTCCCCGGTTGAGGGAGCGGACCCACCCGGTAGCTTTGCGGCCTTGATGAAACGAGTTTGCCTCGCGTTGCTGTTCTGCGCCGGTGGATCACTCGCAAGCGCCGCCGAGACTCTTTACAATGGAATCGTTTTGCCGCCGACCTGGCCGCCGCGGCGCTCGGTTGACGAGTTGCGGCGCGGGGACGTGATGTCAGTGCCCTACCTGCAGGCGCCACCGGCGGTGATCCCGATCGATGTCGGCCGGCAATTGTTCGTGGATGATTTTTTGATCGAACAGACCTCGCTGACGCGACGATTTCATCAGACTCAGTCTTGGTCTGGGAACCCGGTGCTGCGCCCCGACAAGCGTTGGGAGCGGATCTATCAGAATCCGAAGACGGCAATGGCGTTCTCCGACGGCGTCTGGTGGGACCCTGCCGATCAGCTGTTCAAGATGTGGTACATGGCGGCCGCCTATGGTTGCACCGCCTATGCCACTTCGAAGGACGGCCTGCAGTGGGAGAAGCCCGTCCTCGGCGTGCGACCGCGCACCAACATCGTCCTCCTCTCGACGCAGCGTGATTCGACGACCGTGTGGCTCGATCACGAGGCCGCCGACCCGGCCCAGCGGTGGAAGTTCTTTCAGTTCAGCCGCGACAGCTACATGGGCTCGGTGCATACGTCGCCCGACGGCATCCATTGGTCCGAGCCGGTCTGGACGGGTTATTGCGCAGACCGGACCACGTTCTTCTACAATCCGTTTCGCCGAAAGTGGGTCTTCAGTGTGCGCGACGAGGCATTCAAGGGACCTTGGGATTACAAGAGCCGGCCGGTGAAGCCGATTGGTCGAAGCCGCCGCTATGTGGAGGCGGACGACTTCATTCAAGGAGCGAAGTGGCCTGAGTTCACCGGCGGACGCGAGTGGCGTCCAGGTGAGCCGGTTCACTGGGTGGCGAGTGACCGATTGGACTCGGTGGGAGTGCCGGAGGGGGAGATGAAGGCGGAGCTCTACAATCTGGATGCCACGCCGTACGAGAGCCTGATGCTTGGTCTCTTTTGCATTCTCCACGACAACTCGCGGGCGGGCCGGCCGAAGATTAATGATATCATGTTCGGCTTCAGCCGCGACGGCTTTCATTGGGATCGACCCTCGCGCGTGCCGGCGATCCCCGTGGCGGACGATGTGAAGGCGTGGAACGCCGCGAATGTCCAATCGGTGGGCGGAGGCTGCCTTGTGGTAGGCGACCGGCTATATTTTTACCACAGCGGTCGCAGCGAAGGTCTGGAGCAGACGGGCGTCGCGTTCCTCCGCCGGGATGGTTTTGCCTCGATGGAGGGAAGCGGGACGCTGACGACGCGCCCGCTGCGCTTTGCCGGACGGCACCTCTTCGTGAACGCCGCCGTGCCGGGAGGGGAATTGCGCGTGGAGGTGATCGACGCGGCGGGCCGGCCGCTCGAGCCCTTTTCGCTGGAGAAGTGCGAGCCGCTGACGGGCGACCGAACCAAGGCGGTGGTGCGCTGGCGGGACGGGGCGGACTTGGCGCGTCTGGCGGGCGAGCCGGTGCGCCTCCGCTTTCACCTCAGTGCGGGAGCGCTGTACGCGTTTTGGGTCAGCCCCGACGCCA
>CAZVEM010000368.1:0-5324 GCA_964626165.1 uncultured Nannocystaceae bacterium
TCGCCATCGCCATCGCCGTCGCCGTCGCCGTCTCCGTCTCCGTCGCCGTCGCCGTCTCCGTCGCCATCTCCGTCGCCATCTCCGTCGCCATCGCCGTCGCCGGCATCCGAGCCGCCGTCATCGGCTTCCTTGTCCTTGCAGGCCGGAACGATCAAAAGCGCGCCCGTGATGAGCAGGCAGGCGAAGAGGGTGGACGAGATCTTCATAGAGGCTTCCTCCGCGCAGGATCCAACAGAGGACCGCGCTCTGGCAAGGGATTTTTGGGGTCGCGCCACAGGCCGTGCTACGAAGCAAATAGGCATGGCAGAGACGAGACCGGCCATGCCCACGCGGCGCATTCTGCTTGTGCGTCACGGGCACTACGAGCGCGTCAACAACCTTGGAGACCTGGTCTGGTCGCTCAGCCCGCTCGGAAGAGCGCAGGCGACTCGCACCGGACAGCGGCTCGCACGCCTCTTGCCGACCTATGGCGATCGCTTCGAAGGCATCTTCTCCAGCCCGTGGCCGCGCGCCGCACAGACCGCGGAGCTGATCGCACACGAGCTCGGCCTGCGAACGGTTCGCCTCAAGCCCTACCTCCACGAATGTCCGGCGCTCGTCCCGGAGGAGGACGCTCGCACGCGTGCGATGGGACTGCGACCCACCACCGCCGAGGACAGAGCGGCAACCACCGCTCAGATCGAGCGGATCCGCGTCCGCTTCTTACGCGCCCCCCGGGTCTCGAGCACGGTCATCTTGGTCGCACATGGCAACCTGATCCGCTACCTCGTGGCATCCGCGCTCGATCTTCCCTGGGAGATGTGGATGCGCATGGAGCATCACCACGCAGGTATCACGGAGCTCCGAGCGTACTCGTCGACCTGGTGCGCGCTGATTCATTTCAACGAGACGGGTCACTTCAGCCCTGAGCTTTTGAGCTCTCAGTAGCCTGCGTCTCGTCGCGCACGCCTACGCGACGGCCGCGCGCCCACTGCAGCCACACGGCTGTTTCGTGCGGCGCGAGGAAGGCGAGGTACGAACCGATCATGAGCACCGAGAAGTGCTCCACGTATACGACCATCTGGATGCCGAGGTGCATCGCGACGCCAAAGCCCAGGAAGTAGCGGCGAAGGTCAATGCGGAGCCACTTCGGCCCATCCAGCGCGCTCGCGACGTCTCGCGTTGCGTGCTGGATGAGGAAAAATCCAAACGCGCACTCAAAGATCAGGACGAGGTAGGTCAGCGGTCGCAGCAGCCAGGGCTGGAGCGTGGCCCACAGCGTGGACAGCATGAAGTGCCGATTGAGCGGATTGAGGAGGGTGAAGTAGATCGCGGTGCCATCTCGCGTCCACGTGACCCCGTGCTTTTGGAGTCCCGTGTCGACGTAGAGCAGCGCGATCTGAAGCTGAAGGAGTCGCCGACACCACACCGGAACTTCGCCGCCCCGGCCGCGCCACTTCGCATCGAGCGAGTAGGCGCGCGACGATGGCATCCACGCGAGCAAGAATCCCAGCGCGACGCCGAAATCGTCGGGATACCCGTAAAGAAGCGGCTGCCGCCCCATCAGCGAACTCCAAGCGAAGATTGCAATCAAGCCAGATGGAAACGCGTAGAGGCCGACCAGCCAAAGGACGTGCGCCGCGAGCCCGATCAAGAACAACGTCTGGACCTGCCAAGGCTCGGCGAAGTAGAACAAGATCGACGAGCGTGACGCGAAGGCCTCGCGCGCATGGGGCATCGCGATGTCCGACGCGTTGGAGAACTGACTGACCACGAGCGGCGCGTGCAGTGCGAACACGACGGTGAGCACCGTGACAACCGCGATGCGGAAGGCCGCGAGTGCCTCCGGCGCCTCGTAACCGAACCAGAGCGCCTCGAGTGCACGTACCGATGGCGAGGACGCGGGCGCCATGGGGGCCGACGGCCCGTCGCTCACCGCCGGCCCGCGGGGCGAAGCACCAGGCCTTGCCGCCTCGCCGTCGTGACGATCGAGGCTCGCGTCGCTCACTTGGTCCCTCCGGCGCCCGAAACCGGCCGCGGCGCGGGCTTTGCCTTTGTCGGCGGAGTCCCAGGCGAGCTTGCAGCGGACGGCTCGCCCTCGTGAGTCGCGAGCATCTCGCGAATGGTCTTGGTGTTGCACTCCATCGTGCCCACCAAAGTTCGGTCTGCCTTCCGCAGGTCCGAGCGCCCCTCAAGAACTCCCTTGGGCGGACGAAACTTGCGATGCACGCGATACGCAGAGACCTGCCGCAGTGGCCGCCCTGCCCTCGCCTCCCGCACGCAGATACTGCGCAGGTACCAGACGCGATTCATGTCCTGGCGCTTCTTGTCGTAGCGTGCGACGGCATAGCGCCAATAGTCCTCACGTGAGCGCGTGAACGCCCAAGCGGTCCCCCACCCCGCGCGCGCCAGTTGAGTCTCGGGCAGCTCGACCGCTTTGCCGCGAATGTCGATCGCTTCAAGCTCAAGCTGCGAATACGCGCGCGCTGGATTGGGCGCGTACATGCCCCAGCTTTGCCGCAACGACGCCGCCTTGAGCAGCGGCAAGAGCCGCTCCGTTGCGGGGTTCTCCGGCAACTTGGGCAGCACAAGGAACACCACAAACAGCAACAGACCCGCACAGCCCGAGAGCCAAGGGAGGCGTCGCGACACCGTTGCCGTCCTTCCCTGCTCGGCGGTCCGCTCCGTCACTGCGGGAGCATCACGCATGCGGTGGGGAAGATCGACGGCCGCGGGGGCATCTGCGGGCCTCTGCGGGCCTCTCAATCATGGGCCCTGACCCCAGCACGGTCGCAGCTTGGGAGCGACGCGGGCCCCGTGACGACAAAAGTTGGCGTTTGTGCGCGGGCGCCCTAGCGTGCCCCTATGCGCCTGCTCGCCCACGTGGCCTTGATCTCGCTCCTGGGGCTCTCTCCCCTCGTCGCGGCTCGCGCGCACGCTGCGTCCCCGCCCGCATCGGCGCCGGCAGCCCCCGCCGCGAAGAGTGCCGCAGCGCTCAAGGAGCAGCTCGACGCGATCTTGGCGTCGCCCGCCCTCAAGTCGGCCACCGTCGCGGTCCACGTGCTCGACCTCGCCACGGGTCAAGAGGTCTACGCCGCGAACGCAGACCAGCCGCTGAATCCGGCGAGCAACGCAAAGCTCTTCACGACCGCGGCAGCCTTCGCGCTGCTTGGACCTGAGACGCGCTTTGGCACGCAGGCGTGGGCCGCCAAAGTCGAGGGCGGCGAGGTGATCGGCGATCTCTATCTGGTCGGCGATGGCGACCCCGCTCTGACAACCGGACAGCTCTACGAGCTCGCCGAACAGCTTCGCGCCAACGGCATCCGCAAGATCCAAGGCGGCATCACTGTCGACAACACGCGCTACGCCACCGAGGGACTTCCACCCGGCTTTGATCAAAAGCAAGAGCTGGCGAGCTACCGGGCTCCGACCGGCGCGACCTCGGTTAACTTCAACACCTACGAGGTCTTCGTGGTGGCGGGTCCAAGTGCGGGCAAGCCCACCATTGTCGCGATCAGTCCTCCGAGTGGCTACGTCAAGCTCATCAATCGCAGCGAGACCGTCGCGGGCTCCCGAAACAAGCTTGTGCTCTCTCCGGTCGTGAACGCGACCGGCATCGAGCTGACCATCGAAGGCACCCTCGGCGTCGATGCGCGCACGCAGGCCCATCGCTACCCCGTGGCCGCCCCCTCCCTATACGCGGGCAGCGTGATGCGAATGGTGCTTGAGCAAGTCGGGATCAAGGTCGGACGTGAGAGCGTCAAGATCGCGCCGCGACCCAGCACCGGGCGCTTGCTTGGCACCCATCGCTCCGACACCCTCAGCGTGCTCGCGCGCTCGATCAACAAGCTCTCGAACAACTTCATGGCCGAGCAGGTGCTGCTGGCACTTGCGCCCAGAGGCGGCACGGCTCAAGACGCGCTGCAAAAGGTCCGGACCTGGGTCGGCAGCGTCGGCGTACCCGTCGACGGGCTCTCGCTCGGCAACGGATCGGGCCTCTACGATAACAATCGCACCAGCGCACGGATGGTGACGTCGCTCCTCAAGGGCGTCTACGACGACTTCCGATTGCGATCGGACTTCCTCGCGTCGCTCGCGATCATGGGCGTGGATGGAACCACGCGTGAGCGCTTAGCCAACACTCCCGCCGCAGGCTGGATTCGCGCCAAGACGGGCACCCTCGATGGCGTCACGGCGTTGTCCGGCTACGCCGGCGCACCCGGTCGAGAGCCGCTCGTCTTTAGCGTCTTGATGAATGATGTACCGAAGGCCCAAACGGCCAGCGCCCGCGCCGCCCAGAATCGGATCGCCGAGGCGCTCCAGAGCTATATCGCGGCCGGCTAGCGAGCAGGCACGCCTCCGCGTTAGAGCGGATCATTGCCGCAGAGCACGGGCTTGTACGGCGCCGCAAGGTTATTGCACGACCCGGTCTGGAACTGCGGACCGACAGCCGTCACCGTGCCATCGGTGTCGACCGAGTAGAGGATCGAGTCATCGGTGCACGCATAGATGACCTCGTTGAGCGGATGCAGCTCGATGCCGACGTTGCCAAAGCCCTTCGATAGCGATGCGATCGACGTCGCAGCACCCGTGCCGGGATCGACAGTGTAGAGCATGTCGTTTGCGCCATTGATCGCGTACATGCCTTGCAGCGTGTCCGACCAAGTCGCGCCGCCCGTCCCCCAGTTCACGCCGACGGGGCCGACCGCTGTTGCGACGCCAGTCTCGGAGGAGATCGCGAGCGTCACATCTTGCGTGCTGGCAATGCCAAAGAGGTTGATCGTCTGGTCGGACGTGATCCCGTTGACCCCGGAGTAGCCGCCTCCGTACGAGCCGACACTCGTCACGGCGCACGTGCACGGATCGATCTCGTCGAGCGCGTTTCCACCGCGCGACGCAAGTAAGCGGTTTTCTCGGGTGAAGGTCAGGGACGGGTACGAGGCCGTGCTCATCAGCGTGCACAGATCCGTGGCGACTCCGGTGTTGATGTCGATCTTTCGCAGCGTCTTGCTGCTGTTGTGGATCGTCAGCAGCCAGGCCGGGGGCAGTTCCTCGCCATCGCCGTCGCCATCGCCATCCCCATCGCCATCCCCATCGCCGTCGCCGTCGCCGTCTCCGTCTCCATCCCCATCCCCATCCCCATCACCCTCGCCATCCCCATCGCCATCGCCGTCCCCATCCCCATCACCATCGCCGTCCCCATCCCCATCACCATCTCCATCGCCGTCCCCATCTCCATCTCCATCTCCATCGCCATCGCCATCTCCGTCCCCATCTCCATCACCATCCACATCTCCGTCCCCATCACCATCTCCATCGCCATCGCCATCCCCATCGCCATCTCC
>CAZVEM010000369.1:0-5316 GCA_964626165.1 uncultured Nannocystaceae bacterium
GCCTCACTTGGGTCACACAACGATCCACTCACCGCATGGTCGGGCGCGCCGTCGGGCTCTTTACGGGAATCCCGACGACGATCCTCGACGATATGCCGCCCAGCCTTAGGGAGCTCGGCTAGCCACGGGGCTCGTGATGACGCCGCTTTGCGCCACCGAAAGTCGCAGCGGCCCAGAATCCGCCCGTTGACTTGCGAGTGGCATCGGCGCGCCCCCTGGCCGAGCGCTCGGTGAAGGTATCGAGCTCGCGACCTGCGCGCCGACCAGACCATAGCGGTCGGAAGACACCGCCCAGTCGATATTCCCGCGGATCCAGGCGAAGAGAAGGTCGAGGAAGGGCTCGATCAGCTCCGTAGAGATCCAGCGGGAGCGCCGAACGCTCTCCGTGAGTTCAAGGAAGCGCATCATCTCCCGGTCGTGCATCACGACCGTGCGCGCGACGGCCTCGTCCGTGCTGAGTCCCTGCTCGGCGCTAAAGAGCAGCACCATGTTGTGGGGATCGCCGGCATTACGCTCCTTGCCATACGAGAACACGTCGTTGGCCCAGCCGATGATGTTCGCCGCCATCGCAGCAAGCCGGCGAACATCTGGCTCGATCCAGAACGAGTCGGTCGTACGCACCTGATGCGTGACGTCGAGCAGCGCGTACTCCGTGTACATGCCGACCGTGACCTCCCGTAGACGAAGGTAGTCGAGTAGTGACGGTGGCGTGACCCGAACGCGGTTGCGAATCTCTTCGTGCATCGACTCGAACCAGTCGCTTGACGCTTCGGTGAAGCGGCGGAGGCAACCAGGCCCACCGCGCGTATGGATGCGCGTGCGGAGATCGCCGAGAGCCTGATGCATGCCGGTCACGTGATCGGCGAGCCCGTTCTCCAGCACCTCGACATGTTCTAAGTACCGAGCGCGCAAGAGCTCGGGCTTGTCGACCAACTGGTCGTGCTGATCATCGGCCAGAAATCCCCACATCGTCCAATCCATGACAATTCGCAGGTCCTCGTACTGCGCGTGGGGATATGCGCGAGACACGAATTCTGGAATTCGAAGAGCCCGCAGGGCTGCGACATGAGGTCCGGGTCGGACCATCGCGTGCTGAAGAACCCAGGCCGTCGACTCCTCCTCAGCGCGAACGTGTTCGGGGTGGATCGCAGGTTCAATCGGACAGAACAGGACGTACGGGCGGGTGTTGCTCATCGTTGTGATCTCCTCAGGGGTCGCATCACAAAGTACACGAGCCCCCTCAGACGCGCCGCGCGAGCAAGACGGGCGATTCGATCGATCGATTCCCGAGAGCCGACGCGATCGATCGTTCGGTCCGGCCGTGGACCCTTCCATCTCGATCGATTGTTCGCGACGCAAACTCGGAGGTCGACGAATCTGCGTGCTACGTTGATGGCGTGTTGCTAGGCGAACCGAACGCTTGTTCGCGGTACTCGCTCGGTCCGGCGACGATCGAACGTTCGTTCGACCGCGCGGTCGAGCGGCTGTCCGGGGCGACGCGAGACGCGCCCCCCAAGAAGGAGACGCATGGAGCCGAACCAAGGAAGCAAGGCAGAGCGCACTCTTCTGATCGTCGAGGACGACAGAGACTCCGGAACTGCAATCGCTGCGATCGCGACACGGCATGGGTGGACGAGGCGGAGCGTCGAAAGCTGCCGAGAAGCGAGAGAACTCTTGGCAACGCCAGGCTTTCAGTGCGACGTCGCGGTCGTCGATCTCCAGCTCTCCGATGGCTGGGGCCTCGACCTGGTTGCGGCCTTGCACGCGCCTCCAGTCTTGTGCGCGGGTGTCGTCGTGATCACCGGCGTTGCGCCGAGCGCTGAACTTGCGGCGAGCGTGTACGCCCACGGCGCTTCTTTGCTGTGGAAGCCACGTGGCGTCTTTAGCCTCGCGGCCACGCTAGACGCTGCCTACGAGCGCACGCAGGCGCTGCGCCGTGTCGTCCATTCGCGCCCACAGCAACATCAGCGGGAGCTCGTCTCTCCCATGGATCGAATTTTCGAGCGCGCGGCAGAGCGCTTCCTCCTAGATGACGACGAGGTACCGATCGTCCGTCAGATCTGCTTAGAGCGAACGGATCGAGAGATCGCCGCGGAGCTTCGAACCTCGGAGTCCGCGCTCAAGCGTACTCTCGCGGTCATCCGAGCCAAGCTGGGCGTCGAGACACGCTCGGGCATCGTGCGAAAGATCTACGAGGCCGCACTTGAGGAGCAGGCACCGGTTCGCGAGGTGGGTTCGGGCGCGGGCCGAGGAGGTTAGGGGTTGGACAGCAGCAAGACGGTGGTGACGTCTGAGCTCGCAAGCATGTCCGCGATGCCATCGCCGTTGACGTCGGCGACGTCGAGATGGCGAACCGCATTTGCTGTTGGGAGCTCGCCGATGTTCTCGAAGCTCGCACCGCCAACGCTTTGAACGACCGCGACACTCGACTGATCGCGCAGCGCGACGAAGACGTCCTGGTAACCGTCATTATCGGCGTCGCCCGCGACTGCGTCCTGAGCCGCAGCAGGCAGCGTAGTGCTGGCCCCGCCGTCAAAGCCACCGAGCTGATTTGCGCGGTAGCTGCTCAGCGAGCTGCTTGGTTGCCCGATGCCCCAGGCGAGGAACACAAGGTCCCGCAGCCCGTCGTTGTTGAGATCACCGACCGCGACCGCGGTGCTGCCGGCGGGAACTCCAAGCGTGGCAACCTCAAAGGTCTGGTTGGACTGTTGAATGCCGACGAATGCGGTCGCCGACACCTGCTCCGCCACGACGATGTCGTCGCGAATGTCGTCGCTGAGGCGTCCGGCGAACACAGCTCCAACGGTCGCAAATCCGTAGCCCGGAAGCTCCGTCCCCCCATCGAGCTCGAAGTTCCCGGCGGCAGCGTAGCTCGCGATCAGCGGCAGCGTGTCGAAGCCGCCGCTCGCAAAACACAGCGCCTCCGCTGCTCCATTGGCGTCGATGTCGGCGGCCCCCACCGCCGCCGTTCCCTGCAGGAGGCAGTCGACTGCGGGGCTGAGCACGTAGCTCTCGTCGGCCTCCCAAAATGCCACGGCCATCCCATTTCCGAGATGGAGAACAAAGTCCGGGTTGCCATCCCCGTCGACGTCGGCGACCGCGACCCCCTGAGGTGTGGAGGTGAGCGAGCCGATCACCACCTCCGGGCCAAAGTCTCCACCATCGAGTCCGGGGTGGACGATGATCTTCGAGTTGGTGAAGGAGACGATGTCAAGCTTGTCGTCGCCGACCACGTCCGCAAAAACCGCGGCGACGCCGCCGAAAGGGTCGCTGGCCGTCCAACAAAGCTCTCCTGGTTCTGCCATGCCATCGCCGCATTCAGGCTCGCCGTCTCCATCTCCATCTCCATCGCCGTCGCCATCGCCGTCGCCGTCTCCGTCGCCGTCTCCGTCGCCGTCTCCGTCGCGGTCGCCATCGCCGTCGCCATCGCCGTCTCCATCGCCGTCTCCCGTCCCGGCGTCCCCGGCCTCATCGTCGGTGAAGTTTGTTCGACACGCAGTCACGCTGGTCAGGCAGGCGATCATCGCGAGAGCAAGTCGGGCGCGCATCGGGCGATCTTACCCAGATTCTGCACTTGGCTGTCACGCAAGCCACCTTCGGTCGAGAGCCGCTGTTTTCCATGGCCTCCGAAGTCCGGTGGCCGAAGGCGCTCCGGTTTCGGCCACACATCGGTCGATACGGAGGCGCGAAAACTCCCACGCCTGCTCTGCCCACACAACGCTCGTTGGACCCAGGTGTGAATCTCAGCACCGAGCTCGTGCCCGTCTTGGTGAGTCCCGGCCTTGCGACGACATCACGGCCCGTCGCCTCGCGCACGCTGCCTCCATGGGTGGACGTCGGAGATGGGCAGGCGCGCCACACAACGGCCGCCAGGCGGTCGAGCTACGCACGGATCGCGACGTCCTTGCGTTGCCACAGGTCCGCAACGGACGCTGCGGGGATGCGTCGCGCTGCGTTGGTTCTGTCGAGCTTGGTCCTTTCGATCTCAGTGGGCTGTGCATCGACATCTGGGGACGGCGACGCCGCAGCGACGGACACGCAGGGTGACGGTGACGGCGACGGTGACGGCGACGGCGACGGCGACGGTGACGGTGACGGCGACGGCGACGGTGACGGCGACGGTGACGGCGACGGCGACGGCGACGGTGACGGTGACGGTGACGGCGATGGTGATGGCGACGGCGAATGCGGGGATGGCCAAGCGCAGGCGGGACAGGTCTGCTTTGGCGTTGAGTCGATGGCGGTGAGTCTCGGCACCAACAGCGAGATCGTCGCGGCCTATCGCATCGACCCTGATGGTGGTCCGGCCGACGACGTCGTCTATGTCACCAACGATCGCCGACGCGTTGTGTATCTCAATCTGGGCGACGCAACATTCACCGCCCAGCCAGCTGTTGTGCTTGATGCACCCGGGAATCCTGACTCGCTTCTGACCGAGGCGGTGAGCCTCGATCTCGATGGTGGCGTGGACGACGTGATCGCCAGCTCTGGGGCTCCCGCGCTTGAACTTTGGCTAGGGGCTGTGCAAGGCGCGGTCTCGAGTCTTAGCTACTCAAATCTCTCGCTCATGAGCAACACGATCCCGGCGAATCTGACGAGGAGCCCCGCCTCTCTGATCGGCGCTCCGAATGACGGCGTGACCTTTGCAGCCGTCTTCAACATCGGCCTGGTCACCGTCGTCGGCGGCACCGTCAATAGCGTCTACGTCCCGCATCCGACCACGGACAATTTCCGCTTCGCTTGGGGGCGATTTGGCGGCGAGGTCATGCTGATCGTCGCAGAACGGAACTTTGGCGGCGCGCATGCCTACGGCTGGGACAGCGGGGCGATGGAGTTCTCGCCGACGTCCGAGCCGCTCGATGCGGCCTTGAATTCCGGCCATCCCCAAGCGCTCGTGGCGGCCGACTTCGGACACGACGAGGGTGATGACGAGCTCGTGGTCGCGATGGGCGGCGTCACGCAGCCGCAGAATCTGGAGCTGCGAATGGCTCGCCGATCCGCGGGCATATGGGAATCTGTCGGCCCACCGATCGCACTGGACGAGTCACCTCAGGAGATGACCGTTGGCGATTTCGACGGTGATGGCCACCCCGATGTTGCGATATCTCTGCCGATGTCCTCTCGCGTGATGCTCGTGCTGTCGGCGGGCGCCAGCGGGCTTGGCAATACGTCGTATGTCGACGTGCCCAAGCCGGTACTCAATCTGGTGACCGCGAACTTCAATGACGATGGCGTCGACGACATCCTCGTGGTCCAAGAAGATCGGCTTGGCCTCGCCATCTTGGTGTCCGACCCCTGAGGCTCAGAGGCCCGTGA
>CAZVEM010000370.1:0-5270 GCA_964626165.1 uncultured Nannocystaceae bacterium
ACGGCGACGGCGATGGCGATGGCGATGGCGACGGCGACGGCGACGGCGACGGCGACGGTGACGGTGATGGCGATGGCGATGGCGATGGTGACGGCGATGGTGACGGCGACGGTGATGGTGATGGCGGGAACTGCATCCCGGTGGAGGACTACGAGTCCTGCGACGCGATGCTGAGCGCCAACGACAACAACCCGCTCGCGCCGTTCTGGGCAATTGGAGTCGGCTGCGCGGGCACTGGCGACGAGTTCATCAAGATCAGCAACACGACCTTCAGCTCACCCGATTCCGGAAGCTGGAAGATCATCAACGGCTTTGGATCCTTCCAGGATCCAATGAATCCCGGTCAGCTCTACTACCGCGCACATGAGGGCAGCAAGATGCTGATGCTGTCGACCGGCCAGATCGCCGCGCCCAACAACCAGGGTGTGGTCACGCAGCCTGACGGGCACGCATGGAATGATACCGACAGCACCAATCCTGATGATGACGCCCTGCCGATGCCGATCATGGCGATGGACGGCGGCAACCCACCGTTCCAGAACTGCGACAACGTCGGCGACTGCAGCAACACGCTCGAGAACGAGTGGGCCATCTCCGACGGCGATCCCAACGACAAGGCGTTCCTGCGCTTCTCGACGATCGTACCCGATACGAGCGAGCCCAACGGCGACGCGGGATATCAGTTCGACCTCGCGTTCTTCTCGGGCGAGTGGCCGGTCTACGTGAACAGCTTCAACGACCTGTTCATCGCCTGGCAGACCAACGAGTCCTACACGGGCAACGTGTCCTTCATTCCGGGCCAGGGCAATACCTCGCTGCCGTTCACGATCACCGCGTTGGACCCCTACTTCGAGGACTTCATCGACGAGAGCCCAGGCATGTACCAGTACCTTAACGGCACGGGCTTTGAAGACTTCAACAACGACGGCTCTGGTACCAAGTGGCAGACCGTCAACGGTGGCGTGAAAGAGGGCACAAGCCTCACAGTGGTGATGTTCATCGCCGACATGGGCGACGACTACCTCAACAGCGCGGCGTTGGTCGACAACTGGCGCTGGGTCTGCGAGGGCTGTATCCCGAGCGAGATCGATTCCTGCGGCATCATTCCGCAGTAGGCGAACTAGGCGAAGTAGGCTCGGCTTGAGCCTACTGGTCTTGAGCAAAGAAGGAGGGATGCACGCGGCGCACGCGGGCATCCCTCCCGTGTTTGGGCCGTGCCGGGGGGACCAGCGCATCGACCCGCCACTCGGACGGCACACATTTGAGTGCGCACACGCAGACGCTGTCGCCCGCTGCCGGACCAGCCGCGTCGTTGGCCCCCACCCGGTCTAATGTTGCGCGGCGCATGTGCTCCCTGTGCATCCTCGCGGAGATCGGCATTACGCCACGCTCCCCCGGCCTAGCCCTCGGCCCTCAGGGTCCCCTTCCGATGATCGGGGCGCTGCTCTTGCTCTTCGGCTGCCTGGCCATCGCGAGCCGAACGCTTCGAATCAGCGCTCTCCAGGTGACCCCAAAAAGGGGCGATCAAGACCGGCTTGCCGCCGTCACGCGAGGAGGGACTTCTCGGCATTCCGACGACGTTTCAACGAAGTCGGATCGCCGCGCGCATAGGTTGATACCGGCGTGGATCCTATTCGGCCTGCTGCTCTGGCTCCTCTCGCTTGGCACCTCCGTCTGGTTCCTCGCGTCGTGGCATGCCGCGACGCCGACACTCGTCGCCGCGATGTGGTCGGTGTTAGGGGCGCTCCTCGGCGCGATGTCGCTGCAACTAGGTTCGCTCCATCGTGCCGACACAGACAGCGCGAGACCCGACGAACCGAGCGGCACCGAGCCCAGCCATGGATCTAGCCGCAAGGCGACGCGGCGATCAGTACTGGCCTGGGTCGGCCTTGCCGCGGCACTTGCCCTCGGGCTTTGGCTCCGATCGCCTGCAACGGACGTCTCGCTTGCAGGTCGTGACCAAGGTTCGTACGCCCTCATCGCCCGCTCGATCGAGCTTCGCGGCTCTTGGACGATGGAAGACCGCATCGTCGCGACCGCGCACCGTCGCCACGCAAAGGGAGCCACGTCCGCTGATCTCCTCGGCATGTACCAGGGGCCTGTCGAAGCGTGGCGCAGTGGCCGCTACGAGAGCGCCTACCGACCTGGGGCCTATCTGGCCAGCGTGGAGCGCGGCGAGATCGTTCCGCAGTTTCTGCCGCTCTACCCGTGCCTGCTGGCGTCAGGGCGATTCATGCTCGGCGATAGCGGCCCACCCTTACTGCTCGCGATGCTCACCGCACTGACGTTGCTGAGCACCGCGACGATCATGTGTGCCTGGACCGGTCACCGAAGCTGGGGCATCGCCGGTGCACTCGCGCTGGCACTCACACCGCTGATGGTCTGGCTGCAGCGGACGACGTTGAGTGAAACGCTGACGCTGGCGTGCGTGCTCGTGAGTGGCGCGATTTTGTCGGAGACTTACCCGACGCGTCGCCAGCTTGCCGCAGTTGCATCTCTGCTCGTCGCGGCCATGGCCGTCCGATTGAGCTTTTGGTTGCTGACGCCGGTGGCGCTCTGGTGTCTTGAAGCGCTGCCGGTCGCGCTCCCCACCGCGGACCGAGCCCATCCCGACGCGGACCGACCACGCAGTGCCACCGAGCCCCACGCGCTCCGGCGTGTGCTCGCCTGCGCGGTCGCGCTCGGGCTCGTGATCGCGGCATGCGGACAAGTGAGCTTTCCCTACGTGCATGATGAGCTCGTGCGCTTCTTCGGGAGCCGTGCCCCCACCGATCCAATGCAGGTCGCGGTCCTGGGTAGCCTCGCCGCGATCGCGTTGCTCACCGCTCCCCTCGTCGGTACCACGCTCGCTCGTCTTCGCGTCACGCCGGTAGCGTGGCTGCGAAGTCTCGCGCTCCTCCAACTTGCGATTGTCGCGTTTGCAATCGGATACTGGCTAAGTTCGCGGACGCCGAATCCGCCCTGGTCGCGCCTTGAAGGCTGGATCGCGCTGCCTCCCCTCTGTGTCGCGCTCGCGTGCGTGGGCGGCCTGCGTGCCTGGAGAGCCATCACGCAAGACTCTGCGCACATGGCTACGTCCGTGACTCCCGTTGCGGACACCGCTCACTCAGCTCGGCCGCTCGACACGCAGGGGAAGCCAGCGCATGGCGGCCCTCCCCCGGATATCGGGACACTCGTTGCTGCCAACGCCTATCTGGCGTTGCTCATGCTGCCCTGCCTCTCGGTGCTGCTGTTCGCCAATCGCGTCTTGCCGAGCTTTGGCCTCTGGTACCACGGACGCTATGTCGCCAGCGAGATCTACCCGGCGCTGCTACTCCTCGGCGGCTTTGGTGCAGCGTGGCTCGAAGTGGTGCTGGATGTCGTGCCACAGCGGCCGCCCGGCCACCTATCGCCGAGCGAGAGTCAGGTATTGCACGACAGCAAGGAGAGTCGGTCGTCGGTTCGGCGCTTCGCGCAGACCGCATTTGTCGTCGCCTGTGGTGCCGGAGTCGTTGCACCCAATGCGACGCTCCTTGAAATGGAGGGCGCGCAGCCTGCTATCGCGTTGCTCGCCGATCGTGTCGACCAAGGCGCTGTCGTGATCGCCGGCGGGGAAGGTTGGCACCACCACCACGCCTACAATCAGCTCGGCGGCGCACTCGCCTTCGGGACAGACACGGTCGTCATTCCCTACCGCAACAAGGAGAGCGCCTATGCTGCACTCTGGTCGCTGTTGATCGAGGGCTTCGCGGATGCCCCCGCGGATCTCGATGCGACGCATGGGTCCATTGCTCCGTTGCCCCTGCAGCACTCGGTGTTCCTCCTGCTCAACGAGGCCTCTCACGACCTTGAAGATCTGCGGACGGAGGGATACCGCCTCTCGGGCATCGACGACGAGCTACACGCCCCCTTCTATGCCAAGCGCATCGACCTGGTCGACCTCACCGTGCACCGCCTGACGCCGACGCGTGACTACTGGCGTCGCCGTGTCACTCGCGACGGTCTCGCCTTCGCGCTCATCGAGGTCGGCGTCGACCGCGACCTACTCGCTCGGATCGAGAGACTCGTGCCGCCGAGCAGCGTCGCAAGCAGCCCACCCCGCCAAGGCGCCTCCGATGACGTGCAACGGATCACACTCGTCCCACGGTCAACTCCCGACGCACCGGTCGATGACTCCAGCGCGGCTCTCTGTGCGCACGAAGGCGAGAGGCTGCGTCTCCAAGTCCCCGGTGAACCAGACCGAACGCCCCTCACCGCCGCGCTCGTGCTTGCCGGCGAGTCGCTCGCGAAAGACCATCGACTCGCGATCGAGTTCGAGATCGACGGTACTTGGCACGAAGTCACGACCTCCGTCGGAGGCACGCCGCGTCCCCGCGACACCCTCGGCCCCTGGCTGCTCAAGGGTCGCCCCACCGCGGTCCAAATCAAAAGCCTGGATGGCGTGATTCGTGGCGGGGCTTGCGAGGGCATTGGCATCCGCGAGCTTCGTCTCTCGCCGCTGGTGGCGGGCGCCTTGGCAGCGGATCAAGTCTCCCTCCATCGCTTTGAGCCACCGGCGCGCTTCGACTCGCCCGTCGCGATGCGGTCGTGGACCGCCGCACGAGCGCTAAC
Organism: uncultured Nannocystaceae bacterium; assembly: GCA_964626165.1. Taxonomy (GTDB): domain Bacteria; phylum Myxococcota_A; class Polyangia; order Nannocystales; family Nannocystaceae; genus CAZVEM01. The sequence goes on from CAZVEM010000370.1 coordinate 4,591, forward strand.
GCGGCACCGTCCCGGTCCCGGCCCTCGACCGGCGACCGAGGGAGAGAGCATGCGAATCGTCGCCGGGAGGCGCTATCGATTTGATGCGCTCCGCAGCCCTGGGCGGCAGCCGGAGGGCGACAGATGGACCGAAACGCCCGCCTCCAAACGCTGCGACCTCGTGGTCAACCTCAGCGAGACACGCGATCTTGACTCTCCCGCCCTGCACGTTGTCGTCAACGGCGCCCAAGAAATCGTCATCGAACTGCCAAAAGACAGGAGCGCGACGTGGACCTCTCCGCCGGTCGAGTTCGACTGCAGCTCGCCACTCCTTGAGCTGGCGCTCGAGCTCGTCGACGCCGCGCCCGCCTCCCAATCCGTCCCAGATTCGGAGGGTATCGGGGGCTCCGCGCTCATTCGGGACGTCGCCATATTTGCGCGGGGCAGAATTCCAGCGCAGACCACTGCAGCGACCAGGAACCACGCGCGCAGTGCCGCTCCTCGCGGCAGCTCGGACGCCGACGCGCTGAGCACGACCGGTCTCTAGCAGGCTGTCGAATCGCTTGCGACGATGGGTCGCGCGCCACTGCACGGCTATGATTCGCAGATGCTCCGTCCTCCCGTCGCGATGATCACCGGTGCTAGCCGCGGCATCGGCCTTGAGATCGCCAAGGCACTCGCGACCACACATCACCTCCTGA
>CAZVEM010000371.1:0-5264 GCA_964626165.1 uncultured Nannocystaceae bacterium
GGCGCCGGGATAGGCGAGGTTGAGATCGCCGCGCAGGTGCTTGGAGGCCATCACGTCGTAGGCGCCGCCGTACGCCTTGCGCGTGATCAGCGTCACTTTGGGCACTGTGGCTTCGGTGAAGGCGTAGAGCAGCTTGGCGCCATGACGGATGATGCCGCCATACTCTTGCGCCGTGCCCGGCAAGAATCCGGGAACATCGACCAGCGTGAGCAGCGGCACGTTGAAGGCGTCGCACATGCGGACGAAACGAGCGGCCTTGATCGAAGCGTCGATATCGAGGCAGCCCGCCAGCACCAGCGGCTGATTCGCCACCACGCCAACGCTGCGTCCGGCCAGCCGGAAAAAGCCGACGACGATGTTGGCCGCCCAATGCTGGTGCATCTCAAAGAACTGGCCGCCATCGGCGACCGATTCGATGATCTTGCGAATGTCGTAGGGCTTGGAGGGATCGGAGGGGACGAGCGACGCGAGCTCGGGGCAATCTCGGTTGGGATCATCCAGGCTCGCCTCGCGCGGCGGCGGTTCCATGTTGTTGGAGGGCAAGAACGCGAGGAGCTCACGGACTTTGGCCATTGCGTCCGCTTCATCGTCCGCGACCAGGTGGCAGACGCCGCTCTTGCGCGCGTGCGTCATTGCCCCACCGAGGTCCTCTTTGGTCACCTGCTCGTGCGTCACCGACTTAATCACGTCGGGGCCGGTGATGAACATGTAGCTCGACTCTTCGACCATCACGACGACGTCGGTGAGCGCGGGCGAATAGACCGCTCCGCCTGCACAAGGTCCGAGCACGACGGAGATCTGCGGCACAACGCCCGACGCCAAGACATTGCGCTTGAAGATCTCTGCGTAGCCCGCGAGGCTTGCGACGCCTTCCTGGATCCGCGCACCACCACTGTCGTTGAGCCCGATGACCGGAGCGCCAACTTCGAGCGCCATGTCCATCAGACGACAGATCTTTTCTGCGTGGGACCAGCCGAGGCTGCCGCCAAAGACTGAGGGGCGCTGCGCGAAGACGAAGACCTTGCGACCCGCGACGCTGCCATAGCCGGTCACCACACCATCGCCATAGCTCGATTTGTCGCGCATCCCGAAGTCCGGACACTGCGTTACGACAAAGCCACCGAGCTCGACGAAGCTGCCCGGATCGAGCAATGCCTCGATCCGGCTCAGCGCCGTGCCACGCCCGCTTGCGAGGAGCTGCGCCTCGCGTTCCTGCGTCTTTGCCTCAAGCGCATCCAGCTCGGCGGCATCGAGTCCCAGTTGCGGCGGACCGCCACCTAGTCGGGCGAGTCGTTCCCGCATCTCAAGCTCGGCGATTGCGTCGGCGACCGGTGCAGGCGGGGTCGGATTCGTCATCGCGCGCAGGTTAACAGCGGCGCCGACACGAATCAGTGCCGCACAGCCGCGACCCCGCACGTCGTCGCGCGTCCGGCCCCGCGCGCGGTCCTTTGACAGCCTGCTAGACCAGGCTGCCCTTGGTCGACGGCGCAACGCCCGCGAACGCCGCGTCCCTGCGGCTCGCCATTCGAAGGGCTCGCGCGAGCCCCTTAAAGCAGGCCTCGACAACATGGTGGGCATTGCCGCCGCAACGTTCGTGGACGTGCAAATTCATGCGAGCGCTGACGACGAGCGCCTGCATGAACTCCTTGACGAGGTCGCAGTCGAATGCCCCGACCATCTTGCCGGAGATCGAGGGTACGTTCCAAACCAGATAGGGACGTCCTCCGAGGTCGATGGCGACGTCGACGAGAACCTCATCCATTGGTAGCAGGGAATGACCGTAGCGTACGATCCCGTGCCGCTCGCCAAGCGCATTGTCGAGTGCCTTGCCCAGCACGATGCCGGTGTCTTCGACGGTGTGATGGCCGTCAATCTCGACGTCACCGCGCGCGTGCACCATCAAGTCCATGGCCGAGTGGCGCCCGAGCGCCTCCAGCATGTGGCTAAAGAAGGGTAGCTGCGTGTCGATGCGCGGAGGGCTGGGGGCGTCGTCGGGCAGAACCAATTCGACGCGAATTTCGGTCTCCTTGGTCGAGCGCTGGGCACGTCCCGCTCGTACGGCATGCGGATCTTGGAGCGCGTTCGACATGAACTTCGTCACTTCTTAGCGGTTTTCAGTCCTGCGGCAAGCTACCGAGGCCGCGCCATACGGCGCAGGACCTCCGTATGCAGCGCACGCAGCGGCACCGCGTCTTCGATCGAGAGCCCAAGCTCCACGTCAATCCAGGCGCCGTCGAGGTCGCCCCGCGCCAACTTTCCTCGGGCCGAGCGCAGATACACTCTGGCGAAGACGCTGGCGACTTGGCGCTCCTCGGGGCTCAGTCGACGCGCTCTCGCCTCATCCGAAAGCCGCTTGGCTCCGGCCGCGAGCTGACGATCGTAGGCCCGCCGCAGCTCGGGATCGGCGAGCACGTTGTACGCCTCGGTCATGCGCTTGTAGACGGCATAGACCGCGCGTTTGACCGCCTCCGCACCGATCGAGACGAAACGGTCGGGATGAAATCGTTGCGCGCGCTCGTAGAAGGCATCGCGAACGCGCACGTAATCGCAGCTGCGCTCGACCGCGAGTGCTTCGTAGTAGTCAATCTCGTGCAAGCGATCCGCGAGGCGTGCGACCTCGGAGACCAGCTCTGCCATGTGATTGCCGCTCACCGTGACTCCTCAAACTTCCCTGGGCACGCGGTCAGGACGGCGCCATCGGGCTACAGCCGTCGGATCTGGCCAAGATCGGATGGTGCCGCACCGGCGGCTTTGCTACGAGCAAGGATCTCGTCGACCTCTGGCTGTGAAAGCCCGCCGAGCACCTGCATGGTCGCGACTTGCTCGCGCCCGGTGTCCTGGTCCATCGCTCGCACCTCGAGCAGGCCGTCGGTGTTGATCTCAAAGGTAACGGCGACGGTGACCTCGCCGCGCGGCGCGTCTCGAAGGCCGGAGAGCACGAGCTCACCGAGCTTGACGTTCTCATCAAAGGAGGGACTTTCACCCTGGCAAACCTGGATCCGAACGACCCGTTGTCCGTCCACCGTCGTGGTGAAGAGCCGTGTTTGCTCGATGGGGATCACCGAGTTTCGCTCGATGATGAAGTCGACGTTGCCGCCCACTGTGGCGACCCCGAGGCTTCGCGGAGCGACGTCGAGCAACACTGCGGTACTCGCCATCGAGGGAGCCGAGACGCCGCCGCTGGCCATGGGCACCAAACTCCCCATGAGCGCGGCACCTTGGATCGCTGCGCCAACCGCCACCACGCTCATCGGATTGATCGAGGTTTGTGGCGCCTTGCCAAAGACCTCAGTGACGACCTCGCGAACCAGGCTCAAGCGTGTGGTTCCACCCACAAGGACGATTTCATCGACTTGTTGCTGGGAGATACCCGCCGTGCGCAGTGCCTCTTGGCACACCGGGATGGTGCGACGGACGATCGGCTCAAGCAGCCGTCGCATCTGGGCCTCGGAAAGCGTGAAATCGAGGTTCCAGCCGCTGCCAGGAACAATGTCGTCGACCCGCACCGAGGCTTGGGCAGTCTCGCTGAGCTGAATCTTCACCTGCTCTGCAATCGCCCGTAGCTTCTCAAGTGCGACCGGCCAGCGGCGCAGATCCTCGTTGGTCATCCGGCGAAATTCGGACACCATGAGATCGACGATCGCCTCATCGAGGTCATCGCCACCGAGGAACATCTCACCAGAGGTCGCGAGCACCTCGAAGACGTTGCGCGTGATCTGCAAGATCGTGACGTCAAACGTACCGCCACCGAAGTCGTAGACCGCGATGCGGCGATCCATATCCTCGATGTAGCCGTATGCCAGCGCGGCGGCCGTGGGCTCGTTGATCACGCGGATCACATCGAGACCCGCGAGGCGTGCCGCGATGCGAGTGGCGCTGCGCTGCGAGTCGTTGAAGTTGGCGGGAACCGCGATCACGCAGCGCTTGACGCGAAAGCCAAGGGCTTCCTCTGCCATCTGGCGGAGGTACTTGAGAACGTAGGCCTGGATTTCAACGACCGAGAGACGACGGCCACCGAGGTCGATGGTGACGGAGTCGTTGCTGCCCTCGTAGATCCCGTAGGGGACCATCTTCGCCATCTTCTGCACGTCGGGCGACGAGAAACGACGGCCGATCAGCCTCTTGGCGCTATAGACAACATTGGCGGGCTCAGTCTGGCGCCGGCGCTTGGCCTCCGTCCCGACCACGACACGCCCATCGGGTGCGGCGGCAACCACCGAGGGAATGATGCGGTCCTCGCCACGCCGGACCACGGACGCGCGGCCATCCTGCACAATTGCGCAGGCTGAGTTGCTGGTGCCAAGATCAATTCCCAGCACTACTTGGGGGTCGCGCGCCATCGGTTGTGTGTAAGTGTATCCGCTTCCGTTCTGGATCCGAAAGGAATGCACGATGTTGGCGCGATGTGGACGCGATGTGGTCGCGTAGGGCGAGAGCCGCGCCCACACCGAAGCGTCCGGAGCGGCAGCGGCGTCTGGCGTGAGCGGGCCGGCTGCTAGCAGGTTGTCGAAGAACCCCCGTGGAGGGCATGGCCGTGCAATCGCCATGCAGGCCGCGGCGCGAGGAGGGAGCGTACCGGGCGTACGTGACCGACGAGCAGCAAAGGGATGCAGGGTGAGTGCGCGGCCAGGCGCCGCGCGGGGTTTTTCGACAGCCTGCTAGACCGGCGACTCGGGCACAAAGACGATGTCGCCCGGCTGCAGCTCGATGTCGTCCGCGCGACCCTCGGTAATCGCCTTCATTGAAACTTCGAAGGTGACCGGACCGCTCGGTCCGCGCCGCGTGACTCGAATTCTGCGGGACTGCGCGATTTCCTTCAGACCCCCGGCCAGTGAGACCGCCTGAGCGAGGGTCATCTGCGACATCCACGGGAAACTACCGGCGCGCTCGACCGCTCCCAGCACGCTCACCTCGAGGTTCTGTCGGGCAACGACCCGCACCGTGACACTTGGATCGAGCAGGTATCCGGCGGCCAGCTTGTCACGCAGGACTTTGCTGAGTTCACTCTGCGTCATGCCGGCGACCTCGATGCGCTTGAGGAGCGGAAAGTCGATGCTGCCGTCGTCTTGGACCTGAAACGGACCGCTCATTTCGCTCTCACCATAGACACGAATCTCAAGCTCATCTCCAGGTCCAAGGCGCTCGGGCACCGACGGGGGTGCATCTGAAAGCGAGGGAGGCAGCGTGGAGCTGGGCTCGGTGCAGGCCCAGAGCATCAGACTGCAACAGAGCATCATCGCCGCCGCGAAGAGCATGCGGCCGGG
>CAZVEM010000372.1:0-5233 GCA_964626165.1 uncultured Nannocystaceae bacterium
CGCCGTTGGATGAGATGGTCGCGCGGCTATCGTCACGGATGTACACAAGCTTGTCTTCCTGCACCTCCATGGTCACCGAGACGCGCGCGTGCTCGACCTTGTAGGGGACGCAGAGCCCATCGGGTCCCGTGAAACGGGTCCGGCGATAGCGCCTGCGAAAATCGGCGCTGACACACTCCTCGCCCGGATTGTCACAGACTCCGCCGGGGCCGCACTGCACGTAGGAATCGGGGCTACCGGTGTAGTCCTCAAACTCGGCGCACATGCCCTCGGGTGCGCAAAACAGTGAGAGGTCGCAGCGGTCGCTACGGCCGCTGCCGGGGCGTCCGATATCCTCGGTCGCGGGGTCGCACGGATAGGTGGCGGTGATGAAGTTCACCTCACTGACGGCGCCGACGTCGTTGCCTGCCAGGTGGACGGGACTGCCTCGCTTGAGACCCGGCACCGCGCGAAAGTCGACATGAATCTTCACGCGTGAGTCCAAGAGCCCGTCGCTGGTCGCGATCACGAAGAGCGAGATCGTCAAGAGCACGCCAATCACGACCACGAACGCCCCGACCACAACGTTTGTTCTGCGTTCATCCTTGCGGTCAGCCATATCCCAACGCCTTTCGATTGATGAAGTCCTGAATGACCGGGTCCTGAATGGCACGCATCTCGTCCACCGTACCGATCCAAGGAAAGTTTTTGTTGTGGAGCATGGCCATGCGGTCCGAGACGTAAAACGCCGTCTCGATGTCGTGGGTCACGACGATGCTGGTCACGTTGAGTTCCCGCTGAAGCTTGCGAATCATCAGCGCGATGCGATCGCAGTTCGGCGGATCGAGACCGGTGGTCGGCTCGTCGTAGAGGATCACGTGGGGATCGAACGCAATCGAGCGCGCCAGGGCGACGCGCTTGCGCATACCGCCCGAGAGATTGACCGGAAACTTCTCGAGAATGCCCACCTCTGTCGCCGGATCGAGTCCGACCATGGCGAGGCACTCGGCGGCGCGGTCGCGGACCTGCTTGTCGGTCTGCTTGGTGTGCTCGGTGAGCGCGTAGCCGACATTCTCGAGCACCGTCATCGAGTCAAAGAGCGCACCTCCCTGAAACAGCATCGAGACCTCCAGGCGCAGGCGCCGGAGATCCTCGTGATTCATCGTCGAGATCGCACGGCCCCGGTAGTAGACCTCGCCCTGCTCGGGATACAGCAGTCCGATGATCAGCTTAAGGCAGACGCTCTTTCCGGTACCGCTGCCGCCGATAATCGTGAGCGTCTCGCCCTCGTGCACCGTGAGGTTCATGTCACGATAGATGACATTAGGCCCAAAGGACTTGTGGACGCCGCGAAGATCCAGGATGGGCGCGTTGGGATCGGTGCCCGTCACCCGGCTGATGCGTGGCTGCCCGGCGACCCGCGAGGATGCGGCCGACGGGCTATCGCTCAGTGTGGTGAGGGCTGCCATGATTCCGCTCAAATCCGAGTCACGGGCTAGATCGGGAGGAACACGGTGGTGAGGAGGAAATCGGCCAGGAGCACGGCGATCGAGACGGCGACGACCGTCTCGTTGGTCGCCATGCCGACCGCTTCGGTCCCGAACTTGGTGTTAAAGCCCTGATAGCAGCCAATCAGGCCCGCGATCGCGCCGAACACAGTCGCTTTGACCAGACCTGAGATGTAGTACATCGGGATCAGCTCATCGATGTACGTGCGATAGAAGTAGAGCGCGGGCACGTCGAAGACCATGTCCGAGATGAACATGCCGCCCGCGAGCGCGACCAGGTTGCCCCAGACGACCAGCGCCGGCATCGCGATCACTGCGGCCGCCAAGCGGGGCCAAACGAGCTTCTTGATCGGATCCGCGCCGAGCGACGCGATCGCATCGATCTGCTCGGTGACCTTCATCGAGCCGAGCTCTGCGGTCATGCCCGTCGCCATCTTGGCACCCACGGTGATCGCCATGATCGACGGAACCAGCTCTCGCACCAGCGCCAGGGCGGAGGCATAGCCGAGGGCATACTTGGCGCCGAAAGCCGAGAGCGCCTCGCCGAACTGCCAAGCGAAGATCATGCCGACGAAGAGCGACATGAAGGTCGCCATCGGCAGTGAGCGCAGCCCCAGCTGCACAACCTGATACGAGATGTCGTAGATCGCAAAGGGGCGCCGCGGCCCAACCGCGAGCGCACGACCAAACATGCGGGTGATGCCGCCCGTCCATTCGGCGAGCGAGATGGTGCGCTCACCGATCTGCTCGAGGAAGTTCGTCACGAGCGCCTCACCGGGTACTCAAAACCCGCGACCACGCGCTCAAACGCGGGGAGATGACCCGAGAACGCGCGCGGAACCGCGATCAGCGTGAGATCGAAGAGACAGCCGCTCTTCTTGACGACGATCAACTCCAGTTCGACGGGGACACCGTCAAGCTTGGCGCGGACATGAGTTCGGAGCGCTTCGCGTCCGATCAGGGGTACCGACGACTGCTCCAGAATCGTCCACTCCGTAAAGTCAATGCGGAGATGATCGGTGAACTGCTCCAGGCTCGAATCGCCGTGCTCTTGGCACTGGGAACGGACCGCGATGACCGATGAGCTCGCCTCGTGCATCCAGACGACCTGCTGGTCGCGCTCCTTGTGGGGAGCCCATCCGTCACCGCCCGGCTCGCCGACCATGTAGGTCGCCTGGCGAAATCGCGCTTTCCAGGCGGGCTGCCAGCGGGCCGTATAGACACGCTTGCCGTCCCAACCGGTGGCGCAGCCGGCCGCTGGGACGAGCAGTATGCACGCCGTTAGCGCGGCGGCAGCCATGCGGAACCCTGGTCGCGTCACGTGGGCGGCAGTGTAACAGCGTCAAGCCGCGCTCACCTGCGAGCCCGGCCGGAAGCGGGCGCGATGCGCGAGCTCGGCCAGAAGACGCGCTGGGCCGCCCTCGCCTCGCGATCCGGCCCACATCCGGCCCACATCCGGCCCACATCCGGCATGGTCGTGCGCACGCGTGATCGCGACACGCGACGCGCCGCTGCCTGATCGAGCTTGTCGGGCTCAGCCCGGGATCACGAGATCGCCACCGACCAACACGTGACGAGGTGGTGATGAGGGCAACTCGTCGCGGGGAAGATCCAGGCGATCGACGTCCATCTCGCTCGCCCACGGTGCGTCCACGAGGAGCGGACACGCTTCACGACCATCGATGCCGGCGGCGCCGGTCATCCAGACGGAGTGCGTGGAGAATGTCGCAAGGGCATGAGCGGACGGATGGCAGTACGCGTTGCGCATGCCAGCGCTGATCAGCACGAGCTTGGGTGCGCTCGCTGCGAGGATGCGGCTGCTGTTGTCCTCGGCCGCGCCGTGATGTGCCGCGATCAACACGTCGACCTCGCCGCATCTTGAGGCCGCCTGAAAGCCCAGCTCTTCGGGAAGGTCCGCGAGATAGAGAATGCGCCGACGGCCGACGCGACCACACAGCGCGATGCCTCTGGCATTCTCATCCGCGTGCGAAGGATCGCTCGGTGACGAGACCACCTTGAGCTCGACCTCGTCGCCGTGCACCTCGTCACCGAGCTGTGCCGCCCTGCGATTCACGGGCGCCAACAGATACTCCTGGGCGACTTGTGCGGTCGGGGACGGCCAAGGTCCGCGGTCCCAGAACGCGTCGATGACAAGATCGTCTTGAGTGTCGTCGATGCCATCGGTGCCCGCCCAGACCCGCCACAGACCGCCCACATGATCGGAGTCAAAGTGGCTCAGCACCGCGAGGCGCACGCGCGAGACCCCTGCCCGTGCTAGCGCATCGAGCACTGCCTCGCCGCCAGACGCAGGCCCCACGTCGATCAAGATCGCGTGGCCGCTCGCGTCGATCAGCAGCATGGCCGTGCCCTGGCCAACGTCGAGGACTTCGAGCCGAGCCGACGCGACGGGTTGCGACGCCTCGCGGGGCACATCGCCATCACTCGCGACCGCATGCGTGGCAGCGAGCCGATGCGGTGCGGACAGCGTCGGTGCGAACAGCCTCGGTGCGAACGGCATCGGTGCGAACGGCATCGACGCAAACAGCCTCGACGCAAACGGAGACGAGGTGCCGGCGTAGGCCACCGCCAACCACGTCCGCGTAGCCGACGAGCGCTCGCAGGGTTCCTCGGCGTCTGGAGTGCGCGGACCATACGCATCGGTCGATGGCGGCCTGCTCGCGGCCTCTCGCCGCAAGCTGTCCGCGGAGACGTCCGCCAGGCCATCCGCGAGGCCGTCCCCAGGGTCATGCGCCGTGCAGCCCGCAGGACCGGGCATCGACGCGTCCGCCAAGCGCTGCGTCGAGTCCTTCCGCGCCCACCATACGCTGCCGATCGCGGCTGCGAGCAGGACCATCGCCGCCTTGATTGCAAAGCCTCTTGGCCACCGCTGCGCGGTGCTCGAGAGATGGCGTTTGGATCGCTCGCCTAGATGGGGCCGCACGTGCATGACGGTGTATCGATGCAGCATCGCCGGCGATGCACAGCACGCCGAAAGATCTTGGGTCGGAAAAAAAAACGCAACGCAAGGCAACACCCCGCAAGCAAGCTCGAAACACAGGCATGTTCACCATGGCCGCACGCTCCGCTCGCCCGTCTCCATCTCGGCGCCCTGTGCGGCCCTTGGGCCCATACGTGCGCAGGACAGGTGGGTGCCTGCTGGCCGCGGTTCTGGCCGCAGCTCCGGCTGTAGGTTCGGCCGCAGTGCCCGTGCCGGCGCTCTCCTCGGCCGCGTATGCGCTCAGCCCCGCCACGCGCGCGCACCCCACGGGCCGCCTCGCCACGAACATGCTTCGCCCGCGTGCACCAGCGCAGCCCGGTGGGACTGCACACGTCAGCGCCGGTCAGGGATGGCCCCCACCGCCTCAGGCCGGGAACGCCAGCGAACGCGGCTCGGTGGCGCTGCTCAGCGTGGAGGGCGATGCCCGAGCGCCCGGTGCGTGGGCGGTCCTTCGCGCGGGACAACTGCACGTGTGCTGGCAGGTCAGCGCCGATTGCTTTGTCCGCGTGACCTTCCCGCCGATGCGAGCGCGTGCACACTCATCCGAGCTTGAAGACGACGAGCTGCTGGGGATGACATCACAAGCTGACCCCGCCGCGCTGTCGACCGGGATCGCTCGCGACGGGCGTGCGCTCTCACTGGCCCGCGTGCCCCGTCGTGCACTGACAGCCCTCGACGAGGGTCCGACCCGGTCCTTGCGCGGCGTATTTCTCGATCGCGAGCGGCTCTTGCTGAGCACCGAGGACGG
>CAZVEM010000373.1:0-5224 GCA_964626165.1 uncultured Nannocystaceae bacterium
GACAAGTACGGCAACCTGTTCGAGATGTACGAGCGCATCACGGGTGAGAACCCCTACGAGACGCCGATGCGCATGTACCCCGCCGTCCACTACACGATGGGCGGGCTCTGGGTGGACTACAACCTGATGAGCAACCTTCCGGGTCTGCATGTGCTCGGAGAGGCAAACTTCTCCGACCACGGTGCCAACCGCCTCGGCGCCAGCGCCCTGATGCAGGGCCTGGCCGATGGTTACTTCGTCATCCCCTACACCCTCGGCCACTACCTGGCCTCGCAGTGGAAGGGCAAGGTCACCACCGACCACGAAGCGTTCAAAGAGGCCGAGGAATCGGTCACCAAGCGCCTTCAGACCTTCACGTCCATCGGCGCCAAGGGCAAGACGCCTATCGATCACTTCCACCGCGAGCTTGGCCACATCATGTGGGACTACTGCGGCATGGCCCGCAACGCGGAGGGTCTCAACCTCGCCATCAAGAAGATTCCCGAGCTACGAGAGCGCTTCTGGGAGGACCTCGCGCTCCCTGGCGCTGTCGCCGGCGATCCAGATGCAGGGCGCCTCGAGATCAACCCCTGGCTGGAGAAGGCCGGCCGCGTTGCCGACTTCCTGGAGTACGGCGAACTGATGTGCCGAGACGCACTTTATCGCGACGAATCCTGCGGTGGCCACTTCCGCGAGGAGCATCAGACTGCGGAGGGTGAAGCCGTCCGCGACGACGAGAAATTCTGTCACGCCGCCGTCTGGGAGTTCCAGGGTGACGGCAAGGACCCGGCGCTGCACCAAGAGCAGATGTCATTTGAGTACGTGAAACTCTCCACTCGGAGCTACAAGTGAGATGAAGACGCTCAACCTCAAGCTCAAGATCTGGCGGCAGAGCGGTCCCAAGGACGACCGCGCCGGTTTTCGCAACTACGACGTCGAGTGCCTCGACGACTGCTCCTTCCTTGAGATGCTCGACATCCTCAACGAGAAGATCGAGCGCGGCGAAGTACCGGGCGAGAAGCACCCCATCGTGTTTGACCACGACTGCCGCGAGGGCATTTGCGGCATGTGCTCCATGGTCATCAACGGCCGCCCCCACGGCCCACAGGAAGGCACGACGACCTGTCAGCTCCACATGCGGCAGTTCAACAACGGCGACGAGATCGTCGTGGAGCCCTTCCGCGCCAACGCGTTCCCGATCATGCGTGACCTGATGGTCGATCGCTCCTCGTTCGACCGCATCCAGCACGCGGGTGGATACGTCTCGGTCAATACCGGCTCGGCCCCGGACGCCAACGCGCTGCCGATCGGTAAGGTCGAGGCCGACGTGGCCTTTGACTACGCCGCGTGCATCGGCTGCGGCGCCTGCGTCGCAGCGTGCCCGAATGCCTCGGCGATGCTCTTCGTGAGCGCCAAGGTCTCTCACCTTGCGCTGCTGCCACAGGGCCAGGTGGAGCGAGCCGAGCGCGTCCAGAACATGGTGACGCGGATGGACAACGAGGGATTCGGGGCTTGCACCAATCACGGCGAGTGCGAGGCCGCCTGTCCCAAGAAGATCAGCGTCGACGCCATCGCTTCGCTCAACACCGAGCTGTTCCGGTCGTTGCTGCTTCCTAAGTGAGGGCCGCCTGGCCCCCGACCCCAACCTCGCGCCGGCGAGTTCTTGGTACCTAAGCGTCGCTGGTTGCACATAAGCAGCCGCGGCGCTTGTCGCTTGGGTCCCAAATACGACAAGTGCCGTGGGATGCTTCGGGCATCCACGGCACTTGAGATCGTCGCCTGCTTCTCCCGCCGCGTTGCGTTGAACGCGACGGCGGAGATGCTAGTTCTTGTGATTGTAGAACAGGGTAATCGTGAGGCAGTGGAACTCTCTATCTGAGCTCTGCGTCACGACCTTGTCGACAATCTCAACGTTCGCAGTCTGCAGCCACTCGGTCACCCGATCGCTGATCTCCTCACGTTCCCTTGCCTTCGTCGCCGAGAAAATCTTCACACCTTGGAATGCCACGCTGGAACCTCCGTCGCCGCTGGGATACCGCGCGAGCTAGTCTCTGTCAAAGGTGCGGAGCCATCGGGGCGCGTGGCGAGCCCCCTCCGCACGCCCCACAGCCACTTGCTGTGCGCTCGTCACATGGTCAGGGCGTGACAACCGAGCCGGCAGAAGGCAGACCGCGCGCTCGTCCGACTCGTGCCAAATGCTTACGACGGCGTGAGATCGGGTTGGTCGGGCTTCCCTCGTGCACCCTGGCGGCTTCGCGTGTTACCCAGTGCACGGGTCGTCGCGGCGACCATCGGATCCCATGACTGAGAGTGCCCCCTGGTCCACCGTGCGCGTCTTCCTCGTGCCCTCGTCGCGTCAGCAGCGCATTGAACGGGAAGACCTCGCAGATTTACACGACCGCATGGAGGCGCTGGCCGGCATGCTCGCGGCGCGCGACGACGTTGGCGGGGTCGAGACGCGCGATGCCACGACGCTGGGCGGCACCGAGTGGCCCGAGCTGTGTGTCTACTGCACGCCGGAGGAAGTCGAGCCTCTCTGCGAAGCAGTGACATCGCTCGCCGGTGCGCTCGGGCTGGGTGTCGCGACCACGTCCCAGACCCACGTCGATGATTCATGGCGCGATGCGTGGCGCGAGTTTTACTCCGCACAACGCTATGGCTCGCCGCCCTCGCTGCTGATCCGACCAAGCTGGATCGCACGCGAGGCCAGCGATCCGTCGACAGAGATTGTGCTGGATCCCGGTCGGGCGTTTGGAACTGGGCTCCACGAATCGACGCGTCTCTTGCTCGAGGTCTTGGCCAACCTGAGCGCGCGCGGCCGGCTTGCAGGGGGCGCGCGCGTGCTCGACCTCGGCTGTGGCTCCGGCATCCTCGGCCTCGCATCGCTGGCGCTGATCCCTGACTCCACGCTCGTCGCCGTCGACTTCGACGCCGAAGCGGTCGCGACCAGTAAAGAGAACGCCGAACTCAACGGCTTGCTCAACCGGTGCGAGTTCAAGGTCGGCACCGCCGACGACCTGGGCGATCAGCGCTTTGACCTCGTGCTCGCGAACATCCGGCCCGAGGTGCTCATCCCGGATGCGCGCCCGATCTCACGGCTTTCCGGCCACATCCTGCTGCTGTCAGGCATCCTCGTGGAGGAGGGCGACGACGTGCTGGAGGCCTACCTCGCGCAAGGGCAGGAATTTGCGGAGATCGAGCGACCAGAGCTTCATGGCTGGTGCTCGGTGGTGATGGAGCGCAAGCCTGCATGAGCGCACGGGCCTTTGCCCCGAGCGGCGGCCATTGTCAGGTCGATGACGTGCTTGAGCTCGACGAGGACGAGACGCGCTACTTGCTGCGCGTGCGTCGGCTCCGCGCCGATGAAGGATTTGAGGTGATCGAGCTCGATCGCGCGTTGTGGCGAGCCCGTTTCGAAAGCACGACGGGGCGACGCTGCTGCGTTCGGATCGTCGAGCGAGTTGAGGAACCACCGGATGTCCCGCCCGTCTCGCTGCTCCTCGGCCTGCCCGACACGCGTGCGCTTGAAGAGCTACTGCCGGGTATTGTCGAGCTTGGCGTGGCGGGCATCCACGTCGTGCAGGCCCGCTACTCCCAAAAGAAGTCGATCGATCCTGAGAGACTCGCTCGTGTGATCCGGTCCGCGCTGCGGCAGTGCGGTCGCTATCGGTCGCTGGCGGTGGAAGGTGCCCACACGCTGGAGGCCGCGCTTGCGTTCGCTGCCGACGCGCGGCGCCTGCAAGGCACGGCGCGTCGCGATCACGCGACGCCACAGATGACCGCCACTGAAGGCGTGGGCGACCGCTTGGACGCGCTCGTGGGCTTGATCGGTGTCGTCGATGCGGTGGCGCGTCAGGTCGAACCGGTCGTCTCGGACTTTGATCTGAACACGCAGCGCATCGTTGCTGTCGGCCCCGAGGGCGGGTGGAGCGACGACGAGGAGCGCCTCTGCATCGAACGCGGCCTCACCCCCTGCTGCGTCGGACCCTACGTACTGCGCACCCCAACCGCCGCGCTCGCGCTGTGCACCCTTGCGCTCCGCCCTTAAGCAACACCATCGCGCAAAAGGCTCGGTCCGTGAGCGGCAAGTGAGCACGCAGGCTGTCGAAGAACTCCGCGCTGCGCCTGGACGCACACTCACCGTGCAGTCCGCTGTTGCCGGTCGCTCACGTACGCCCGATTCGCTCCCTCCTGGCGCCTCGCTGCGCATGGCGATTGCACGGCCATGCACGCCACGGGGGTCTTCGACAACCTGCTAGTATGCGCGCGTGCTGCTGCGCATCCGCCTCCGCGAGGCCCCCTGCCCGGTCTGCGACGCTCGCATCCCGGTGACAGCCCCGGCGCGGCACACCGACGGCGCGATCGCAACAGCGAGCTGCCCCGCATGTGGGGCACAACTCGTGCCGGTCCGCGTCGCGACCTTGCTCGGCCGGACCGGAGCGTTGCTCGTCGATCTCGCGGTCTTGTCGCTCACGGCGCTGCCGCTCCACTACCTCGTCTCGTGGCTCGCTCCCTCGCGCCAGGTGGTCGAGCAGCGCACCGGGTACGATGCCTGGTTCCACTTCCTCAGTACGCCGCTCACCGAGCTGCTTTGGGGTATCGCGCCACTGCTCGCCTTTTCCGCGCTGTATTTCTTGTTCTTCTGGGGCATGAGCGGTCGGACCCTGGGGCAGCAGGTCCTCGGCCTGGCCGTGGTCGATGCCTCTGGACGGCCACCAGGCATGTTGCGCGCCACAATTCGAGTGCTGATCGCGTTCGTCGGCGCGCTGCCGGCGGGCCTCGGCTCTCTCGCGTCCGCGTTCGACTTCGAGCGCAGAACACTGCAAGATCACTTTGCCGGCACCTGGGTCATCCGCCTCCCGCGGACTCGCCCGGCCGCCCCGACCGGTCGCCCGCAGGCCGCCGGCGCCTCCCCTGCCAGCGATGCTGCAGGTTCCCCCCCCCTCTCCAGCCTTCCGTGAGCCACCTCCTCGCCCAGCTACAGCGATCGGGTGCCGTCGAGCCCCCCCAGCTCGAAGCGGCGCTGCGACGTCAGCAGATCTACGGCGGAAGTCTCGACACGATCATGCTCGAGCTCGAGCTTCTTTCTGCGCACCGACTGCACGACGAACTTGCGCTCGCGACCGGCCTGCCGGCTTCGCCTGCGATCAGAAGCGGTTGCGGATGCGCGAGTAGGCGTAGTCGCCGAACAGGCGCTGCATCTGCGGCGTCACGTACACGCGGTCGGCGAAGACTGCCTTGTTGT
>CAZVEM010000374.1:0-5211 GCA_964626165.1 uncultured Nannocystaceae bacterium
GCCTGGTGGAGTCCATCGCTCCAGCGACGTCCTTCCATCTTGCGACCGGTGAACTCGTCGACGATGACGACCTCGCCCGCTTCGACGAGGTAGTGCACGTCCTTCTTGTAAAGCGTGTGCGCCCGAAGTGCTTGATTGACGTGGTGCAGCAGCTCTGAGCTTGAGGACTCGTAGAGGTTGCCGCACTGCAAAAGACGCTCGACACGATCGACGCCCGCGTCGGTCAATTGGACGCTGCGGGTCTTCTCGTCGACGACGTAGTCGAGGTCCTTGCGCATCGACGGCATGATGCGATCGACGGTGATATAGGTCTGCGCCGGCTTGTCACTCTCGCCGGAGATAATCAGCGGCGTGCGGGCCTCATCGATGAGGATCGAGTCGACCTCGTCCACGATCGCGTAGTTCAGCTCGCGCTGAACGTACTTCTCGATCGTCTCCTTCATGTTGTCGCGGAGGTAGTCGAAGCCAAACTCGTTGTTGGTGCCGTAGGTGATGTCCGAGCGGTACGCCCGTTGCCGATCCCAGGCGGTCAGACCGTGGACAATTGCGCCCGTCGACATGCCAAGAAAGCCATAGACCTGCCCCATCCACTCCGCGTCGCGCTTTGCCAGGTAGTCGTTGACCGTGACGAGGTGAGCGCCACGACCCGAGAGCGCATTGAGGTAGAGCGCACTGGTCGCCGTGAGGGTCTTTCCCTCACCGGTGCGCATCTCGATGATCATCCCCGAATGAAGTCCGTAGCCACCGACGAGCTGAACGTCGTAGTGACGCATCTTCATCACGCGCCACGCGGCCTCGCGGACGACCGCGAACGCGTCGGGAAGCACGTCGTCGAGGCTCTTCCCGCGCTCGATCTGCTCGCGAAACTCCGCAGTCTTTGCCTTGAGCTCACCGTCACTGAGTTTTTCCAGGGCGGGGCCCTGCGCATTGATCCGCTCGACAAGCGGGCGGATCCGCTTGATCTGGCGGTCGTGCTTGGTGCCAAAGACGCGCTTGAGGAGGTTGTTGAACATGCGGGGCTCTGCGACTGCGTCTGGTGCGCGCCGGGAAGGGGGCAAGGGTAAGGCCAGGCCCCCTGGCCCGCCATCCTGGAGGGGCGAGAAACGGGCGCGTTGCGGAGGGCAGCGTACCCGGATCCGCGCCGCAACTGACTTCTCGCGGGGACAAGCGGGGGTCTCGCTCGGTCGGCGCCCCACCCGGACGACCGACATGAATCTGGTCGTGAGGGACACTGCGCCCGCGGGGCGCGAAGATCGGAGCAGTCAGGCTGCCGCCCTAGGGCGATCGGGCCCGGGGCCACGATGGCCGCGAAGGGTCGCGGCGCCTCGATTCGCCGACGAGTCCCGCCACGCGACGGCGACCGACCGTGTTATCGCATCCGCATGCCAGACGAGCGCAGCGAGCGATCCTCGATGCCAGCGGATGTCGCATGCGTCATCGCGCCAAGCGGTCCGGTGCCCGCAGCCCGACTCGCCAAGGGTCTCGCGGTGCTCAAGTCGCGTTTCCCGGGCGCGGTCCGCAACGCCGAGAACCTCGCCGCGGCAGAGGGTTGGCTCGCCGGTGCGGACAGCGTGCGGATTCGGGCGACGCAAGCGGCGCTCGATGATCCCGAGCTCACCGCGATCTGGGCAGCCCGCGGTGGCTTTGGCGCGACAAGGATGCTGCACAAGCTCGACCCTCGGGCGCTGTCGCAGCGTCGATGCCCAATCATCGGCTTCTCCGATGTCACCGCACTCTTGTGCTGGGCTTGGGTTCACGCCGAGCGCAAGGGCATTCATGGACCGGTCGTCGCACAGCTCGGCGAGCTCCCCCCCTCCGACGTCGACCGCGTCTTTGAGCTGCTGCGAGGAGAGCTACCAAGCCCGCTCCAAGCCGACGAAGGCACCGTGCTCCGGGGCGGCACGGTGGAAGGGCCATTGATCGCCGGCAACCTTGAGGTTCTCCGCAGCCTGATCGGCACGTCGAGTATGCCCTCGCTTCGCGGCTGCATTCTGGCGCTCGAAGAGGTTGGGGAGCGGCCCTATCGAATCGACCGAGCGCTCACGCACTTGCTCGCGAGCGGGGCCCTACGCGGCGTTCATGGCATCGCCGTCGGTCAACTGCGCTCTTGTGAAGAGCCCGTCGAGGGAGGATCGCAGGGACCCAGCGCAGTGGACGTGGTGCTCGAGCGCCTTGGCAGTCTTGGCGTCCCGGTCGTCACCGGGCTGCCCTTTGGCCATGCGCCAGACCAAAACCTCGCGCTTGGCTTTGGCGCGCGCCATCGTCTGTTGGCCGATGACGCCACCCTTGAGCAACTTGAGCCGATCTAGGACGCCCTCGCAGGCTCCTCAACAACCCGCTAGGGACTTGGCGCAGCGCCGCGCGCCTTGAGCGTTCCATCCTTATTGATCGGGAGAAAGCCGAGGATGAAGTAATCGCCGCTGACGGTGTCCTCGACAATCGATCCCATAAAGCGCAGGTCAGTGGTGGCCTGGGCGTTGTCGCGAACCACGACCACGATGCTGCGATAGAGACGCAGCTCGCCATGCATCTCGACGGCGCCGACGCGCACCTCCGCGACTTCAAGCGCGGTACCTCCGAAGTCCTTCACGAGTGACTCGACCGCTTCACCGCTGGTCACCGCCATCGCCTCCCACATCGCAGCGGCGTCCTCCTGTGACAGCGCCGAGCCACCGGGCCCCATCCCTAATGCCTTCCGAGTGCGGTCGGCCGTAAAGAATTCCTTGGAGACCAGGAAGCTCTTCATCGTCGCCGCGTCGTTGTTTCCCAGAGCGCGGAAGATCAGCGTGCTGACGCGGCCGATCTCCGCCGGAGTCGCGATGCCCTTGATGGTCTCGGGTGCGGGCGCAGGCGCGAGCTCTGGGACGACTTCGCGCGCGACGGGGCCGGCTTGGGGCGCGTCGGCCTTCGCAGGTGCGACCCCTGTGCGCGCGCGCGGCCCCTGAGACTCGTGCGTCGCTCCACTGTCACAGCCCATCGCCATCAGGGGCACAAGCAAGAGAGTCGCGGCGGCGCCAGCGACGGATTGATATCTGCGAGCGGAAGAGTGAGACATAGCTGGAGGGTGCAGTGAGGAGCGAACGGTGCGCGCGGCGCGGCTACTTGATGCGTGGCACGGGCGCGGGCGCGGGCTTGGTATCGTAGAACAAGACTGCCATCTGCTCCTGGCCGGGATCTTCTAAAACGCCTCCGATCGCCTGAATCGACGTCTCTGCGCCGTTCGCGTCCCGAACCAAGAGGCGCACACCGCGGTACAGGCGGTAGACGCCGCGCTCTTCTACGCGATCGAACTCGACTCCGACCAGCGCGAGCTGCTGTTCCGCGTAGCGCTTGAGGAGCACCAGCTCGGCCTCCGTCGAACGCCCGTTCATGTTCGCCCAGAGCACCTCGACCGGGATCTCCTGCGCAGCGACATTGCTCAGCGCGTCCTGCAAGGCGGGCTCTGCATAGCGCTCGAAGTTGACGCGGAGCGAGACCAACGCCGCGTGGTCGTCGGCGATCAGCGCTGCGAGCACGCCTTCCGCGACCGTTACGAGGCCGGCGGGAGCGGAGGACTCGGCGGGCGCGATGGGTGCAGGCGTGGAGGAGCCGGCGGCGGCTCCTGACTTCGCGCGCGGGCTTTGCTGCTGTTGTTCTCTCGCGCCGCATGACGTGATCAATGCGAGGGCCACGGGCACCACCAGAAGTCGCAGCCGACAAGGAGAAGATTGGAAAGAGCGGAACATGGCAGTGGAGGGTGGCCTCATCGCGGGAACCCAGCAAGAGACTACGAAAGAGGGGAGGCACTTGAATGCCTCCCCTCTTGAACTCCCTACGATTCAGGAGTCGTGTTGCGCTGTCGGTGCAGCGTGCCGGCGCGCCGGCACGCTACCCGCCGAGGCTACTCGCAGTTCGCCTTCATCGTCGCGACCGAAGCGCCGCCGAAGATGATGTCGCTCTGGAACGCGATGCCGCCCGACTCAGCGACCGCCTGGGTCTCATCGTTGACGAACGCGACCGACTCGTTGGTGGCGTTGACGAGGATCGAGTTCCACAGCTGGAACTCGGTGCCCTCCTTGAGGGTCATGCCCTTGGACTTGTCGCCGCCGGCGCCCGAGCCGACGAAGGTCGCGTTCGCGAAGATCGGGCTGGTGAGCGGAGTCGCGGTGAAGTCGTTGCCCTGGTTGCTGATCTCGAAGCCGTTGTCGCCCACCGTCGGGTCTTGGTGGATGAAGACGTATTGCACGTTCGAGCTAAAGCCCTGGTCCATGTCGAGCGAGTCGTCCTGAGCGCCGCTCACGACAAGGTGATCCATGTCGAACGAACCGCCGAACCACTCCATGCCGTCGTCGCTGCCCATGTGGCTCTGCACGAAGGAGGCCTGGGTCGCGCTTCCGCAGGCGTACCAGGTGATGCCGTTGAGCTCGTTGCCCGGGGTGACCTCAAAGCCCGCCCACTCGACGCGGACGTAGCTCATGCTGCCGCAGTCGTGCGCAGCATCGCTACCACCGTAGGCCGGCGGCATGCTCGGGAAGCCCTCGGCCATGCCGGTGCCGACGTTCGCAACCGCCTCACCGACGAACACGAGACCACCCCAGCTGCCCGAGGTCTTCACGGCGCTGGTGAAGACGATCGGCTGCGCCTCGGTGCCCTCCGCAACCAGCTTGCCGTCGACGTCGATGACGAGCGACGAGCCCGCGGTGCCGCGGATCAGCGTGCCGGGCTCGATCGTGAGCGTCGCACCGTTGGTCACGCGAACCGGACCGC
This sequence comes from uncultured Nannocystaceae bacterium, assembly GCA_964626165.1. Lineage (GTDB taxonomy): Bacteria > Myxococcota_A > Polyangia > Nannocystales > Nannocystaceae > CAZVEM01. The sequence continues at coordinate 4,747 of CAZVEM010000374.1, forward strand.
CGAGAACGACGATGCCGTCGCAGCTCCAGGTCGTGTCGGCCGTAATCTCGCCGCCGGGCACCGCGACGTTGGCTCCGCCGCCGCAGCCCATCGGGGGAGTGGGGTCCGCCGAGGTCGAGAAGTTCGTCCAGCCCGACGCCCAGTTCTCACCGCCGGGCTCGAACGCGCCCGCGTAGTCGGTCGCCTCGAAGACACCGGGGAGCATCGCGCCGGCAACTGCGGCGGGTGAACCGCCTGCGGGCACGGGATCGGGCGACTCCCACGTTCCGTCGATGCCGGGATCCATCTCGAGGATGTTGTTGGCCGCGTCGAGCACGAAGGCTTCCGCGTCCGCGTCGGTCCAGATGCCTGCCGGCGGGCACTCGCCATCGCCGTCGCCGTCGCCGTCGCCGTCGCCGTCGCCATCGCCGTCGCCATCGCCATCGCCATCGCCATCGCCGTCGCCGTCGCCGTCGCCGTCGCCAT
>CAZVEM010000375.1:0-5210 GCA_964626165.1 uncultured Nannocystaceae bacterium
GGGGGCGGAGACGGTGACGGCGAGGGCGATGGCGACGGTGATGGAGACGGCGACGGCGACGGAGATGGCGATGGCGACGGAGATGGCGATGGGGACGGCGACGGCGACGGTGACTCGTGCGACTCGATCTGCTCGACGCTGGCACCGATCGCAGAGGCCCTGATGTGCCCCAATGACCCAGTTCCTTACGAGGAAGCTTGCGTCAGTGATTGCGACATGGCGTCGGAAGATGCGGGGCCTTGCGAGTCCCAGTATCTGCTCTATCAGCAATGCCTCGCGAATCAGCCCGAGACCCACTTCGTCTGCAACGCGATGGGCAAAGCTGCCCCTCCGATGGGACCCTGCATCGCCCAATTTGAGGCGCTGCAGACGTGCACGGGGGGCTAAGAACTCCCATGACGGGTATCGCGAGGCCCAGCGCGGTCTTATCAACAGCCTGCTAGATCTCGCTGATTTGGCTGAATGGACCGAGGCGGATGAACCGATTCAGCAATCGGTCGTCGTCGTCCGGAATTCGCCGTGGCCATGGTGTCCAAGCTCATGTTCGGCGCGCGTCGACCCTACGCGCGTCCGCATCGGAGTTCGACATTCATGACGCATCGCACAACCATTCCATTCGGATTCATCATTGCAGTGTGTGCGGTGTCGGCCCCGCCCTTAGCGTGTGCGAGCCCGGACAACGGCGAAGAAGCCGGTGAGGAAGGGATTCCCGGCGACGGCGACGGCGACGGCGACGGCGATGGCGACGGTGACGGAGATGGAGATGGAGATGGAGACGGCGATGGCGACGGCGACGGCGATGGCGACGGCGATGGCGACGGATGCGAGCCATTCACGATTGAGATTCCAATTCAGCCGCCGAATGTGGTGCTGGTGCTCGACGCGTCGCTGAGCATGGTCAACAACACCTTCGATGCGGATGGCGATCCGAATACGAACGATCCGATCACGCGTTGGAACGGGCTGTATGGGGTGGTCGAGAACGTCGTAAATACCAACGAGGCCGGGATCACCTTTGGCATGCAGCGATTCCCACGGCAGCCCGACACAACGCCCAGTAACGGAGAGAGTTGTCTGGTGAATGCCGCGCCAGAGGTCGCGCTCGCGCCGCTGAATGCAGCAGAAGTGCTCGCCGCATTGCCGCCGGCGGACGCGATGGGGTGTGCGCCCAACAGTTGCCCGAACAACGCGACAAGCCTCTGGGGAGGCACGCCGGCCAGCTTTGGCATTCTTTCGGCGGAGCAAGCGCTTCTCGCCGTCAACGATGGAAACAACAAGTACATGATTCTCGTGACGGATGGTGCGGCGAACTGCAAGCCTGAGACCGTCAACATGGGCATGTTCAACTTTAGTCTGTGGTTCGACACCTTCGACGATTCGCTGACCCCGACCATACAGGCTGCACACGACGCAGGGATCATCACTTACGTTGTGGGCATTGGCATCCCTGATGCGACGACCCCGACAGTTCAAGATGGAAATCCAGACGGCGTCAATCCGCTCCACGAGCTGAGCAAGGCAGCCCTGGCCGGCGGCGCACCCGTCGATGTGAACGGCGACCCAATGGACAGCGTGCCCGAATACTATGTTGGCAACGACGCCGTGAGTCTTCAGGCTGCACTCGACGGCATCGCGGAGTCGATTCCAAGCTGCGTCGTGGAACTCGATCCCGCCCCCGAGCTCTTTCAGGTCGTGAAGAACCTGGTGGAGTTCACCGTCGACGGCGTCGACGTGCCCAAGCTCGAAGGGACGAGTTGTCCCCCGGGTGAGAGCGGCTGGGTCTGGAAGACGGAAACGCAGCCCTTTAACCAGATCGAGTTTTGTGGTTCGGCCTGCGACGCCTTCCAAAGCACGGGTTCGCTTGATGCCGTGTACCAATGTTCGGTGGGCTAGGGACGCCCCCCAAACTACCTTGTGAATCACCCCGGGACGTACAATGCCGCCGAAGGCACGGCTCAGGTGCCTTGGTGCGCGTGCGTCAGATTCGCCGAACTCGCCGCCGAGCAGGATGCATGCGCGACTTGCCCGCGGATGCGGAGACCGCCGAGGCCTCGAAGGCCTTCGAGATAGGCTCCATGCAACACTTCATGCGTCGATCTGGAAACTGCTTGCAGCATGTCGTCGCGGCGGTCCTCGTGCTGCTCCTTCCGTCCTTGGGATGCACGGAGCGGGCCGCATCGGCAGATGCGACGGCGGGAGAAGATGCGGACGACGAGGTTGGGGACGGCGATGGCGATGGAGACGGGGATGGAGATGGAGATGGGGATGGGGATGGTGATGGAGACGGAGATGGTGATGGGGACGGAGACGGGGATGGCGATGGAGATGGATGCCAGCGGCTCCGAGCCGAAGTTTCTACGCGACCTCAGGACGTCGTCCTGGTCCTGGACGCGTCGCGAAGCATGGCAGAGGCGCTCCTGGATGGCGACGGGGACCCAGACACCGATGATCCGGTGACCAGGTGGATGGCACTTTACGGCGCACTCGGAGGCGTGCTGCCCAGCGCCGAAGATCGCATCCGCTTTGGGATGCAGCGATTTCCTCAGCAACCCGATACGACGCCAACCGACCTCGAGGCCTGCGCCGTGAATGCGTTGCCGGAGGTCGTGGTGGCGCCGCTCAACGCGAGTGCAGTCCTCTCAAGTCTGCCGCCGGCCAACGCGGCCGTGTGTCCGGAGGGAAACTGCGCCGACAACACCATCAGCCTCTGGGGCGCTACGCCCGCGAGCTTTGCGATCTTGTCCGCAAAAGACGCCCTCCTGGCCGGCGACTCAAGCCACCGAAAGTCCATCATCTTTGTCACCGACGGAGCCGCGAACTGTAAGCCGTCGAGTGTCTTAGGCGGGATGTTCGACGCGCAACTGTGGTTCGAATCTCCGGACGACGGTTTGGTTCCGTCGATCCACGCCGCACGTGCGGAGGGGATTACGACCTACGTCGTCGGTATCGGCATTACGGACCAAGTTTCTGGGCCGGTTCTGGACGGGGAGCCCAACGGCGTGAACGCGATGCACGACCTAAGCAAGGCCGCGCTCGCCGGCGGAGCGCCCGTGGACGCCCAGGGCGATCCGATGGACGCGATTCCGGAGTACTACTTCGGAGATAGCGTCACGAGCCTCCACGCGGCGATCTCAAGCATCCTGGATCAGATTCCGCGCTGCGAGATCAAACTTGACCCAGCTCCAACCTTGCGCCAGGCGCTTCTTGGCCTGGTTGAGCTCAGGGTCGCGGGCATCAAGATCGACAATCTCGACGCCTCGGTGTGCCCTGTGGGGGCAGACGGTTGGGTCTGGAAGTCGATCACGCTGCCCCTCGACACAGTGGAGTTTTGCGGCGTGAGTTGCGACGCCGTAGCAGCCGCGGGAATTGTTGACGTCGAGTACGTGTGCATCGTTGATTAGCTCGCCCACTCTGACGATGACAGTTTGTGGCAGCCGGTCGCAGACCGTGGAACGAATCACTTCGTCGCGATCGCCTGATCGCTGTGGTGCGTTCGCTCGATCGTCAGACCGGTCACGCCAAAGCCGGCCGAGATGAGCGGACAGAGCAGGTTGAAGAACGCAAAGGGTAGGTAGGCGACCGTCGCGACGTCCAAGGTCGTGGCCATGAATGCGCCACAGGTGTTCCAAGGCACCAGCGGCGATGTGATCGTTCCAGAGTCCTCCAGCGCGCGGGAGAGGTTCTTGGCATGGAGCCCGCGCTCTCGATAGGTGGAGGCGAACATGCGTCCGGGGACCACGATGGCGATGTATTGGTCCGCGGCCAGGATGTTCATGGCAACGCAGGTCATCAGCGTCGCGACGACCAGCGAGCCTGTTGTGGTCGCGAGCCGGAGGAGGACCGTCGCGAGGGCGCGCAGCATCCCCGTGCGTTCCATGATCCCACCAAAGACCATGGCACAGAGGATGAGCAGCACGGTGTCACCCATGCGCGAGAGTCCCCCGCGCCGCAGCAAATCATCCAGCGCTTCGTCGCCGGTCGTGGGCTCGTAGCCCCGCACCGCCGACGCGACCACGACGTCGAGTCCGACACCTTGCACGAGCGCGAGCGCGCCACCTAAGAGCGCTGCGACCATCAGCGTTGGAAGAGCGGGGACCTTCTTCCACACCATGATGCCGACGAGGATCGGCACCGTGAGGTGAATCAGACTTGGTGCGTAGTGCTGGACCAAGAGCGCATGGATCGTGCCCGAGTCGCTGGCGTCCGCGACCGCGACCGTCCTGCCAAGGACAAAGTACCCGACCATCGCCAGCGACCAAGCCGGGATCGTGGTGTAGAGCATGTGGCGGATGTGCGTGAACAGATCGGTGCCCGCCATGGCAGGCGCGAGGTTGGTCGTGTCCGACATGGGCGAGAGCTTGTCGCCCATATAGGCGCCGCTCACGACCGCACCTGCGGTCCAGGCGTTGGCGATGCCAAGGGTTTCACCGACTCCGATCAGCGCGATGCCAACGGTACCGGCCGTCGACCAGGATGAACCCGTCACGAGACTCACGACACTGCACACGAGGCAGGTCGCGGGGAGAAATACGGCGGGATTGATGAGCAGCAGGCCCCAATCAATAAAGGCCGGAACGATGCCTGCCGCGAGCCAGGTGCCCATCAACAGACCGATCACCAGCAGGATCAGTAGCGCCGGAAGTGCCACTTGGATGCCGGCGATCATTCCCTCGTGGATGTCGTCCCAGGTAAAGCCAAAGCGCCACGCAAGGACGCCGGCGACGCCCGCCGCAAGGATGAGCGGCAGGTGGCCGGTGCCCTTAAAGCCCGGGTAGGCCTGCGGCATGATCAGCAGCACCGTCGCGAGCATCGCTATCAGTGCGACGACTGGAATGCTCGCGACCCAGGCGGGAATCTCCCGCGCGCCAACGGGGGGGAGTGAGGCCTGACCGTCGCGCGAACCGGCTGGCTTGGCGTGTGCGCCCATGAGGCGCGATGATGGCAGGACTTTGCTCTTCGCACTAACGCGGCTCTGTGGGCTTGCGCAGCGCCCTTGAGGTCTCGATCGAGAGCGAGGGATCGCCGCAGAGACTGACGTCCGATCCTCGGAAGGACAGATCGACCCGTACGGGTCTCGTCCACAGGGTTTCGTCCGCATAGCGAGCTGTCGCGTGCAGGAAACGTTGATTGCTCGATCCGAGCGGCCGGGGACCCTGCGCGCGGGCTAGTCGCAGCGCGGCGATGTAGGGCTCGGCGACGACGGTGTCGAC
>CAZVEM010000376.1:0-3539 GCA_964626165.1 uncultured Nannocystaceae bacterium
CGGAAGAGGTCGCAGGCGCCTCCTCCACAGCAGCGGAGATCTACATCGGGTCGAGCGGAGGCGGTGACCCGGGAATCGTCGCAACACTCACCGCCGGCGGCGCCTCACAGCTCTTGCCGGTCGCGGACGTGGACGGCGACGGAAACCTGGACCTCGTCGCGCTCTCGAACTTCCCGCGTAGCATGCACCTGTTCCTGGGAGACGGAGACGGCGGCTTTGCAAGCCCGCAGGTGCTCGATGTCCCAGAGAGCGGCCCCGACGGCTTCGTGTTTGACGGTGCGCTCGGCGATGTTGACGGCGACGGTCGTCTCGACCTCGTCGTCGTCGACCCAGGAGGACCCACCTTCTACGTCGCGCACAATTCCGGCGATGGAATCCTCGGGGATTTCAAGACCTACCAGGCCGTGGGTTATCCAACCGGTCTCGCGCTCGCCGACTTCGACGGCGACGACGACCTGGACTTGGTGCTCAGCGATGCAGGAGACGACAGGCTTCGTCTCCATCGGAGCGAGGGTGGCGAGTTCGTCGAGCCTGTCGAGATTGTCACGAGCTTCGCCCCCTTCACGATCCTCAGCACCGACCTCGATGGCAACGGCGCGAATGATCTCGCGATCTCCAATCTCACCGGCACGATTGCGATCGTGCTCTCGAGAAACTGACGAGCACAGGCCTCATGCACGTCTCGCGCCCGCAGCCACCTTACTTCCCTGGTCGTCGGTCTTCGCGTTGGGTCGTCGCGCTTGCGCTCGTGCCCGCGTTCGCACTCTCGCTGCTCCCGCCGGCGCTGGCAGCCTCGCCACACGCGGACAGTCGGTCGTGGATTGCCAGCCTGCGCGCCATGAGTCCGCCGGACGCAGGGGCCCCAACACCCGATCCCGGAGCACCGGAACAAGAGTTCGCCAAGGAGATTGCGGCGGCGAAGGCACTGTTTGAGCTCGGCGTCGCGCGCTACGAGGCTGCCGACTACGGCGCCGCGATCGACCTATGGGTCCAGGCCAACGGAGCGCTCCCGTTGCGTGCATCGGTTCGCCAGATGCGCGCGGAGCTCAACTACAACATCGCCACCGCACAGCGAAAGTGGTTTGAGGTCGATCAGGACGTCACGCACCTACGGCAGGCCAAGATCACGTTGGAGCGCTTCGCCAGCGAGATCCCAGACGTCTATCCGCCCGGTGAGGAGGCCGATCAGGAGTCTCAGCACGCCCGCGAGCTCATCGACGCGCTCACGCGCGATATCCAGGCCGCCGAGAGCCGCGACGAAGAAAAAGACAAGGAGCTCGCAAGACTGAAAGGATCCAAGCTCGACGAAGCGGCGCGCCGACGTGAAGCCAAGCGCAGCAAGGCGCTGATCTTGACGGGATCGGTGCTCACCGGCCTCGGCGTCGCGGGCCTCGGCGTCATGGGGGCAGGCATCGGCATCGCGGCGCAGGCCGAGCGAGACATCGGTGCGCTCCAGGCCGCGGACCAGCTTCAAGCGCGCCGCGATATGCTCGACCGCGGCAAGGCGGGCAACGCCATGATCGTGGTGGGTGGGATCGGCGGTGGCGTCTTGCTGGTGGCCGGCATCTCCACCTTGGCGGCGGGCCTCGCGGGACGGGCTCGTCTCCAAAAAATGTCGAGCGCACGCCTTCGTGTGACGCCGGCGCTGGGCCTGGGAAGCGCGTCGCTGGTGCTCTCGGGTCGCTTTTAGGCGCTTGCACGTGGGCGGGGGTGCTTGCACAACCTGCTAGCATCCGGCGATGCGACGCGCCGCGCGGTGGCTTGCACTGACCCCTCTCATGCTCGGTACCTCGCTCGCGTGTCGAGTACCGCCCAATGCCGCTGCGCCCTATCCTGCCGTCGCTGACACGGCAAGTGCGCCGGCGGAAGATCCAATCCTCGCGGGGTCGCGGCTGCCCGAGACAGTGGCTCGTCCGCTCGCGGGGGATTCGCTCAACGTCACGATCCACCGCCTCAGCAACGGGATGACGGTCTACATCTCGTCGGACAAACGTCAACCACGTATCAGCGCCTGGATCGCCGTCCGTGCAGGCTCGCGCAATGACCCGGCAGACTCGACCGGGCTTGCGCACTACCTCGAGCACATGCTGTTTAAGGGCACGGATGAATTGGGCACCTTGGACTATGCCAAGGAGCGCGTCCACCTCGAGGCGATCGAGCGGCTCTACCAGGAGATGCGAAGCGTCAGCACAGATGAAGACCGTGCCCGCATCGCCAAGGAGATCGACGCCCAGACCCAGGCCAGCGCCGCGTTCGCGATCCCCAACGAGTTCGATCGCCTCTACGCGCAGCTTGGCATTGATGGCGTGAACGCGTTCACCAGCCTCGACGAGACCGTCTACATCTCCGAGCTGCCGACCCCACGCTTCGCCGCGTGGGCGGCGGCCGAGGCGGAGCGTCTGGCCGAGCCGAGTTACCGGCTGTTTTATCCCGAGCTTGAGGCGGTCTACGAGGAAAAGAACCTCTCCATCGACCGGCCGAGCGAGCGCGTGTGGGATGCAACGGCGGCGGCGCTGTTTCCCGCGCATCCCTACGGCACCCAGACGACGATCGGCACGATCGAGCACCTCAAGGTTCCCGCCTACGGCGACATGGTCGCGTTCCACAAGCGCTGGTACGTGCCCAACAACATGGCGATCGTGCTCGCGGGAGATATCGACGCCAATATCGCGCTTCCGCTCCTTGAGAGCACCTTTGGCAAGTGGGCTCCCAAGGCGCTTGAGGAGCAACCGCCGGGTGATCTGAGCGCTGCTCCCAAAGGTCGGGTCGAGCGCGTCGTGCAGGCTGAAGGCCCGCGCTCGGTCACCATCTCGTGGCGAGCCCCCGGGCAGGTCCTCCCCGGAGACGGCCCGGTGCTCTTGCAGGCGATGGATATGATCGTCAGCAATCAGCGGGCCGGACTCTTCGAACGCAAGCTCGCGATCGAGCAGCGCGTGGCCGATGGCAGCACCGAGGGCGCCTCCTTCCGCGAGGGCGGACTATGGAGCATCGAGGCAACCGCACTCGAGGGACAATCCCTCGAAGAAGTCGAGTCACTCTTGATGTCCGTCGTGGACGACCTCAAGCGAGGCGATTTCAGCGACCAGGACGTCGCCGCGATGATCCTTGAAGCACAGATGCTCGAAGACCTTGAGCTTGAGAGTCGCGAGGCTCGGGTCGCGGCAATGACGGGGGCCTTCGTCGCAGGAGTCGAGTGGCAAGAGGTTGTGCGCCGCAAGATCGCGCTCAACACGATGACCAAAGACAAGATCGTGGCCTTCGCTCGCGAGACCTTGGGGCCCGACTACGTGGTGGTCAAGCGTGAGAGCGGCAAGCCGACGCTGCAGAAGGTCAGCAAGCCAGAGATCACCCCGATCCCGGTGCGGACGGATCGCGAGAGCGAGTTCTTCAAGAGAGTCAGCGCGATGCGTGGCGGCGAGCTGTCGCCCCAAGTGCTGCGCGCAGGCGTCGACTACGAGACCACGCAGCTGCCGTCCGGCCCCATGGTGGCGGTGCGGAACGAACTCAATCAGCTGTTCACGGTCGACTTTAGCTTCGAT
>CAZVEM010000376.1:3549-5209 GCA_964626165.1 uncultured Nannocystaceae bacterium
CGTGGGTCTCGGCTTGAGCCCCTGCTCTGCATGGCAACGGACGTCCTTGAGCATACCGGCACCACCTCGATGAGCGCAGAGGCGCTGGCGACTCAGCTTTGGTACCTGGGAGCGGCAGTGTCGATCTCTTGCAGCGACCAGTCGCTGGTGGTCAGCCTGAGCGGACCGGATAGGAACATGGAGCCCTCGGTCGCACTGCTCGATCAGTGGTTCCGCGATGCGTCCGTCGATGCGGCGCTGCTCAAGGAGACCAGCGGCCGCATCATCGGCGAGCGCAAGGACCTCCTCGACGATCCTTCGTCGACGCAGTGGTTGCTCCGGGCCTACGCCGAGTACGGATCGGAGAGCCCGCTACTGCACGAGCCGAGCAACGACGCGCTGCGCAAAGCCACGCCCGCACAGATCAAGGGCATCTTGAGCCAGGTGCCCGACTTTCAGCACCAGACGCTCTACTTTGGTCCGCGCACGGCCCAGGCTGCCGGCGCGGCGCTGAGTTGGGGAAAGAACCACCGCCCCCTCGCCGCGCCCCAGCCCCTTCAGCGCCGGAGTGTGACGGTGCCGACGGTGTACTTCGTCGGGCGCGACACCGCCAAGTCCAATGTCTGGATCAGTTTCGCGCAGCCACCTCAGACGGAGGCGCAGCGCGGTGACGCGGGACTCATCGGCACCTATCTGGGCGGTGGTATGGCGGGCCTGATCTTTCAAGAGATCCGCGAAGCGCGAGGCTTGGCGTACAGCGCGTGGGCGAGCATTGACTCAGGTGACCTGCCGACGGAGCCCTGGGCACTGATCGCTTCGGTCAGCACACAGTCAGACAAGACGCTGGATGCCATCGACGCCATGCTCGAAGTTCTCCGCCGACCGCTCGACGCGAGTCGACTCGCTCGCTCCAAGCAAGAGCACGCCGAGTCCTATCGAACCAGCCGGGTCGATCCGCGTGAGGTCCCTAGCATGGTGCATCAGTGGGCAAGGCTAGGCCTCCCCGAGGATCCCCGTCCGGCACGGAGGCAGCGCGCAGCGGACGTGCGGCTCGACGACCTGCAGGCGTTTTACGCTGCGTTCACCCGCCAGCCGCCGATCATCGCGATCGTCGGCAATCCGCGACGTGTTTCTCTCACCTCGCTCGCGAAGCTTGAGGGTCTTGAGAACGCGAAGGTCGAGACCGTTCCGCTGAGCAAGTTGACGAGTTGGGGTCGATGACCCGACAGCGCGCATAGCTGCGCCCCGACGACAAAGAGCGCCCCCGGCCAAGCCAGGGACGCTCCGCTTAGCACAAGCTCAAGCGCAATCGGACGAACGGCCGAATCGCGCTCAAGACATGCCGGTTACTCGTAGCAGGCCGACGAGCATGCTTCCCAATCGGTATCGCAGCTGTCGTCCATGCACATCGTGTCCGCGATGCACTCACCGTACGTGCCCTCGCAGTCGGACTCGCACGTAGCAATCTGCGAGGCTGCCTCGCACGCGGGATCGGTCCCCGCGTCCGCACACGCTGCGTACGCGTCATAAACGGCGGTCGCGCAATCTGAGAAGCAGACCCCGGCGTCGCACTCATCGGCGATCTCGTTGCACGCGATCTCGCAGGCATCGTAAGCAGTGTCCGCTGCTTCGACACAGGGAGCGACCGCGGGGTCCTCGAAGCAGGCGTCGCCATCGCCAT
>CAZVEM010000377.1:0-5207 GCA_964626165.1 uncultured Nannocystaceae bacterium
CGATCCGTAGGTCTCTGTGACGTAGCGGATGACCTCCTCACGCCGATCCATGCAAAAGTCGATGTCGAAGTCGGGCATCGACACGCGCTCGGGGTTCAAAAAGCGCTCAAAGAGCAGGTTATATCGGATCGGGTCGAGATCCGTGATGTTGAGCGAATAGGCGACGAGGCTACCGGCACCTGAGCCACGCCCCGGCCCGACCGGGACCTTGCGCTCGCGTGCGTGGCGAATGAAGTCCCAGACGATCAAGAAGTAGCCGGGGAACTTCATCTGCTCGATCACGTCGAGCTCAAAGTTGAGTCGCTGGCGGTAGGCGTCCTCGTCGGGCCGCAGGCCGCGTGTCCGCATCTGGCCCAGTCGTGTCATCAGGCCGTCGGTGGCGACGCGCCTCAGGTAGCCCGGCAGATCGTCCTCGACGCCCTCGGGGACCTTGAAGTCGGGCAGCTCGGGGTGCCCAAGGCGCAGCTCGACATTGCACATGCTGGCGATTCGACCGGCATTCTCAAACGCGCTCGGATAGCGCGACGCGAAATAGGCCTCCACCTGGGCGGGCGTCTTGATGAAGAACTCGTCGCAGGAGTGGCGCAATCGCTTGGGGTCATCGAGCGTGCGACCCATGCCCATGCACATCAACACCTCATGGGCATGGGCCTCTTCGCGATTGACGTAATGACAGTCGTTGGTGGCGACCAACGGAACATTCAGATCCGCGCCAAGCTGCGCCAGCGCTGCGTTGACGCGCTCTTGGGCCTCCATGCCATTGGGCTGAAGCTCCAGGTAATAGTCGCCCGGCGCAAAGATATCCGCGTATTCGCGGACGCGTTCGCGCGCACCGTCCATGTCGCCGGCGCTGATCATCCGCGAGACGTGACCGCCAAGACACGCGGACAGGCCGATGAGGCCCTCGCTATGTTGCCGCAGCACGTTTCGGTCGATACGCGGATTGTAGTAAAAGCCCTCGATATGACCGTAGCTCACCAATCGCTGTAGGTTGGCGAAGCCGACCTCGTTCTTGGCGAGGAGCACGAGGTGAAAATTCTTACGATCGGTCTTGGCCTTGGCGTCGCCTTCGGCGACGTAGGCTTCGCAGCCAAAGATCGGTTTGACCCCATGCGCCTTGGCGTTCTGATAGAGCTGGACGGCGCCGAACATGTTGCCGTGGTCGGTCACGGCCACAGACTTCATGCCGCGCTCGGCCACCGTCGAGCACAGATCCTTCATCCGGATTGCGCCGTCGAGCAGGCTGAACTGGGAGTGGAGGTGCAAGTGCGCGAAGTCAGCGGACCCCGAGAGGTCGCCTGTGCCGTCGAGCGCCATGGCGGGAGAGTACCGAGTCTGCCCCGGCGGCGGCACTCGCTAGTGCGTGACGCGATCCGCCCAAAGGCCCGCACGAAGCGTGCCTAGGCCCGATCCTGACGCGTGGGTGATCGCCGGTCGCTCCGCGGCTGGGATCACTCCCACGCGCGCCAGGGGGCCGCGCCAGGGAAAAGCTCGCGCGGGCGTCTGGCCGCGTCAGTCTCGCTCCGCGTCACATTCTGGCCGCGCCAGGGCCGCGCGCTTGAGCCGGGCCAGCCGGGGGGCTAGCTTCCGCCGCGCAATGGAACGCACTTTCGCAGCCATCAAGCCAGATGCCGTCGCAGCCGGCCACACCGCAGCCATCCTCACGCGCATTCAAGAGTCCGGTCTTCGCGTCGTCGCGCACAAGAGCCTGCGCCTGAGCAGGGCGCAAGCCGAGGGCTTTTACGCGGTGCATGCCGCCCGCCCCTTCTTCAACGACCTGGTCACCTTCATGACCGAGGGTCCGATCGTGGCGATGGTGCTCGAAGGCGAGAACGCAATCTCTCGTTGGCGTGACCTCATGGGCCCCACCGACGCCAAGAAGGCGGGGCCCGAGACGCTCCGTGGTACCTTTGGAACCAGCATCGAGCGCAATGCGACGCACGGTTCGGACGCAGTCGACACCGCCGCGTACGAGATGGGCTTTTTCTTCAGCGGCCTCGAGCTCGCTGGCCAGTAGCATGGGCCCGGGTGCGGGCGCCCCGAGAGCGCCCGACGCGAGGACTCGCAATGTCACCCACCCCCGCCAACTCCGACACCACGACCGGCACGCGAGCGCCCCGCACGGGCGCGACCAGGCTGGGATCGGAGTTGGGATCGGAGTCGGGATCGGAGTTGGTGACGCTGGTGGCAATGCGCCCCCCTCGCAGCAAGATGCAACGCGAGGGTCTCGTGAATCTGCTCGGTTTTTCGCAGACCGAGCTGCTGGCGTGGGTGCGCGAGCACGTGCCTTCGATGAAGCCGTATCGCGCCAATCAGCTGTTTCGCTGGCTGCATCGTGAACGCGTCGCGACCTTCGATGAGATGACCAACCTGCGCCTTGAGGAGCGGGAACGACTCAAGCAGATCGCGTGCATCGAGCGTCTCAATGTGGCGACCGTGCTGCGTGCCGCGGACGGGACCCGAAAACTCCGCCTTCGCACCAAGGATGGGCACTCGATCGAGTCGGTGCTGATCCCCAACGACGAACGCGGCGCGACACTCTGCATCAGCTCTCAGGTCGGCTGCGCGCTCACGTGCCGCTTCTGTGCGACCGCCAGCTTAGGCTTTGAGCGCAACCTCAACACCGACGAGATCGTCGATCAGGTCTATCGAGCGATCGCGGTGCTCGAGCAGGACGCGGGCGACAGTGAGCAGGAACCGCGGCCCATCACCAACCTTGTGTTCATGGGCATGGGTGAACCGCTCCACAACTTCAATCAGGTCGCGCGCGCGATCGCGGTGCTGACCGACGCACACGGCCTTGGCCTGGGTCGGCGGCGGATCACCGTCTCGACCTCGGGCTTGGTTCCGGCGATTCAGCGTTTTGGCCGTGAGGGCCTCGCGGCTGAGGTTGGCCTCGCGATCAGTCTCAACGCGACCACCGATGCGACCCGCGACCAGGTCATGCCGATCAACACGCGCTGGCCGATCCAAGAGCTACTCGCCGCGGTCCGCGAACTGCCGCTCAATCGCCGCCAACGCGTCACCTTTGAGTACGTGCTGCTGGCCGGAGTCAACGATACGGACGCCGACGCCGATCGCCTGGTCGCGCTGCTCAAGGACCTGCACTGCCACGTCAACCTCATCCCCTTCAACCCCCACGAGCACGCACCCTACAAGCGCCCCTCCGCCAGCCGCGTCGACGCGTTTCATCGGCGCGTCCGCGATGCGGGCCTGATGGTCTGGATCCGGACGCCCCGCGGCGACGATATCGGTGCGGCATGCGGTCAGCTCGCGCTCTCTGAGCACGCGACGCCGGCCTGAGCGATCGGAGCAAACGACATGGGCCCTCGCCGCGACCGCCCCCTCCCCGCACGCCTGCTCGCGTCTGCGAGCGCGGTCCTGCTTGCCGTTGCCGGAACGCCCGGCACGGCCCAGGCCGAACTGGCGGGCCGGCGCACTCAAGAGCGTGCGGCGCAGGTGTACGACGACGAGCCCGCGCCGGCCCCCGCGAGCGCGCCCAATCAGGACGCTCAAGGCAGCGCCAGCGTCACGAGCGATGCCGCGGTGCCGAGCCTCAGCGAGTTGCTCGAGATCATCGCGCGGGAGAGCGAGCACGCCGACGACCTCGACGAGGCATCTTTGGCGAAGCTCGGTTCGGCGCTCCACGACTTGCGCTACCACGCCGTCGAGCTCGCCAACGATGAGCGCGCCCAAGCGATCCAGATGCTCGGGCTGTTGACCCTGGCGCGGGCACAGCTCGCCCTGGGCAACGAGACGGCCGCCGCACAGACGATCGACGAAGCCTTTCGCTGCGCGGGCGGACGACCTTTGGACGCCGCGGAGTACGGTCCGCGCCTGAGCAGCTTTGTCGATTCCCGGGCCAAGCTCACCAGAACGACGGCGCAGATCGATGTTCGCTGCGACGTCGAGTGCGAGGTGTACCTGCAAGAGCGGCGATCGCTTCCCAAGGTCAAGATGCCCAAGGGCGGCAACTATCGCATCGTCATTCGTGCGAGCAGGCCGGCCGATCGCGAGCGCTACCCTGACACCGAGCAGGAGTTCGTGCTCGACGCCGATCGCGTCTTTGCCTGGCCGATGGATCGTGGCCCCGAAGCGACTGCGGCCGATGGTGTCGGTGACGGCCGGGAGGGTCCGCGACGGAGTGCCCGACGATCCGATGGCTCCTCGAGCAACGGCGCAGGACGGAGCTACGACCCGGGCCGCAACAAGTCGGCGATCGCCGGTGGTGCCATCCTCAGCGCCGTTGGCCTCGTGGGCGTGGGAACGGGTGCCGCCCTCCTCGGAATTGATGGGCGTTGCCAAGGCGGAGGCGACGTGGCGGGACCCAATCCCTGTCCCGATCTCTACGCGACCTCGGCGGCCGGCGCCGTGACCCTCTCGATCGGCGCGGTCGCACTGATCGCAGGCATCACCACCGTGGCGGTCGCGAGCAAGCGTCGCCGCCAAGCGCGGAGATAGTCATTCCGATGGCAGCCGCACGCGAGCAGGAAGGCCCCGTCCTCGTCGTCGTGCAGCTCTCAAGAGACGAGCTCTTGTGTCGTTTCCTCGATGACCCTCATCTCCTCGCCGTAGGCATTCCCGATCCCCGGCCGCAGCCTCCGCCGCGACGACCCAAGGACACGCGCTGGCAGCTGCGTCTCGCGCTCGATGGGAGCTTTGAGGTCTGGTCGCTCGACCCCAAGCGCACCCATGCTCCGCATCGCGGAGCGCTGCGGTTGATCCCCCACCCCCAAGGCTGCACGCTCGAACTCCAGCCGCTGCGCGATCGTGCTCGGGGTGAACGGCTCGAAGGCGCGCTCGGCGTTTTTCTGCTGCTTGCATGGCCGATCATCGATCCCTTCGACTTTTTCGCGAGCCTCGCAATCGGTGTCGGACGTGTGTTCGTGAGGGTCGGCCGGGTATTTGGCGTGGCCCCGCAGTCGGCGGCCCTGCCGTCCGCTCAGAGCTCAAGCGAGATATCGACGAGCTCGCAGGCCAGCCCAAGCGCTCCGGCCACGGACGCGGCCAACGACATTGCTGCGAGTCGCAGCTTGAGCGCTCGAGCTGTCGATGATGGCGGCCCATGGCGCGACAGCCTGATGAGTCTCTTGGGCCGGGCGGTTGGGGGACACGTCGCGCCGCAGGAAGGCCCCTCGGTGGCCCCCTTCCGAGCATTGCCGAATGAGCGCCGCCGCACTTGAGATCCGCAAGGGCCCCAAGTGCCG
>CAZVEM010000378.1:0-5182 GCA_964626165.1 uncultured Nannocystaceae bacterium
GTCCAACCACGGGCATCTCGAGTTCAGCGACCAATTCGGCAATCATCCTGAGGCCTTGGCGTACTTCGAGGCACTGCTGGCGCGTCAGGTCAACGCGCTTCTCGGGCAAACGGGCGCTGTCTTCGAAGCTTACGAAGTTACCGAGTTGCTCGACTCCGACGCCGTCGTCAACGCGGCCGCCTACGCCCTCGCCAACCCCGTCAAGGACCATCTCGTCGAAAATGCGTCCGAGTGGCCCGGCGTGACGACCTTTGGGCTTGAGTACGGCGAACCGCTCGTCATCGAGCGGCCGGCGGTTGGATTGTGGGCGAATCTCGCTGAAAAGGAGGAGCGCGCGGTCAAGAAGCGAAAGCCGGACAGCACCGTACGCGCAAAGTATCGAGGCAGGCCGAGCAGGTTGCCGGATGAGGTTGTTTTGGAGTTGGCGCGGCCGCCCTGCCTGCCCGAGCTGAGCGACGGTGAGTTCCGCGCCGCCGTGCGTACGCGAGTCGCGAAGGCAGAGGAAGATGCTCGCCTGGAGCGCAAGCTGAGTGGCAGGAAGGTCGTCGGTGTCAAAGCGCTCGGCCGACGTCACGCGAGAGCCATGGCCAACGAGGCTCCGAAGACATGGCGACAAATGTTTGGGCGACGTCCACGACACGCGGGCGCACCTGAACTCGTTCGCGCGGCGAAGCTGCGTGACCGAGAATGGCAGCGACAGTACCGGGGGCGGCGCGCCAGGCTGCTCGACGGCGACCTTGAGTCCCCGTGGCCGGAGCACACGTGGAAGATGCGGATGCACCACGGCATGCGGTGCGAGGGCCCAGCGCCGAGGTGGCCGTTGCCCATTGGTCCGACGCCGCCGGCCTGAGCGAACACCGCGACGAGTGCCGTCGAATCGCCGGATCGCAGCGGCACGCCAACTTGCGCAATGAGGTGGGACAGGGTTCCCGCCTAGCGGTGTTTGGGTCGGCGTAGATCTCCACGCGCGGCGGCCACTCGGTCGCTCGCGTGGCGGACCAATTTACCGTGTTCGAAACAGAATCAGAGACGAAGCTCACGATGCGGCGGCGCGGTTCATCGCCGCGCGAAGCAATCGCGTGCACTGCCTTCGGCTAGGGTTGGGGGGTGAGTGAGACGAGCGGGGCGGGGGAGATTGCGGAGAAGCTGCTGCGGGCGACGCCGCGGCCGGCGGGGGGGACGGCGGCGGGGGAGCGTCGGTTGTTGGTGGGCAAGGTGTTGGGGTCCATCTTTGTCGCGTATCACCTTGCGGTGTTGCTGGTTTACAACCTGCCGTCGCAGGGGCCGCCAAAGGACTTTCGGAAGCAGTTTTTGGAGACCTTCCAGGGGAGCTTCTACATCAACGGATCGGGGCAGGGTCAGAGTTGGTCGATGTTTGCGCCCAACCCCAATCGCACAAACTCGTTTATTCGGGTGCTGGTGGTCGACCAGGCCGGCGATGTGTGGGACATGAAGCACGACATCTGGGGGGACTATCGCTACCCCTACATGGTGTACGACCGCATCGGGAAGATTAATCGCCGCATCGATGGCAAGGCGAGCTACCAGCAGGTGTACGGCGCGTGGATGTGCCGCGACTGGGAGCGACGCACCGGGAAGCCGGCGAAGTCCGTGCACTTCGTCAAGCGCTTCACCAAGGTGCCAGAGCCTGGGATGGTTCCCCCTGCAGCTCGCACCGGGATGTTTAGCTACGACCCGTGGAAGTTGCCGTATCAGGAGAAGGCGCAAGAGACCATCAACTGCGCGACGGCAGCCAACGCACAGATCCCCGATGACCTCCGCGAGCGATGGGGCATGGGGCCGCGGGAAGGGCCAGAGTTTAAGCACGTGCCACAGCGAAGCTGGCGCGAGACCTTCTACCGCGAAATCTCGCGCGTGAGTGCAAGGGTCATCAGCGCGGGACGACGTTTCGACCCGACTCGTGCCGGGTCTGGGAACGATGGCGACAGCATGGGGCCGCTCGATCCCTTCGGCATGCCGCGACAGCCGATCTTTGGCGATGATGCGGAGCCACTGCCGGAACCCGACGATCTCGGCGCGCTGGACTGAGCGGGCGGCGCTGGGGCGCGAAGCTCTGGCAACGGCCTGGTCGTACTCCCACTGCGCCGAGCGAATCTGCGTCGCGTGCTTGCAGGCACGACGGGCAAATCCGGCCGTGCTTGCGGCGGTGCGCGATAGTGTGGTCCAACTGTTGCCTGCTAGCAGGCTGTCGAAGAGCCCCCGTGGAGTGCAGAGGCGTGCAATCGCTATGCAGACCTAGGCGCGCGGACGGAGCGTACGGGGCGTACGTGACCGACGAGCGACAAAGGGCTGGATGGTGAGAGTTTGCGGCCATTCGCCGCGCGGGGTTCTTCGACAACCTGCTAGGGCTTGATCTTGCGGACCATCGCAGCGATTTCCTCGGAGTTTGTCATGCCGATTCCCCCGCCGATCACGAGCGTCTGATCGTAGGCACTGTAGGCCACCGCGCCGTAATACTCGCGTGTGTCGGCGAACTCATCGTAAGGCGCTGTCCACACCAGGTTGTTGGCTGCGTCGCGCACCGTCAGCCATGCAGAGGTTTGGAAGTTGTTGTCTTCTGCACCGACGACGGCATAGCCCTGATCGGGTCCCAGGAGGCAAATACCGGTATGCGAAGAGTAGCCATCGATGTTGGGGTCGAGATCCTCATCAAGGGCAAAGGCTGCCCCCATCGACGAGCCAATTTCGGCGGTAAAGGCTGTGTCGCTCGGCGTGCCGAGCGAGTTGGAGCCCGCGATGAGCACCCGCGTCCCCTCGCTTGCGATCTGGTTCGCCGTCGCCGTCACCGTCTCACCGGGCTCTAGCACCGTATTCTCCCAGTCGGCCATCACCGATGGATCCGAGCCTGCGGCGAATACGACGCCGAAGCGCTCGTATCCCATCGGGTTGTTGGGCACCGAGGCAAAGCCGCCGATCGCGACGCGATCATCCTGCGTCCGCGCAACTCGGGCGCCGTAAACGATGATGCTGGGGTCAGCCTCGGGGCTGTAGGTGCGCCACATCGGCGCGGTGCCGTCGTCGTTGATCTCCGCAATGCCAACGATGTACTGGTCTTGCAGGTAGGCGAAGTAGCCGACGACGCCATAAACTTTGCCGTCGACGTGCGCGACCGAATCGAGCGCATAGGCGTCCGCCGACTCATCGGAAAATTCAGGGACACCAGCGCTCCAGTCGAGCAGTCCGGTCGCGCTGTAGCGCCGCATGTGGATGAAGCCACCCGCATCGCCACTGACGTAGACCTCATTCTGAGGGCCGACCGTGACGGCGCTCGCAGAGAAGTCTTCGACACTCTGCGAGTTCTCCAACGTCTCGGACCATAGCGGCACGCCCTCCGGGTCAAGCGCGACGAGCTCGGTGAGCGAGGTTTCGGTCATCGAGTCGCTGTCGCGAATCAGCGCATAGATTGTCCCGTCACCGGCGACGGCCAGCGCGATCACATAGCGCGTGGTCGTCCCGGATCCGTTGACAATCTCCCAGTACTCGGTGCCCGGGCTGAACTGGCAGAAATCCGTGCAGCCGTCGTCGGGGACGCCGTTGGCTCCGTCGTCGCATTCTTCTGAGCCGGTGACCTGCATGTCGCCGCAGATATCGTCGCAAACGCCATCCATGTCTCGGTCGATGCAGCCATCACCGTCACCGTCGCCATCACCATCACCATCACCGTCGCCATCACCGTCGCCGTCGCCATCACCGTCGCCGTCGCCGTCGCCGTCGCCGTCGCCGTCGCCGTCACCGTCACCGCCGTCACCGTCGAGATCGATCGGCGGCGGCAGCGAGTCCTCGGCATCGCACGCGGCGGTGAGCACTCCGGCCGAGACGGCGAGGAGGACGCACATGATGGAGCCGATGCGGGCAGAGTGACGCACGGCTCCAGTGTTCCCCGTGGACTGCGCGAGGTCAACGTCGAAACCGACTTCCACTCGGATACGTGCACGCGCGAGCGTGCCCCGCACTTGGCCCTAGCGGGGTGTCAAAGAACCTCCGTGGAGTGCATCAACGTGCAATTGCCAAGCTGCTCGAGACACCAGGAGGGACCGTAGCGGGCGTAGGTCACTGACGAGCAAGAGAGGGCCGCCTGGTGAGTTCGCGGCGATGCGGCGCGCAGCGTTCTTCGACACCCCGCTCGCCCCACGGAGCCAACGGCTCTGTGTTTTCGGCTACTTGCGCCGGATCGGGCGCAGGGGTGTGAAGGTGCCAAACGCGATGCACGAGTGCAGACCAAATCCGCGGCACGCCTCAGGGCGCGCAGGATGGACGCTGCAGCCGGATTTGAAGTAGGGGCAGGGGCGCTCTGGACCGTCGCTGAGGTAGCCGACAACGTCTTCGTCGTCGTGCTGCTCGGCGTCGGGGATCGTGAGGAGAGGGAGTGAGCGTGTCGTGATCTCAAGGTGACGCGCGAGGCGACGCGCGTCGTCACGTGTGACCGGGACGCGTAGCGTCTGGCAGCACGCGCCCGTGCAGTGCTGACAGAGATCCATCGTCCGCGTCACAAGCCCGGTGTCGTCGACCTGGGTCGACTCACTCAATGCCGTCACGGGGATCTTGGACCGGCGCATCTTGCTCGCGTGGACCCGCAGCGTGATGAGCTGCTGGCGGTCCATGTTGAGCTCCATCAGCGGCCCGAGTGGATCCCGTGGCTTCGCCATACCTGCGCATGGTGCACCACTTCTGCGCGGTTGGCGATGGCCATGTCGCGCATCGCCGCAGATCGACTCATTGAGCCGTGGGAATGAGAGGGCGCTGCGAGCCCTCGGCGGGCTGGGGCGCCGCTGCGATCTCTGCAAGCAGCGTCAACATGCCGTCCTCCGAGCAAAATCCGTCTTTCCACGTGATCAGCCGCGGCTTTTTCCAGTTGGGCAGGAATGCCCAGTGCAGCCCATCTTTGGTGCTCCAATACGCGCCATCAATGCCAGGGATCGGCGTGGATGCGAAATCGGGGAGTTTGTGTCGCTTTCGGATCAGCGTGTCTTGTTCTTGCGCGGCAAATTTGGCATCGGCCACCCCAAGCATCGATGCACGAATCCAGACTTCGGGTTCGCCTTCACCGGTGTAGAAGTAATAGCCGCAGCTGCCTTGCATGCTCTCGCCCAGGTAGACGTTCCGCCCGCAGATCTCTGCGACACGAGCTGTGTCGATGCCGTAGGTACCCGGACAGCACATC
>CAZVEM010000379.1:0-5057 GCA_964626165.1 uncultured Nannocystaceae bacterium
CAGCGCGCGCAACCGCTTGCCGATCTCGGCAGTAAAGACCGCCGCGCCGTCCTCTTCGAGCAACTGACTGTCTATCAACGACATGCCGCCTCCACAGCAAGACACCCCGCGCTGCTTTGCCACCGATGAATCCACGTCACGGCGTCTCGGTGGGGGGAACGGTCCTCCCGCGTTTTGGTTCCCCCACCCCGTTCCCCCTTCATGACCATCATGCCGACCCGACCAGGGAGGAGAGGTGGTGGTAGCCACGGGTCAACAGCTGCGTCGTAACCTGACCGCGTCCGCGCGCAAGAGCGTCTTCGAGAACCGGAGACACGGTGCCGTGCAGAAGACGATTGCCGTCCTTCTTCCAGAGCCGATAGAGGGTCCGGAAGCGGGGCGCGTGGAAACGACGGTGTGCGCGCACGAACCGCGCGGGATCGTGCGCCCTCGATCCTTCCTCCACGCTCCGCTGCTGATCGAAGAGCCAGCGCAATTCATCGACGTCATCAAGCCGAAGCGGCATTGCGAGCTCTTGCCTCGCGGCGGCCTCGAACGCGGGCACGTCCTCCGCCAGATGCGGCGGTGTCAGCAACCGGACTTCCCACGACGGCAGCGCGCGAAGGACTTCGACGTGGCGGTGAAGGAACGCTCGAAAATCGACAGGTGCCGAGCGATTCACGAGGTAGAGGAACACGTGTGTGCGACCGTCGCGCGAAATGCCTATCGGAAGCTTGTCGGGGAAGTACCGGAAGGCCTGCGCAGGCGGCATACCGAACCCAAGGTGAGGAAGTTCGTTCGGCCTGAGCGTGGTTGCGCTCCGGAAGTACTCCACCTTTTCGCGTTCGGTGCCGAGCCATCGAAGGCCGGTTTCGGCGAGCACAGCGTCGAGCAGCATCAGGCGTTCGATCGCTCGCGCCAACGTCGCCGGCCTTCGGTTCCGGTTGTCAGGTTCGCCGACGGCGCTGTAAAGCGTCTTGCCCTGAACGTGATAGAGGCGGGCTCCTCGATGCGCCGAGGTGTACGGCGTCGCGAGCTTCTTAGCGACCAGGTTCGAGAAGAAGTCGTGAACCTTTTGACCGCGAACGATCCGGGCATACGCGCAGTACTGGCGACCCACACAGACGCCGGCATGGACGAGCACGGTGACGAGAAATCCCGCCTGCCGCTCGGTGAATCCGAGCTTCGCCACTGCCCGAATCTGCTCGGCGCGCGTCACTGAAGGAGCTCCTCGGCGAGGCGGGGGTCCACGCCGCGTCCGCTTTTGCCAGTCGTTCGCAGACCGCCCAGGCGGGCACCTACGGCGCGGTAGCGAGTGAACCCGGCACGTACCTTGGCTGCCGCGTGGGCGCCCCGGTAATGCGGCGTGACGACCTCAATGTCCTCAACGGAGCGGCGGCCGTCGCGGCCGTCGTACTCAATACGCGCGTCAGGAAACTGAACGTGTCCGTCCTCGTACGGCAACTGGCGTTCCTGAGCCCATCGAGCAACCGCCTCGTTCCGCTCCTCAGGCGTTTCACCTCGCTCGCGGCGCGTGCGGTTCTCGGCCTGCAGGAACCGCTGATATTCGCGCTTCAGATCCTCTTCGAGAACCACTCGGCGCACCGGCTCCCCCCGCTCGGCCAGCCGCTCGGCAGCCTTCATGTACGCGCCGTGGACCCTGGAATCGTGAGCCAGCTCGCGAGGCTTGGTGATGCCGACGTGAAAGGCCTGGCGATCACTTTGAGAGCCGGGTCGTCGTGCTCCTTCGAGCACGTCTCGACCATGGCCAGTGAGCGTGACCAGGGTCGTTCGCGTGCGTCCAACGACGTAGGGGACGGTCTGCACGAGACCGAGTTCGCGGAGCCGTTCGAGGTCGCGGGCGGGCCGTGTCGGTGTCCGCGGATTCGGTTCTCTCAACTCGCCTGCGGACACGACGCGGAACGCTCCGACTGTCGCAAGAACCCGGACATCGTCACCAGACAATCGATACTCCCTGTCGTTCACACGGACTCGCTCCCTTGACGTACCTCGTGGCAGGTCGAGGTCGCGCGTGAATGCGTCACGCGCGTTCTCGGAACCTTGCCCGGACTCCATTTCCGTGTAGCCGCCGACCCTGCCAAGACCAGGTTCCGGCCGCTCGCGCTCCGGGGCGCGTGGATCAATGTCTCGCCACATCTGAACCTCCCGCTGCTACTTCAGGTACGACCGCAGGTCATCGAGCACGGCATCGTCGGTGGCAAGCTGACGGTCGATGTGCAGCAGCTTGCGTCCGGTGTCGCGCAGGAACAGCCAGCGGGCCACGCTGTAGTACGTCGCGGTGAGGTTCAGGAAGAGAATCAGGGCGGCCCCGCCGATCAGGGCCGCGTGCTCGTGGAAGAGGACTGTCTTGTAAGGCGCAAGAAAGCGCAGCTCGCCGGCCAGCCATCCGGCAAAGAGAAACACTGTCAAAGCCGCCAGGAGCGCCGCGTTGGCAATCATCGGCGTTGCTCCTCGAACGCCTGATCGACGCGGAAATATTCGATCTGGAGTCCCAGCGGATTCACGCGGACGAACTCGTTTGGCACGTGCTCGCGCAGGACGAAGTCCACCTGCGCGACATATGTTTCGCGGCTCCGTTCGGACCGCGTACCGGGCGTGTAGTAGACCTTCTGGAACGTCACGGCCGCCTTGAACGGCGTCGTACTTAGTTCGCTCAGGCTCACGTTCTGGACGGCCACCTCGATCTCGTCCGCGGTGGGGTTCGTCACGAACATCTCGAGCACGCGGGTCTGATCGTTCTGAGCGATAGTGGCATCTGCCAAAGCGGGATTCAGGAAGAACAGCGAATCCGGATACTCACGCTGAAGCGTTGACCGGATGCGGCTGAAATGCTTCACGACGAACTGGGTCAAGAAGTACCGCAGTTCCGGCGGCTGCGGCTGATATCGCGAGGCGTCGTACACGACCGCTTCCGCTCTTCCGACCTCGTCTATCCGCACGACGAGCGGCCTCACCTGCGAATAGCGCGCGGCTGTATGGAAGTTGAGGCCGAGTAGTCCTACGGCGACCAGGGAGACGAGAACGAGCGCGATCTTCAAGTACGTGTTCATCACCAGTGCGGAGCCGTACAGCTCGACAAACTGGCGCCTCGCGCTCTCCATCGTCTTCGGGTTGATGTCGCCCACCACACCGGCCACGGCATTACCCCTCAGTTCAGAACATGAAGCTCAAACAACCG
Organism: uncultured Nannocystaceae bacterium; assembly: GCA_964626165.1. Taxonomy (GTDB): domain Bacteria; phylum Myxococcota_A; class Polyangia; order Nannocystales; family Nannocystaceae; genus CAZVEM01. Next base: position 3,179 of record CAZVEM010000379.1, read on the forward strand.
CCACGCGATCCAGATCAGTCCAGTGATGAACCCGAGCGCGATCGTGACTCCCAGCGCCTTCCAGTAGATCGGCGGAAGGTCTGACCATGCGACCTGGTGGGGTTCTCTCAGATGCTCCGGGGCGTTCGAGAATCGCTTCGGCATAGCTGTGCCTCGCTGACGCTGACTAGCGCCTCATGAACCGGCTCAGGCCAGGGAACGCCGCCTGACCGCCCTGGCCGGAGAAGATCGAGGTCGTCAGCGACGGGACGAGCACGATCCCGGTGCAGAACGTGATGATCACGGCGACGGCCTGAAGGCCGTAGATTCCATATTCCGCCTGCGTGATCGTCGGAGGCAAGGTGGTCACGTAGCGGAAGACAAACCGCTCAAACACCATGAGGAAGGCGATCGCAACGACGGGGATGAAGGAATACTGGATAAACGCCTTGAACCAGCCCCAGAACAACCAGTCGAGCTTGGGAACGATGAAGAACGGGACGAACAGTGGACCGAGCAGCGCACACACAGCGCTGGCGATCAGACCGAAGGCGATCACCGCCATCGAGACGGCCTTCGCAAAGGCAACCAGCAGCAGGACGATCCAATAGATGAGGTTGGCCAAGATCGCCCACGCATCCGGCTGTATGAAGCGATCGGAGAGCTCGTCGAAATGCTGGTAGATGTTGTCGAAGGACCGGGCCTCCAGCACCGATTGGAAGTAGAAAGCCTGGTCTGTGATCAAGTTGCTGAACGACACACCGATTCCCGGGAGCGGAGACTCGTAGAACGCGATGAACGAGTAGCCGAGGGCGACGATGAGGAGCAGCTTTGCGAAGTCGAACATCGATTCACTGAGTCCCTCACGCGCGAACATCATCTGGATGCCGTGCCACGCCAAAATGATGGTGGCCAGGGACAGGAACAGGCGATGCCCGAAGCGAAGGAACTCCGGCTCGTACGTCAGCAAAAGGCTCGAGATCGCCTGCTGAATCGTCGGGAGCAGATTGAGTTCCATATGAGTCTCCGCGCCGCCTTACGGCTGCCGCCATGTTCTGAGCGCGTCCCCCGATCCAGCGACGAACGCCTCGCCCGCCGCGCGCCCGTCGCGCCACGTCACGATCTGCATCGACAATGCTGCAACGTCGGTATCGCGAGCTCGTTTGCTGTCGACCAGAAGCTGCTCGACCATCCCCACGAGCAACTGAATCCGCGCCTGTCGCTGACGAACACCGATCAGCGCCGCGCCGCTGATCTTGTCCAGAACGGCGGCCGTACTCTGCGTGATTGATGGGTCGACCGCGTCCTGTTCGAGCGCATCGATGGCCTGCAGCTCACCTCGTCGTCCCAGCAGGCGCAGCTGACCGCTGCCGTGAGTTGCCGCAATGGCGGCGGCGTCGGTCAGGTTCACCGTCGCCAGGCGTGCCTGAACGATGCGCCGAGCCGTCGGACTCAGTCGGTCGAGAAGACGTGACTCCGCCAGGAGCCGTTGACTCAGCTCGGCGAATGCCGCGCCCGATGAATCCCCGAAAATCAGGGCATCGTTGTACGGTTGAGCGTAGAAGAAATCGCCACCGTGGGTCCGCCAGCGGGGCACGTCCTCCACCGCATACTTCCGCAGATTGGTTAGCGCGCTCAGCCTTCGTGCCATCTCGCGGAGCTTCGTATGCTGTTGCCGCTCGATCTCGAAGAGCAACTGCTGCACTGTGGCGGTGACCGTGTTTCGCCCTGTTGTCGCGGCGTCGTAGACGGCCAGCTGGGCCGAGGCAGGACGCACGATGCCAGCGATGAGCGCAGCTGAGGCCAGCGCCGCTCCAAGACGATGTAGCCATCGGTGCCGAGTCATGGTTAGACCCTCCTATGGCTGCCGCCAGGTGGCCAGAGCGTGTGCCGCTCCCGC
>CAZVEM010000380.1:0-5028 GCA_964626165.1 uncultured Nannocystaceae bacterium
GCTGTTTAAGCCCTTCATCTACAACCGGCTTGAAGGCCGCGGTCTGGTCACCACGATCAAGGCCGCCAAGCGCATGGTCGAGCGCGAGGCCGAAGAGGTCTGGGACATCCTTGATGAGGTCATCAAGGAGCACCCGGTGCTGCTCAACCGCGCACCAACGCTTCACCGCCTCGGTATTCAGGCCTTTGAGCCTGTGCTGATCGAGGGCAAGGCGATCCAGCTCCATCCGCTGGTCTGCACCGCGTTCAACGCGGACTTCGACGGCGACCAGATGGCCGTGCACGTCCCGCTGTGCATCGAGGCGCAGATGGAGGCCCGCGTGCTCATGATGTCGACCAACAACATCCTGAGCCCCGCGCACGGCAAGCCGATCATCGTGCCGTCGCAGGACATCGTGCTGGGTCTCTACTACATGACCCGCGAGCGTCCCTTCGCCAAGGGTGAGGTCAGCGAGTTCTCAGAGGTCGGCTACGTCGCCGGCGTTTACGGCTCGCCGGAAGAAGTTCGCGCCGCGTTTGACCACGGTGCGCTGCACCTTCAGGCGAAGATCAAGGTCCGCATGCGTCCGTCGGAGTCGCTGGTGGAGACTACCACCGGTCGTGTCCTCCTCTATGAGGGAGGCATCCCGCGCGAGATTCCGTTCTCGATGGTGAATCAGCCGCTCGGCAAGAAGGCGCTCAACGACCTGATCGACCGCTGCTACCGCATCTGCGGACAGAAGGCGACCGTGCTGATGGCCGACTACCTCCGTAGCACCGGCTATTCAGAGGCGACCAAGGCAGGCATCTCGATCTGCATGGATGACATGGTCATCCCCGAAGGTAAGTCCAAGCTGATCGACGACGCCTTCGAAGAGGTCAAGAACATCGCGAACCAGTACGCGGATGGTCTCATCACGGCGGGCGAGCGCTACAACAAGGTAGTCGATATCTGGGCGCAGGTCGCCGAGAACATCGCCAACGTGATGATGGACGGTATCTCGAACCAGAGCTTCTTCGACCATCGCTCGCAGAAGACCCGCGAGGGCAAGTCCTTCAACCCCATCTACATCATGGCCGACTCGGGTGCCCGTGGCTCGCGTCAGCAGATGCGGCAGCTCGCCGGCATGCGCGGACTGATGGCGCGTCCCTCGGGCGAGATTATCGAGGCACCGATTACCACCAACTTCCGCGAGGGGTTGACGGTGCTCCAGTACTTCATCTCGACACACGGTGCGCGTAAGGGCTTGGCAGATACGGCGCTCAAGACTGCAAACTCGGGCTATCTGACCCGCCGCTTGGTCGACGTCGCCCAGGAAGCGGTCATCACCGAGTACGACTGTGGAACGGGGCAGGGGCTTCGCGTCAGCGCGCTGGTTGACGCCGGCGAAATCGTCGAGCGCCTCAGCGATCGCATCCTCGGCCGTGTCGCGCTTGAGCCGGTCTACGCACCGGGTTCGGATACCGTCCTTGCGGAAGAGGGCGACATCATCGACGAGGCAGCTGCGGTGGCGATCGAAGACAGCGGCATCCAGTCGGTGATGATCCGTTCGGTTCTCACCTGCGAGGCCCTGCGCGGCATCTGTGCACGCTGCTATGGCCGCGACCTGGCACGCGGTCACCTCGTCGATGTTGGCGAGGCGGTCGGCATCATCGCCGCTCAGTCGATTGGCGAGCCAGGCACGCAGCTTACGATGCGTACCTTCCACGTCGGTGGTGTCGGTAACGTCACCGCAGACCAGAGCTCGGTGGAATCGCGCTTCGGCGGCACCATCCAGCTCATCGATGCAGAGCTGATCGAGCGCCCAGATTTCACCGTGGTGATGAATCGCCACGCGCGAATCCACATCCTCGACGAGCGTGGTCGCACGCGCGAGGAGTACGAGCTGCCCTACGGTGCGCGACTTAAGGTCAAGCACGGTCAGGTCATCGGTGGTGGCGTCATGCTCGCCGAGTGGGAGCCGCACGCGATTCCGATCGTCAGCGAAGTCTCGGGTGTCATCGAGTTCGGCGACATCATCGAGGGCGTGACCATGAAGGTCGCGGTCGACGAGGCCACGCGCCACAGCAGCACCGTCATTGTGGAGAGCCGTGACCGCGACGCGCGACCGCGCCTGGTGGTCAAGGACGACGACGGCAACCCGGTCATCGCACACGGCAAGCACGAGGCGCGCTACTTCCTGCCGGTCGACTCCAGCGTCACCGTCAAGGACGTCACACGCATCCAGGCCGGTGACGTCATCGCCAAGATCCCGCGCGAGGCGTCCAAGAAGACCAAGGACATCACCGGTGGTCTGCCCCGCGTCGTCGAGCTCTTCGAGGCCCGCACGCCCAAGGACCACGCCGTGATCGCGACCACCGACGGCATCGTGTCCTTCGGTAAGGACAAGGGCGGCAAGCGCCGCGTTATCATCAGCCCCGATGATGGCAGCGATCCGCACGAGTTCTTGGTGCCCAAGGGTCGGCACCTGCAGGTCCGCGAGGGTGACCGCGTTCGTGCAGGCGAGAAGCTCATGGACGGCCCTGCCAACCCGCACGACATTCTGGCGGTCATGGGCGAGAAGGCACTTAGCGCCTACCTCCTCAACGAGATCCAAGAGGTCTATCGACTGCAGGGCGTGAAGATCAACGATAAGCACATCGAAGCGATCATTCGCCAGATGATGCGCCGTGTTCGGATCACGGAGTCGGGCGACACCAACTTCCTCACGGACGATCACGTGGAGCGCAAGATCTTCCGCGAGGAGAACCAGCGCATCGTGTCGCTGGGCGGTCAGCCTGCGAGCGCAGAGCCGCTCTTGCTTGGTATCACCAAGGCATCACTGAGCACGGAGAGCTTCCTCTCGGCCTCCTCCTTCCAGGAGACGACCAAGGTGCTCACCGAGGCGGCACTGCAGGGCAAGATCGACTACCTCCGAGGTCTCAAGGAGAACGTCCTGATGGGTCGTCTCATCCCGGCGGGTACCGGTCTCTCGGTCTACGAGCGACTGCACGACACCAGCGATGACCACTCGCAGCAGGCTCGCGAGCCCGTTGCGCGTCGCTCACCGGACCGTGACTTCATGAGCATGGCGGACTGAGCGGGGCTGATCGGCGGGGTGGCCGCGCCATCCTGGCACCTAGTGAGTCAGCACACGGAGTTCGGCGTCACCCCATCCGGAGTGGCGCCGGATTCGCGTTTTGGGATGCCGCGCGGCCCCCGAGTGCCCTCGTCGAAAAGGTGCGCTCGGAGTGCAACCAAGGACGGATCGACGGACGGCGTGGGTTGATCGAGGGGGCGCTTTCCATATACTCCCGCTCCCCGGCCCTCCTGGCCGGACATCGGTCTGCTCCAGAACTGGCCCTGCGGCCAGCACAAAGCCGGGCCCGATCCACAACCCACTCCAACACAGCGGAGTGGGCGTGCCGCGTCCGAAGCCGACTTCCCGCAAAGACGGAACACATGCCTACAATCCAACAGTTGGTCCGAAAGGGCCGTGAGAACAAGCTCGATCGCGATACCGCTCCCGCACTGGAGAGCTGCCCGCAGCGCCGTGGTGTTTGCGTTCGCGTGTACACCACCACTCCCAAGAAGCCGAACTCGGCGCTGCGCAAGGTTGCTCGCGTGCGTCTGACCAACGGCATGGAAGTCACCAGCTACATCCCCGGTGAAGGCCACAACCTGCAGGAGCACTCGATTGTGCTCGTCCGCGGTGGTCGTGTGAAGGATCTTCCCGGCGTTCGCTACCACATCATCCGCGGCACGCTCGACACCACCGGCGTCGACAAGCGCCGTCAGGGTCGCAGCAAGTACGGCGCGAAGCGTCCGAAGTAGTTCGAATCGGAGAGCATTATGTCGCGCAAGGGAGTTACACGTAAGGCACACACGACGCTGGACATCCGCTACACGGATCACCCAACGGACGTGAACCAGAGCATCGCCAAGTTCATCAACGTGGTGATGCTTGACGGCAAGAAGTCGATCGCGGAGCGCATTGTTTTTGGCGCGTTCGAGATCATCTCAGAGAAGACCAAAGATGATCCCGTCAAGGTCTTCGAGAAGGCGCTCGCCAACCTTCGTCCCCGCCTTGAGGTTCGTGCACGCCGCGTCGGTGGCTCGAACTACCAGGTGCCGGTCGAGGTTCGCGCTGAGCGAAGCGAAGCGCTGGCGTATCGCTGGCTGGTTGGCTTCGCCCGCAAGCGCCCGGAGAAGACCATGCGTGAGCGCCTCGCCAATGAGCTGCTCGACGCCGCGCAATCGCGTGGCGCCGCGGTGAAGCAGCGCGAGGACGTTCACAAGATGGCCGAGTCCAACAAGGCCTTCGCCCACTACCGCTGGTAATCAGGGCTGACGGCTCTCCGTGCGGGAGCTGTCGGGGCTGACCAGTGGCAAGCCGGTTTCGAAACCGGTCTCAGTTCAATCCTGGTCAGCCCGCTCTCACCCAAGTCCACCACCCCCTACCCAAGGTCACGAGCACCCGATCTTCCTCCGTAAGCACGCGCAGTCTCTTGGATGACGTCATCCGGGAACCCGCCTCGAAGCTCTCTGCCACCCCTTCAACCGGGGACCACTGACAAGCTCGCAGATCGCGATCTTCCAGTGCGGCTCGGGGAGCACAAGCCGCCGGTTCCTAAGCAGCGTCCACCAACGTAGGGCCCACCTCGACCACACCCGCCCCAGATGGGGACGGATGGCCGACTGTGCGGCCCTCGCCGCGTTCCCAAAAAGCCAGATCCGACACTCCGACCCCAAACGCCCTCCGAGCCGCCCTTATGTCGACCCACGATGACATCGCCCGTACGCGGGACATCGGCATCATGGCGCACATCGATGCGGGCAAGACCACGACCTCCGAGCGCATTCTCTACTACACGGGCATCTCGCACCGCATGGGCGAGGTGCACGATGGCGCTGCGGTGATGGATTACATGCCGCAAGAGCAAGAGCGCGGCATCACGATTACGTCGGCGGCGACCACCTGCTCGTGGCGCGACCATCGAATCAACCTGATCGATACGCCGGGACACGTCGACTTCACCATCGAGGTCGAGCGATCGCTGCGCGTGCTTG
>CAZVEM010000381.1:0-4995 GCA_964626165.1 uncultured Nannocystaceae bacterium
TCGGCCTTGAGCACGGCGATCTGCTCGCGCTGAGTTGAGATCAGGCGCGACATCACGACGTTGAGCAAGAAGGCGGCAACGCCCAGGAAGATCAGGGGAACGATCACGCCCTGCGTCTTGAGCTGCTCGAACTCCATCTCCAACTGTCTGTTGGAGCCATGAAGTTCACGCCCAAAGGCACCGCGTCCGCCGTAGGGTCGGAGAATCTCGTCGACCTGCGCGATCACATCCGCCTGATTCGCACCGGGCGCGAGCTTGAGCGAGACTTCGTTGTAGCTTCCCGCAGTGGAGTAGGCAGCTGCCAAGGTCGGCTCGCTGAGCCAGAACACGCCAAGCCGCTTGGCATCCGGCATCCCTCCCTGTGGATTGACGGGAAACACGTACTCGGGCGAGAGCCCGATTCCGACGATACTTAGCGTCGAGCGGCGCCCATTAATCAGCGCGTCAATCTCGTCTCCGACGTCGATGCCATGCGCGAGCGCAAAGCTCTCGATGACGATCGCCTCGCGCTCTCGTGAGGGCGCGGGGAGACGACCCTTGCGGAGGTAGAGGAGGTTGAGACGCTGCGGCCTGGCGACCGCAATTGAGACGAACTGCGAGACGACCGGTTCGGGGAAAGTCTCAAGGTAGATCGTCGAGCGTTCGACGGTGCGGGTCTCGACCTGCGCGACCCCGGCGATCGCCTCAAGCTGCGCGCGCGTGCTCGCGGGCGCGCGGCTCACGGTGGCGAACACGTCGGCGAACTGCTGGCTGGCGTAGTAGGAGTCGCGCGTGCCGCTGAGGATGGCGAGGTTCGTTGCAAAGGTCACATAGACGGCCACGCCGCACGCAACGACAAGGACGATCGCAACGAGCTGTCCTGCGAGCTGCGCGAGCTCCCGCATCAGCTTGCGGTCCAGCGCGCTTACCATTCGAGCTCTCCCGATCCCGCCCGACGCTCATTGCGATAGTCCTCCACCACAGATCCATCGGCGAGGCGTACGACGCGGTCCGCCATCTTCCCGATCGCCGCGTTGTGCGTGATGATGGCCGTGGTGGTACCGAGCTCCTGATTGACCCTCTGGATGACCTCCAGCACGAGCTTGCCGGTCTTGTAGTCGAGTGCACCGGTGGGCTCGTCGCAGAGCAGCACGTCTGGGCGCTTCGCCACGGCGCGCGCGATGGCGACTCGCTGCTGCTCGCCGCCTGAGAGTTGTGCAGGGAAATGATGCTGACGCTCTTTGAGGCCCACGAGCGCCAGCGCGTCCGATGGCTTCATGGGAGAGCGCGCAATCTCGGTCACGAGCGCGACGTTCTCCCAGGCCGTCAGGCTTGGAATCAGATTGTAGAACTGGAACACGAAGCCGACGTGATGACGCCGATACTGCGTGAGCTGCCACTCCGACGCACGGCTGAGATCGGTGTCCCGGTAGAACACGGAGCCCTCCGAGACGATGTCGAGGCCACCGAGGATGTTGAGCAGGGTGCTCTTGCCCGAACCCGACGCTCCGAGCATGACCGTGAACTCGCCCTCCCGGAGCGCGAGGTCAACGCCACGCAGCGCGTGCACCTGCACTTCCCCCATCCGATAGACCTTGGTGACCCTGCGTGCCTCAAGTACGACATCGGAGGCAGCTGCGCTCGCGGGTCCCACGGAGCTCATGTCACGCATGGTGGACCAGCGCTGGCACGCGGGTCAAACGGTGTCCCGTCATGGGAGGCGTTGACCGCTGTCGCCAGCACATACGCGTCAGAGCTGCGCCGCGACCAGGTGCACGGAGTAGGACGCTGGCTGAGTCTTGCGGAGATCCGACGCATTCGGCGCGAGACTGCCGATCGAGTAGCTCACGTGCACCACGTCGGGTGTTCGAGGATCGGTCATCTCAAGGTGGACGGCAGGCCCGGCACAGAAGGCATCGGGATCGGTCAATGGGAGATTGCACACAACGAATGTCGTTGGTGTAGTCCACGGGCCCTCCGGCGCTTCGGCACGCTGAATCTCGATGCGGTCGCCAAAGCCCGCGACGAAGAGATGGACAAATCCGCTGCCATCCGGCGCTTCGAATACGGGGCCTCGATGCGGGCCGCTATCAAAGACGCGCTCCGCCGGACCGTTCCCCCACCCCGCCGACGACCAACGCTGCCACGCGTTGCTTTCGTGCACGCTGCTCCACGGTGAGCGCGCGACGTAGCAGGCCTCGACGAGAAAGTCTGGCGGGCCAGGACACCCGTACACATACGCGAAGGCCTCCGTCGCCAGAGCAGCATCACCAAAGTCCTCCATCTCGGAGAAGGTCCAATCGTCCAACGCGCCTATCGGACCGTCGCCGCTGAGAGCCAGACCCGTTCCGACGCCGCGCACGCCAAAGGGTGCGGTGTCGTCGAAGATCCATCCGCGCTCAAGCAGATACGTCTCCCCACTCGGTGCATCGATCGCATTGCTCCCGCGGACGTACGATGCCGAGCTTGGCACGCCGACGACGCTGGTCAGCGTCTCAACGGGCGGCAGCGTGGCGCAGATCGGCAGCGATGAAAGTGGAAGCAGCACGTTTTCGATCTGCTGCCCCTCGGAGGTCGTCGCCTGGCTCAAGAGCCATCGGCACTCTTCACCATCGCTGATCGAGACCGGCGCTTCGTCGAGGATCTCGAGCGAGTCGAGCAGCGGCGTGCAGGGCTCGCTCTGCGCCGACGGCTTGTCGGGAAGCACAAAGGCCGCGGCTCCGCAGCTCCAGCCGTCGTCGGTACAGACGGCGTCGACCAGTTCTGGCATCGCGCAGCCGCGCGGCCGAGCACACGCGGGCTCTTGATCCTGCGGACATGGACCGCCGGGCAGCTCGTCACGCGATCCGCAGCCAACCACGCACAACATCAGCGCGCACGAGAGCAGCCCCTCGGTCGGATTCCGCTGCTGCTTGGCGCCTCGCATCGCTACTCCGAGATCTCAGCCGTGGCGCGCATCAGGGCGCTTGGCCGATGACTTGGGGCTCGATCCACGCGATCTGATCGGCGCCTTGAAAGACTTCTGTGTAGTAGAAGAATGCCACCTCGACAGCGCCCATCGAAACGTAGGGTGACATGTCGATCGAAAGATTGACGACCGGCGCAGTGCCGGATGCTGTACCGGTCTTGGTCTCAACCGGCAGCCCTCCGACTTCGCGGACGACGACCTCATAACCGACCTCGCATGGGAAGTTATCAAGACACGCACCGGCGACTCCGACGTCCAACCGTGGCGCGATCGCACCGGTCAGATCGACGTACCAGATCCCGGCAGTGTCCGAGTCCGACTCCTGATAACTCGCAACCAGCAGCGAGCGTCCAACCGTGACGCCCGTGGGTAGCGTAACCCGCCCTGCCTGCTTGACCCAGCCCTCCTCGGGAAACTCGTCGAAGGCCGTGCAGCCGAGCGTCGCGAAGCTCGACTCGCCGCCGCTGTACCACTCGGCATCGCAAGCGGTCTCCCAGAGGTCCATCAGCACGACTTCGCCGTCACCGTCGCCGTCTCCGTCACCATCGCCATCACCATCGCCATCTCCGTCGCCATCCCCGTCGCCGTCTCCATCGCCGTCTCCATCGCCGCTGGTGTCCTCCAGACACAAGCCGTTGATGCACATGAGCAGGCCGAGACAGGTGTCGTCGGCCAGACATGCACAATTGGCCTCGCCCGCCTTGCAGCCTTCCGGATCTTCGTTGAAGCAACCCGCTCCCGCCAGGCCGGCTGCGCCGGCGAAGATCAGTGAGACAAGGGCGGTCAGTCCTCGCGGGGCCAAAGGCATCGTACGGCGCGAAGTCGCGGGCGTGATCAGGGCCAGATCCGGGCCTGCGGTATTGGTGGAGGAGGTTTGAATGGGCATCATCTTGTTCATGACTTTGGTCGTTTGAATCTGCGAGGGAGCCACAGGGCCGATCGTCGCTCCCGTGGATTGGGATCGATGGGCCTCGAGCGGCAAGCTAGGGCGTCGCGTTCACGATCACCGGGTTGATAAACGCGACCTCGTCGTTGATCTCGAACTGCCCGCCGGAGTACTCGAAGGCGATCTCAACCTGGTTTCCAGCCATCGCGGATAGGTCGTAGTAGATCGGCAAAGGCTCGGTGTCGGTGCCGGCGAGGGGGCCCACGAACTCCTTCAGCAGGGTCCCACCATTCGGATCGAAGATGGTAATGCGATAGCCCACGGAACAGTTGATCGCAGCCCCGCAAGTGGCGGCCACTGCCGTCTTGAGCGCGGGGGTCGCCCCCATCAAGGCCGGAACGGTGAGCAACCAGGCTCCCCGCGCGCCTCCGGCGTCCACATCCGGACCACGCACGAGCAGGCTGCGACCGTAGGGTGTGCCCTCCTTGAGGAAGGCCGCGACCTGCTTGATCCATCCCTCCGAAGGACTCATCGCCGTCGGTGTCGGGCATTGGATGGGCGTGGGCCGCATGCTGCCGGCCCAGGTTGCCCAACCGGCATCGCAGGCCGTCGCGTAGAGGTCGACCAAGACGGGCAGCTTCGCGGTGCATTCTCCGAGGACACAGCTCTCGTCGGGTCCGCACTGGGGATCGATCACGCAACCGCCTGGCGCCCCCTCACACAGCTCATCGCTGTTGCAGGTCAGGCCGGCTTCGCACAAGCCATTGAGCTGGCACGGGCAGCCTTCTGTGCCGGTCGGGCAGTTCGGGTCTTCGCAAAAGCCGCCGACACATGCCAAGCCCTGATGGCAGATGCTGCCATCGCAAGCGCAGCCGATCTCGTAGCCAATGAAGCAGCCGCCCATGTCCTCGCCATCGCCATCGCCGTCGCCGTCCCCATCTCCGTCGCCGTCACCGTCGCCGTCCCCATCTCCGTCGCCCGGATCGAGACAGAGCCCATTGATGCACTCAAGCAGACCAAGGCAGCTGCCGTTGGGAAAGCACGCGCAGTCCTCGTTTCCCTCTTCGCAGCCCGCGTCTCCATCATCGGAGGCTGCGAAGCAGCCCGAGATCCCCATCCCAATGCCCGCAGCGAGTCCAAGAGCGCTCAACGTCCGCCTGGC
>CAZVEM010000382.1:0-4984 GCA_964626165.1 uncultured Nannocystaceae bacterium
CGAGCATCGAACCCACGTCACGCGCGGCGGCGACCCGCGGGCCCATGTTCGGCGCCGCTTTAGGTCGGCCAACTCATGCGAGCCACACTACGTTCAGCAGCAATGACAGACCATGATTTGTGAGGTTTGACATGGGAGAAGACTCCCATGCACGGCCTTGCTAGGTACATCGATCGAGAGCAGCGGCCAGGAAGCGTTCACATCGGCTGGCTCGTCGGGCTGTCCATCCTCTGTCTGGCAGCCTGCGGAACGACAGACGCGAGCGATGCAGGTGACGAACCGGACATCGGCGATGTTCCCGGCGATGGCGACGGCGATGGCGACGGTGATGGCACGGATACCAGCGACGGCGGCGAGCTCCTCCCGGCACCGGAAGTCGTCGATCTCGAAGTCGCACAGTCTCATGTCATCCCCGCAGAGGGACTTGAGTGGACGACCGCAGAGGGGAGCGAGCGCCTTGTGCTCGCGTCCCGACGCGACGCGATGGTGTTGCTGCGCTTCGCTGAGGCGATTCCCGGCGACGCATCGCTCGAAGTCAGCGTTCACGGCACGCTTGTCGGGACCGCGAGTCTGAGCGCCCAGGGAGCGATTCCGGCGACGGAAGCCAATGGTCCGAGCTACGCGACGGACATGTACGTCGCGCAACTCGAAGCGGCGTGGGTCATGCCAGGCCTCTCGCTTCGAGTCGTGTCCAGCACCCACGAAGACAGTGAAGCGCTGCCAATCGAGGTCGGTGCTGATTCTGAGCTGTTGCTGTGGACGCTGCCGTTCTACCTCTACGGCGCCGACGACACCTCGCTGGCGCTGGACACCATCTTGGACGTGCCTGCGGAGGTACGCGACGAGTTCGAGGCCAAGCTCCCCTACGCCTCAAGCGAGATCGTCCCCCACCCTGCTCAACGCGTGCAGTGGGACTATTTGGTGGCAAAGCCTGCCGACGGCGCCCCCGCGATGATTTGGCAATCGGCAGATGATGTTGCGTCGGACGACCCATGCCGCGAGCAGTCGCCCGTGCTTGGCATCCTGGTCGAAATGCTTCGTGCCAACGGCGACGCTCCTACGAATCGCGCGATCTATGCGCCGATGATTCAAGTCGACGGTAACGGCGACTACGTGTCTCCCAAGGGTGGATGTGGTGGGGGCAACGGCACGGTCGCGGCGGGGGACGAGGTCTACGCCGGCATCTTCATCCACGAGATGGGTCACGCGTTGCGACTGCCCCACGCCGCGGGCTCCTACGACGCCGGGAACTTCCCCTACCCCAACGGCAGCTTGGACGGATCAACCTGGGGTTACGACATGTATCGCGACGAATTCCTCGCGACCTTCGTGCCTGAGAACGCGGTGAGCGACGGCTGCGAGAATGACGATGGGCGCCGCTTTGACGCCCGTAATCGCTGCATCAAGCAAGACCCGATGCAGAGCGGCTCGGGTGACCAGGCCGAGGGCTACCGTTTCACGATGTTCGCGGACTTCTCCGCGGGCCGAATGCAGCGCTATTACGCCGGCGTCGCGTCGATCAACGAGGACTCCGAACTTGAGTACAGCGAAGGGCGGGTGTTCGTCGATGAGGCCTCATCGACGGGATACTCCCGCTGGAACAGCATGGAAGAGCGCCGCGTCGAAGTTGAGCCGCTCACGACCAGCAGTGGCCTGTGGGGCCTCGATGGACAACTTCCTGCGCAGCGCGACGTTCCGGTGCACACGATTGTGTTCACGGTCAGCGCCGCGCAGACCCAGGGCGCCACGCAGATCTACCCACCCGTGTCGTACATCGGGAACCTTCCCCGTCTGATCGACCCGACAGACATGGTCGCTCTTGAAGAGATCGCGCTCGACACCGGCGAGCTGGGCTGGTTCTGTCACAACAACGGCTGCGACTACACGCTTCGAGTCACCTTTGAGAACGGTGATATCCAGCACGTGCTCATCCAGCGCGCGTTCCGGTCCTGGTTTGGCGCCGACGAGCCCCTCCCACCCGAGTCCCTCGATCCGCTCGATGACGCCAGCTTTCGTGTCTGGGCCATCAACGTCTCGGGCGAGCACGCGATCACGACGATCGAGCTGCTCGACACACCGATGGCCTGGCAGGGCATCGCCGCCGACCCGCCCGTGATTGCAAGCAGGACGCTCTAGCAGGCCGTCGAGGAAGCCCTGTGAAGCGCATGTCCGCGCGGGGTTGTTCGACAACCCGCTCGCTGCCAAGAGCTTCGCGTGCGATCGGACGGAGATCTGGAGGAGCGCCGCGAGATTCAGGGCCATACATGAAGAGAGGCAGGCCCGCACTCGCGGTCTGCCTCTCTCTCACGTTTGTTCGGTCGCTCCGCTCGCTCGCCGACGGAGCGCTGCGTGGCAGGCTAGAAGGTAATCGCCGGACCGACCGTCAGGTCGACCAACATGCTTGAGGTCGTCGGGAACCAGCCGCCAACGCCGAGCTCACCATAGAGCGCGAAGTTCTTCACGATCTGATAGTTGAATCCGAAGAGTGCGCCGGCAAATCCTGGACCAATTCGTACGGTGTCGATGCGCTCTTGCCCGCTGTTGCTCGATTTGACCTGTCCCGCCAGCACGGCGTCTGGGGTCGCTGCGCCTGCGCACGCGCCCTGATACGGCCAAACCGGATAGCAGCCACCGCCGGTCTCGCCGTTGGTGGCCACCTCGTTGCCGTCAGGAACGCTGTTGCCGTTGAGGTCGTTGGTAAAGCCCATCGGCACACGCAGCCGGGCCGTACCAAAGCCCGCATACGCGCCACCAAAGAGGCGGAACTTCGCGGTGTCCTTGAGGAAGTAGTAGCGGAACTTGAGACCAATCGCCCACGAGAACGGAGGCTTTTGGCGGAAGTCCTCCGACGGCGAAGGCGAGGTCACATCTTCCGTAAAGGACGCGCCCAGCGACTTGTCGGTGCTGTCACGGAACACTTTCGAACCCGAGACGACCTGAAGTCGGCTGTAGAGACCGAGCGTAATGCGCTTGGACACACGAACCTGGACTTCCGGCGCAATGTGGAACGGTGCGGATGCAAAGCCACCGTTGATCTCTTGGCGCTCGCTGCACGATTCACGAACTTGCGGATCAGAGTAGGCCGCAAGGATCGGCGCCGCGCCGCCGGGCATGCCCGAGGCCACCTGATTCACGGCGGCGGCATAGCCTGCATCCGTGGCACCCGGCAGCGCGCCGGCGCCCGCATACCAACGAGCAATCGCGCACGCGGCCTGTGCCGGTCCGTATGGCTCATTGCCGGGGAAGTACTGGCGGTAGCTCAGTTCGGCGGTCCCCCGCGCGAGACCGAATCCGGTGCCGAGACCGATGTTGATCCACACGCGCGGAAGCGCGGACGGACCACCCTTGGGGCCCTTGCCAGGCTTGTCATCGCCGACATCGCCATCGCCACCGTCGACCGGGATCACCGGGCCGACGGGCTCCTCGCAGCTCTGGCGGAGCGCGATGGGTGCCTCCTGCGTGCCCTTGTTCGCGACCGGCTGGAGCGACGCATCGAACGCGTAGATGAAGTACTCGATGTTTGCGTCGCCGTGTTCGGACGCGGGAATCTCTCCCTCCGCCACATTCGAGAACACCTTCATCTCAATCGACCGATCAAAGCCCGCCTCACCCTCCTTGCGCCAATAGAGCGCAGCCTGGCCGCCATCGGGCACACCGAGCAGCGCTTCGAAGCGCAGCGCCTCGCCGCAAGCTGCCGCGGGCGTCTGGTGAAGGATCGGATCCGTCGGGCGATTTGCCGCGCGCCCCTTTGCCTCGTTGAGGTACTTGCTCAGCGCGGGCGAGCGCACCTCTTGCGGCACCACGACGTAGTAGTTGAGCGCGAGGGCGCGATCGAGTGCGGTCGAGATGGCTGCCTTGGCGCCGTCGCCCTGCGACGAGTAGAGCAGCGCCGCGCGCATCATGTAGAGCGACGCGAGCGTCGGATCACTGGCCGCACCCGAGCCCTCCGCAGCACTGATCGCCTTGTCGATCTCCGCAGACGCCTGCTCCAGCTCAAGGTCGTTAAAGAGCCGCAGCGAGGTGTCGTACGAGCGGTGAATGTCCTCTCGAGGACCGGCGTGGGCCGGTGTTGAAAGGGCGAGCATCGCGACCAGCGTCGCGCTGACGGCGGCGGCGCGCCCGAAGGCGCGAAGGGACGGGCTTCGCATCAGATCAGTTCTTCCTTTCACCGCTGGGCACCGCGCGGTCGAACATTCGCCGCGCGGGTGCACCGAGCCTACTTCTTGCACTCGCCATCGGTCCTGCGGAACTCGACGCGGCGGTTGTTCGCCTTGCCTTCCTTGGTCCGATTGGTGTCGATCGGCTGGCGCTCGCCGTAGCCCTTGGCAGTCATGCGCGAGCGCTCGACGCCTCGCGTCACGAGGTACTCAAGGACGGAGTCAACACGACGCTGCGAGAGCTTGTCGTTGCTCTTCTCGCTGCCGACGTCGTCGGTGTGGCCACCGATCTCGATCGAGACCTTCTTGTTCTCGCCTTCGTTGAGCGCGGTCGCGACGTCGGTCAACAAGCTGTAGCTGCGAGGATCGATGTCCCACTTGCCGGACTTGAAGTAGACCTTGTCGTCGATCTTGAGCTGGCAGCCGTCCCACTTGGCGGCGAGATCCGGGCAGCCATCCTCGTCCTTGTCGCCGTCCATGTCCTCGGGATCGTTCGGGCACTGGTCCTTCGCGTCCGGGATGTTGTCCTTGTCGTTGTCGAGATCCGGACAACCGTCCTCGTCCTCGAACTTGTCGAAGTCCTCGGGGTCGTTGGGGCACTTGTCGTCGCCATCGAGGATGCCGTCCTGATCGTTGTCCGGATCTGGGCAGCCGTCCTCGTCCTCAAAGCTGTCCTTGTCCTCGGGCTCGTTGCGGCAGTCGCGATCGCCCTTGCGGTCGTCGTTGAGCCAGCGGCCGTTCTCGAAGCGGGCGGCATCGATGACGCCGTCGCCGTCGTTGTCCTTGTCCGGGCAGCCGTCCTCGTCCTGGAACGAGTCGAAGTCCGC
>CAZVEM010000383.1:0-4983 GCA_964626165.1 uncultured Nannocystaceae bacterium
GATCGCCGGACGTAATGTGCACGGACCGCCAGTCTTGTAGCAACTGGCCCTGCGCTGTTTGTCCAAGGGCGCTTGCGCGGCTCACCATGCCATCCCCCGGCTCGGGCGCCAGCCAGATGATTGCGCCATCCCGCCGACGAATGGCGATCCGTGAGTGGGTCGGGATGTCTTCACTGAGAAAGACGTGCATGGACAATCCGTCCGGGAGCCGTGCAGGTCCATCGAGCGCCTCGTGCATCCGCTGCGCATGTCGCAGCGAGAGCCGCATGTGCTGCCGGAGCGCCGTGAGTCGCTCAACACGCGTCCCCGCATCTGGCAGAAGGACCTCTAGATACGGGTCTTGATCGAGCGCGAAGGGTCCCCACGAATAGCGCTCCCAGAGCGCAACGTCGTAGATGTCCACGGGCACCCCAAGTGGCACAGCATCGGTCTGAGAGCCTTCCCAGACGACACGCGCATCGCTGACTCGCGGCATGAGCTCGAAGCTTGACGGGAACGAAACGAGGAGAGCCGGCGGAAGGCGAGGGAGGAACGTGGAGATCTTCTCACCTTCGACCATCGCCACGAAGACACTGACCTCGCCTAGAGTTGGAGGAGCGACAAGTACTGCGTGCCTCACCAGCCGGGCGCCAGCCCAACTCGGGCGACGTAGCGTCGTCTCCACAGGCTGACGCCGTGCTCCGTGACGGAGATAGTAGCGAAGCAGTTGAGCTCCTTGCGAATGCGCGACGATGTCAACGCGTCCGTCGAGTCCGGCCGCTACGCGCCGGCGATACTGAGTCGCGACTGCACGGTCGAGCCGAATCGCCTCCGCGTGCAGGGACCGCCGCCAGTCAAAGCCAAAGTTTGCGATGGGACTCCGACCACCCTGCGCCTCCCGCTTTGAGATTCGAACGCGGCCATCTCCCGGCTCTAGAATGCGCTGCACAACGCCCTCAAGCGCAGCAGGATACAGACGCACGAGGAGCGCAGACTTACCAACGCGTGCCGTCACGGTGAAGAGCTGACCGCCGGGCTCGAGGTCGTCGCCAACTGATCCCGGGACAACGCCACGCCCGTTGGACAGAGGGAGCGCCAACTTCGTAAAGTCATCCAAGTCACTGACCACCGTGGGGCTGTCGCCAAACATCTCCCCCCAGTACACACGACCATCAGCGGGATCGTGAAGCTCTGAGCCCATGACTCCCGGGATGAAGATAACGGTCGCTGCAGCGACCTCAGTCACATCGTGACGCTCAACATAGCCGTCGACGATTTCGTGCTTTCTATGCGCGCGGCAGCCTAGACCCAGGAGCAAAGACATCGTCACCGCAACGACGTGACCGCACCGAAGTCGC
Organism: uncultured Nannocystaceae bacterium; assembly: GCA_964626165.1. Taxonomy (GTDB): domain Bacteria; phylum Myxococcota_A; class Polyangia; order Nannocystales; family Nannocystaceae; genus CAZVEM01. The sequence goes on from CAZVEM010000383.1 coordinate 1,338, forward strand.
CTCAAACGCGGGCGCCATGTCATCCCGAGTGAATCGAGCGGCACGACCCCCAGCGAGGTGCTGTTGGACCCCGGGACGCCGGACTGCACCGAGCGCTGCACGGCGCGGCCAACAGCATGGTCAAAGCTACGCAGGCTCGAACGCCTCACGCATCCAAAGTCGCGCGGCAGCGGCGGCATCCTCAAGGTCGTTCTGCGTCGCCTGCAGGCTCTTCCGCGCCGCCTCCCAGTTGACTTCGCTTGCGTCTTTCGCGGTAGCTAGCTCCTTCTCAGTTGCTGCCAGCCGAAGTCTCAGATCGGCAATCGTTGCATCCGACTTGGTCTTCGTCTCTCCGTTTGTCGTCTTGAGTTTGGCCTCCATTGCGACAATCTCCCGCTCGGTCTCCGCGAGGCGCTCGTTCATGTCAATGACCAGTTCCGCTCGTTGAGCGTAGCGATAATCTTGGATCGCCTTTCGCGCTTCCTTGACTTCTGTCTTGGCCTTCTTGAGTTCCTCCTTGGCGGTTGGCGTGCTACCCTTCGCGGTGCTGCCCCACCCATCAAAACCGGTGCAGGACGTTGCCCCGAGTGCGAGGGTAATTGCGAATGCGTGATTGAGTGTGATGGTCGTGTGCTTTGACATTGAGATCGTTTCGTTGGGTTGTGATGCCAGACACGCCGTCCACGGAGCCCCAAGGGCTGTCGTGGCTGACGTTGCAGGCGGAGTGAATCAGGCACCGCTCCTCGCAATCGAGCCAGGCCATCCTGGTCCACGGGTTTAACTCGATAGGGGTGGACCTCGCTGCGTTGACTTGGCCGACGGCAAAACTGCCGCCCCGGTTCGAACGCGACAATGCTGGCCGCCGCGATTCAAGAAGCGCATGAACCTGAGAACAAGCATGACCCGTGCCGGCTACGCCCGCTAGCAATCTCAGGGGGTTGCAGACGCCACAAGTCCACCACTTTTGCATTTCCCATCAGTTTGACCGACGCCGAACGGCCATCACGACCATCCTCACGGACGGCGTGTTGCGACCTCATCATCATCAATGGTAGTTCGCAGGTGACCCAGCTCGACTCCATTCTTGGGCGGTCAGGTGGCCATCGTTTTGATGCCACTGATGGTGCCACGTGGACCCGCAGCCGGCTAAGCCGCTGCAATCTCTGAGGTCGACGGATGGCCCAGCGCGTGCACCGGCATGGCATCGCACGCCCGCTCAAGGGTCGGCTCGCACGGGTACGGCGACGATTTCTGCCACACCGTGCAACTAGCCCGCGGCCACGATCAGAATGAGAGAGTCCACTTGAAGAACCGCAGACCAGCCCACCACGGCCCCAATGTTGACCAATCAGCCGCACAGCACGTGCCCGTCGAACCGGCAGAGGCGCCCCGGCGTTCGCCAGCGCGGCAAGTTCATCGACACTCCAGTGCCGGAGCTGTCTACGCGCCGATACCCAGTCCTGCGCTAAAGGCCCGCGCTCGCGTCGAGACCGACGCCCAACGCCCAGCCGCTGAAGTGACCTACCCTCCCCGCGAGACCGCGCCTCGACTCAACGGCACGCGCATGAAGGTCCGTGACGGCTATTGCTGCGAGTTCGAGGCCGAATGGGACTCACTCACCGCCCATGCGCGTTCGACCTGGTCGGAAATCACCGACGAAGACATCAGAGACGCGGAGGGTACCGCCAGCAAGCTCTGTAGCATCATCGCCCTTCGCGTCGGTGAGCCCCGCGAGACGGTGCGCGACAAGCTCAAGCTCGACTCGCCGTAGTGGCATCGAGGTTCGTCGCACATCGCGGCTGGCGAGCGTTGCCGATCGCAGGTTTGACTTGGTCCTCGCGAGTGCCCGGAGGATGAAAGTCCATCAGGCACACGATCGCGAGGCCCTGAACCTGCGAGCCACACGACCATGCACACCGCGCTCCATCGGAAGAAAAGCCGCCGATACCTCAAGCCCATCGCAAGCCAAGAAGAACGGGCGAGCACTTCAACTCGCCGCGGCGGCATCACTCTGACGCCGACCATTGCAAAAGCGATGAAGCTTGCCGTCGGCGGTGCACCAAGATGCTCTACCTTCGGCAATCGTCTCTTGGCTCGATTCGTGCAAACGACCGCAGCATCCACACGTGGAGAAAGGACAACATCATGAACAAAGACCAAATGCAAGGCACATGGGAGCAGATCAAAGGGCGCGCAAAACTGGCGTGGGCCGAACTCACCGACGATGACTTCTTGAAGGCGGAGGGTTCCACCCAAAAACTCTACGGCCTTATCCAGAAACGCTACGGCGACACGATGGAAAACATCGCGGCCAGGCTCGAGGCCGCGAAACTCGAGTAACGCGGGCTCGCGCATTTGTGCGCTCGCAGCGATTGGTGCTGCGAGCGCACAAGCTCGACACCTGTGGCCTTAATCAACGGCTAGTACGCGACGCGAGCGTGCTGTCACCGACATACCTCGGACTGGAGACTCACAGCCTCTCGGAGGCTTCGGCGCTCACCACTTCCGCATTCGCCCAACGAGCAGTGCATCGTCAGGCATCGACTGGGCTCGGGCGGCTTCGGGCGGCTTCGGGCGGCTTCTTCGGGCGCCATGGTCTCGCTCGACCGACACGTGCCCCCGTCGCTGTGAGCATCCCGCCGACGAATCGACCGTTGTGCCTGCAGAGCCTCACGACAAAGAGTCAAGCATGAAGAGCACGGAGTTGAATACCCCTGGTCGCGGATTTCGAAGCGTGATGTTCATGGCGGCGCTGGTGCTCGTGGTGGCCGGTCTCAAGGCCGCCGCCCCGTTGCTCCAGCCCGTCCTCGCAGCCCTGTTTATCGCGGTGCTCGTGCTCCCTCTCATCACGAACTTCGAACGTCGCGGAACGCCGGACTGGCTGAGCGCGATCGTCATCTCGAGCATCGTGCTGACTGTCCTTGCACTGGTAGGCTGGTTGGTCGTCACCTCAGCTTCCGAGTTCATGGCCAATATGCCGCGCTACGAAGCGCGCGCTACTGAGCTACGATCCCAGACCCTGGAGGCTATTCGAACGTACGGCATTGACATCTCACTTAGCGATCAGAGCGACCTCACCAGCGACGTCGACGCAACGCAGGCACTCAGCTTCGCCGGCCGCTATATCGGTACAGCCGGTTCGCTCGTCGGAAGCATCACATTCTCGCTGCTCTTGGTTGTCTTCATGGTTGCAGAAGCAACCACGGTGCCCGAGAAGCTACGCGCGATGACCACCAGCAAGACCGAGGACCTGAGCCGCTACAGCGAGATCATCAAGGCGATCAACAAGTACTCTTGGATCAAGATGATTCTGAACCTCGTGACCGGCGTTGCCACTGCGGCGGTGTGCTGGATCTGCGGCGTGCAGTACCCACTCTTGTGGGGACTCCTGGGCTTTCTTTTCAACTACATCCCAGCATTTGGCGGACTGATTGCGCTCATCCCTCCCGTGCTCCTCGCACTCCTCGATCAGGGGATCGTGCCCGCCATCGTGCTGGCGACTGTCGTCGGAACAATCAACGCCATTCTGGGAAACATCGTCGAGCCCAAGCTCATGGGTCGGTCTCTCGGGATGTCGCCGCTCGTCGTCCTCCTGTCACTCCTCTTCTGGGGCTGGCTCTGGGGACCCGTTGGGATGCTGCTCGCCGTGCCATTGACGATGATCGTG
>CAZVEM010000384.1:0-2342 GCA_964626165.1 uncultured Nannocystaceae bacterium
CGCGTTGCTCGCGGCGCATCGCCTTTTCGACCAGGCGCAGCACGGTCTCCGGCGTTTCAGGGGCCAGTTTGGCGAGGGGCTCGCTTCTCTCGGTTGACGTTGGCACGCAGGGGTTCGGCCCGATAGAAAGGTCGGCCGCATCGCCCTGCCGCGCCGCAACTCCCCCGTCAACTTGGCTCGCGTAGCCGGTAGCCGACGCTGGGTTCTGTCAGGAGCAGCATGGGCCTAGACGCATCTTCCTCGATCTTCTTGCGTAGTTCGGCGATGTGGACGCGGACGTAGTGCACGCGAGTTGCGTACGCCGGCCCCCACACTTCCTTGAGGATCTGTCGGTGCGTGAGCACCTTGCCGAGGTTGCGAAGAAAGAGCAGGAGGATGCGATATTCGATCGGGGTGAGGTGCACGAGCTCACCGGCACGTCGGACCTCTCGCTTTCCAACGTCGACTGCCAGCGACCCGAGCGTGTATGCATCGACTTCGACGCCGTCGTGCTGTTGTTGGGCATGTCGAAGTGCAACTCTGATCCGGGCGAGGAGCTCGTTGACTCCGAAGGGTTTGGTCAAGTAGTCGTCTGCGCCAACGTCGAGCGCGGTGACCTTGTCGTCCTCGCGTCCCCTGGCGGAGACGACGATGATTGGCACTCGGCTAAACTCGCGAATGAGGCGAGTCAGCTCGATGCCGTCGCCATCCGGTAGTCCAAGGTCCAACAAGAGGAGCGCGGGATTGTGGCTGGTCAAGAGTCGCATGGCCTCGTCGGCGCGCGCGGCCTCAAGGACACGGTACTGGCGCGCCATCAGACTGGCACGCATGAACTTGCGCATCTGATCCTCATCCTCGACGACGAGTATCAGGGGGTCGAGCGTGCTCAAACGGCCTCCCCGCCCAGCCTGGGGGGTGCCAGGAGGTCACGCGCCTGATCCACTGGTACCTGCTCCTTGCCTGACATGGTCTCTGGGGCGTGCGCCGAATCTATCACCGCGTCGTCGGCGTCGTCGGATCCAAGCAGATCGGCCGGTGGTTCAAGCAGCGGCAGTCGGATTGTAAAGACTGCGCCCCCGCCATCGCGATTGCGCGCGTCAATCGAGCCAGCGTGGACCTCGACGACGGCCTTGCAAATGGCCAGGCCAAGTCCGGCGCCGGGCACCTGCGGTGCTGCCGACCGGAAAAACTTCTCAAAGATGCGCGTCTCCGCACCGGGCGGCAGCCCGGGCCCGCGGTCCTTCACTTGCACGACGAACGACTGACCTTCACGAGTGCCACGGACCTCCAGCGGACTGTCACGAGGCGTGTGCTTGTGCACGTTCTCGAACAAGTTGACAAAGAGCTGCTCGATGAGCACGGGATCGACAAAGAGCCAAGGAAGCGTTGCATCGACAGAGATGCGAATCGGCCGATTGCCAAGGCGAGACTCCAAGCGCGTCAGCGCAGCTCCGATCAGCTCCTCGAGAGGAACCCACGTCCGCCTTGGCGCGACGGCACCTGCCTGAAGACTGGTCATGTCGAGGAGATTGGTGACCAGGCGCTCCATTCGTTCCGCTTGATCCACAATCGCATCGAGAAGCTCACCGCGGGTCTCCAGCTCGCGAACGTCCGTGTCGCGGAGCGCGGTCGCTCCGCCAATGATCGACGCGAGTGGCGTGCGAAGGTCGTGCGAGACCGCGGAGAGAAGCGATGAACGCAAGGACTCAGACTCCGCACGTAGCGCTGCAGCGCGCGCGTTGTCGGAGAGTCTGGCCCGCTCCAGTGCGGCGGCGACCTGACGGGCGACAGCGTCGAGGAAGTGCATCTGATCGATCCGCAGCGGCGAAGCATTTGGAGGCAAGAGCATGAGCACGCCGTGTCGCTGGCCCGACGTGAGCAGCGGCGAGCAGAGTGACTTTGCCCCCGCCAAGGTGTCTGTACCCATGCCTGCTCGCTCGCTGTGCTCAAATGCCCACTGCGCAACGGCGCGCTCTTTGTCGTCGATCTCCACGCTCTCGGGGTTCATTGCCGCGACGCGCAGTGCTCCCTCCTCGTCCGCGACCCAGATCACAGCGCCTGCGCCGATCACTCTGGATACGTGCTCGGCAGCAATCGAGGCCAGTCGATCCGCGGAACCGCTGGCCGACAGTTCTCTCGCGAGGGCGTAGAGGGTCGACGTCCTCTCTTCCCTCGACAGGGCGTCTCGCTCCTGGGCGCGGATACGCCCGGTCAGCTCGCTCACCGCAAGTCCGACGCCGAAGATCATCGCAAAGGTAAGGAAGTACCGCCGGTCGTCGACAGAAAACGTCCCGAATGGTGGGACGAAGAAAAAGTCATAACACGCGACGCCGAGCGCGGCGGCCCATAGAGAAGGCCCGCGG
>CAZVEM010000384.1:2352-4948 GCA_964626165.1 uncultured Nannocystaceae bacterium
GGTGGTCGTGGACGCGCCAGAGGCCGCAGGGCTCATCGAGAAGGCCCGCGGCCAAACAGAACTGCGACGACCATGACGGCGAGCACAAAGAGCACGTCAAGATCTGGAAGATCGAGCGACTCTCGAAGCAGCGCCGACGACCCGACGGCAATGCCGACGACCGCAGTCGCACCGAGATAGTCACGCGCCGAGGGGCGCTGCGTGGATGACGAGAGCGGCGTTCGTCGATCCTGGCCCGCCTCCGTGGTGATGACAAGGACCTCGATCTCCCCGCTGCCGCGGACGATCTCGTCCAGTTGGGACGCACCAAACCATCCGCGCGTGGACCGCGTGGGCGGCTTGCCGACGATCAGACGAGTCACGTTCTGCTGGCGGGCGCAACGAAGCAGCGACCCGATTGGGTCGGTGCCCGGTACCCGCACGACGTAGCCACCGAGCGACTCGGCGCCACGCAGCGCGCTCTCGAGCTCTTCGACGCGTCCTCCGCCGGTCGCAGGCTCGACGTCGCGATAGGCGGCGACCCATGTGCAGCGCAGCCCTGCCGCCATGCGCGCCGCAGCACGCAGCAAGCGATCGGCTTGTTCACCACGGTCAAGCCACACCATGATGCGCTCTGCTGCGGGCCACGTCGTCGACACGCCGTGATTGCGGCGGTACGCCCGAACGTCCTCGTCCACGTGCTCGGCGGTCCGGCGAAGCGCAAGTTCTCGTAGCGCGAGCAGGTTTCCGCGCTGAAAGAAGTTCTCCGTTGCGCGCCTCGCCTGCGCCGGCAAGTAAACCTTGCCGGCAGCTAACCTCTCTAGAAGTTCATCCGGCGTAATATCGATCAGCTCGATCGAGTCCGCGCGCTCCAGTACCGCGTCGGGTACGGTTTCTCGCACGCGCACCCCGGTGATCTGCGCGATCACGTCGTTGAGGCTCTCCACGTGCTGGACATTGAGCGTGGTGAAGACGCTCACGCCGGCAGCCAGGAGCTCTTCGGCGTCCTGCCACCGCTTGGGGTGCCGTGACCCTGGCGCGTTCGTGTGCGCCAGCTCGTCGAGAACGACGACTGCGGGTTTTCGTGCGAGCGCGGCGTCGAGATCGAACTCTTGCAGCGTTCGGCCGCGGTACTCGACATTCTTGCGCGGCAGGATCTCCAGACCGCGAAGCATCGCCTGCGTCTCGGGCCGCCCGTGCGTCTCGACAATGCCGACCAGGACGTCACTGGCCTGGAAGTGCTGACCAAAGACAAGCTCGCGCGCGACATGCAGCATGCGGAACGTCTTTCCGACGCCCGGTGCGAAGCCAAAGAAGATCTTGAGGCGACCACGTGTCTCTTGAACAGACTCCGCCTGCACGCGAGCGAGAAGCGCGTCTGGATCGGGACGCGAGGGATCGGGCACGCGCTCGCTGCCTGTCATGGCTGGGCGCCCAGCTGTTGGTCCAGCGCAATGTTCAACGCGACGACGTTGACGCGAGGCTCGCCAAGAACACCCAAGGTGCGAGGCTCCACGTGCGCCTCCACTATCGTCTCGATGATCTCACGCGAGACCTTGCGTGCCCGCGCAACCCGCTCGATCTGCCATCGAGCCGCTGCCGGCGAGATATGCGGATCGAGCCCGCTCCCCGAAGCAGTCACGAGATCGACAGGTATCCCTGCATCGTCAGAATCGTGACCAGCGAGCAGCCCGACCGTGTCTCCAGCGATGCGCTCATGCAGCGCCGCATTTCCCAGGGCCCAGTTTGAACCAGACGACGAGGACGCGTCGTAGGGATGCTTGGGCGTTGCGCTCGGCCGACCCCAGAAGTAATGCGAGGACTCGAAGGATTGCCCAACAAGCGCCGAAGCTCGAACCTTGCCCTCGACGGTAACAAGGCTTCCCTGCGCCTGGCTTGGAAATAGCAGCGACGCCGCCGCGGTCACGCCGAGTGGATATAGGACCCCCGTAAGCAGAGTGAAGAACACAAAGAGGACCAGGACCGGGCGCATCAGAGCGCCGAACTCAGAGGCTGGGCTTGTCGTTGTCATGGTGCAGCTATCTCTCTCATGGACGCTAGGGTCGTCGCGGTGTTGCAGGTGTGGCGAGCGCAGAGACCGTGTTGCACAACGCGCGCATCGGCACTGGCACTGGCAGTCGCACTCAAGGGCTACACAACGCCGCAGGACGCCAACACCGTGTCGATGACTTTGATACAGGGAAACGGAAGCACGACCCCGCCCAGGCCGTAGATCAACGTGTTTCTGCGCAGTAGCTCTGAAGCCGCAGCGGGGCGGTAGGGCACCCCCATCAGCGCAAAGGGAATCAATGCGAGAATGATGAACGCGTTGAAGATGGTGGCGCTCAGCACTGCTGTCGATGGCGAACTCAGTTGCATGACGTTGAGCGCCGCGAGCCCAGGATAGATCCCGACAAACGCCGCAGGCACGATTGCGAAGTACTTCGCGACATCGTTTGCGATGCTGAAGGTCGTGAGCGCCCCACGGGTCATCAGCAGTTGCTTGCCAACCTCGACTACCGAAAGCAGCTTGGTCGGGTTGGAATCCAAGTCCACCATGTTCCCCGCCTCTTTCGCGGCCTTGGCCATCGACTCGGCCACACGCCGGACGGTCTCC
>CAZVEM010000385.1:0-4947 GCA_964626165.1 uncultured Nannocystaceae bacterium
CTCAAACATGAGCACTTGCCGAAACTGGCTCGCGGCAAGTGTTATGACTTGCAGGGGATGGCCAGTGCGGAGCGCGAACGGAGTCGGACAGCATTGCTGCGTCACGCAGAAGTCTGTGCGCGGATTGGCAATCATCCGCACATCATCGGCAACGTCACGACGTTTGCAGGGCCGGTGGACGCCTGCTGGTGGGTGATTGACGAGTGGATCAGCGGCACCAAGCTGAGCGAGTTGCTCAAGATGCATCGATTTCCGAGAAACCTGGCCGTTCGCATTGCGTTGGAAATTGCACAGGCGATGGCTCGTCTGAATTCTGCGGGGATCGTCCGTCGCGAACTCTCACCGCAGAGCATCTTGATCGAAGAAGAATCCGAGCGAACCGTATTGACCGAGTTTGAACTCGCCAAGTTGTTGGATGGGAGTCCGACGGTTTCCAATGACGATTGGCCGATTGATCCCTATCGTGCGCCGGAAGCCAGTTCTGAGGATGTCGATCAACGGGCGGATATTTTTTCCTGGGGGCGTGTGACACTGCATCTCCTGCTGGGCACTCTCCCGGCAGAAGGGACCGAACGCGACGCCTTGCAAACTGCAAAACTGCCAAAGAAAGTCGAACATATCCTGCTGAAGTCCCTGTCGGCGTCGCGTCGTTCGCGGCCCACTCAGTTTGAGGATGTGATTGTGGTAATGAACGAGTGGAGAGGGTCGGCATGAGTGACGGATTTGATGGAGCACGACCGGCCCGCGTTTCACGCATGAAGGCCACACCCAGCGAACCGTGGCTGAGTGTGCATGCGGTTGCGGAATACACCTTCTGTCCGCGTGCGGGACTGCTCGCTTACGAAAACAAGCGTGCTGATCCCGACGATACGCCGCCCGCGTTCGATACATTGCCACGTTTCGAAATCCAGGCGATTGAAGCCGAACTCGCGCGGAACTATCAGCGGCTGATGCGCTGGCTGTGGTCCGTACTCTTGATCGCCGCCAGCAGTCCGATTGCGGTTTATCTGCGACAGTATTGGTATCTGGTGCTGGCTGGCGTGGCGCTGGTGTATCTCACGCATCAAAGCCTCAGCGTATTGATGGTGCTCCAGGAATTGTTGCGTCGCCGCAAGACCTTGTTGGATGGTCGTTGCGAAGAACCTGACCCCTATTCGGAGATCATGCAGCCGACAAACTGGTTCGGCCTGCTGAATCTCGGGTTTGAGTCCCGTGATGTTAAAGATGCGTTGCGCGACAACGATTGGAATCTGGAAGGGAAGCCTTGGCGAATTCTGCAAAAAGCCTCGCTATCCATCCCGGTGTTTCGGACCCGCTCTTCACAGGAAGCTCCTCGGGAACCGCAGATCGTCAAAATCATGGCCTACTGTCGGTTAAGCAGCATTGTGTTTGGTTCCGAATGTCCATACGGGATCATTCTGACCGGAGAAGACTATTCCGGTTTTGTTGTGCCGAACTGTGAGCGATTCCGCACAGACTTTCACAACAGTCTGGTTTCCCTGCGACATTTGGCTCAGGCTGCGGAACATCGCAACGAGTCAACCGTCACCTATGATTCCCGGAAATGCAGTCGCTGTCCGCTGGGCCAACCACGTTCCGCCCTGCTCGGTCAACGCATCGTGCGTTTCGGAGCGCCGTTGCCGCCATTCAAGAACGATGACGGGCAACACTCGGATTGCGGCGACCGATTCGAATGGGAACCGCCCTATCGTCAATCGTACGGTCAGGACAATTAGCGAGTATCGAGCCAATCACTGACTTTCATCATCAACCGAGTCCACAGAGAAACGGGTTCCGGTCGCTGAATCAGATTCACAACCGAGTCCCATTCTGCGAGCCAGTCGATACCATTGCTGTGACGTTGCTCCGGATCGATGCTGAGGGCCCGGGACAAAAGTGCGTCGATGGCGAGCCAGACATTTCGTTCCAATTTCTGCTGCTCTCGACTGAGCTGGCTGCATGGCACATACAGTGAGTCCTGCTGGCCAACATACTTTGACAAACCGGCACGTCCACCGAGTCCGTCATACGGGAGTTGCAATGCCAACACTTCAAAGCAAACGACCGCCAGCGAGAAATAGTCCGCGCGAAAGTTGACGTCGGCCGCGTCATTCATAATTTCGGGGGCGGCGTAGAGGTCGCTACGACCATCGCCCGTGTGACGAACGTGGCTGCGTTCCACACCCCAGGCACTCCCGAAATCGATCAGAGTCAGTCTCCGGGACGTGTGTGAGAGAATGATATTGGCGGGTTTGATATCGGCGTGGATCACGCCACAGTGACGATGAACGTGGTGGAGCGCATGAGCGAGTTGACGAAATAGTCGCATCGCTTCAGGGGCTCCCAGCCGCTGTCGCGTGGATTCACGCATCTCTCGAATCCACCACCGCAGATCCCGGCCTTCAATCCACGTTTCCACCGACACGATTTCATCGCGCTGGCGGTGGAATTCAACGATCTGGGGCAGCTCGGGGTTGTGCTGCGACAATCGCTGGAGCACGCCCACACGCTGCCAGGAGTCGCCAACATGGGGCATGAACTGCACAATTCGCAAAGCACCTTTCGGACCTGCGATGGGATCGTATGCCAGAAACCGGCGACGGGGGCCGGACGAGAGTTGGCGAGTGAGCAGGAATTCTTTCCGTCCCAGCAGGGCGCGATCGACTACGTCGTATCGCTGTCGTTTGAAGTAAAAATGGTCCCGTGCCAAGTTCCCGCGCCCTCGCTATCGAGTCAGGTTTGATAGCTCTCAAGGTATCAAAGTGGCAACGTGTCCGCATGACAATACGGTAGGTCAACACGTGCCAGTCGGTATTATGCTGTTTCAAAGGGATTTGTGGAGATTCGGCGGCAAGTCGGTCGGCACTTGAGGAACTCAGTTGTCGTGCCTGCCGAGATGCCAGTCGTCAACCTCCCCACTGACTAGCGGCGAACCGCAGGTGAGCCGCAACTGGCCGCAGCGTCCAGCGGAGGCCGAAGAGTCCGCAGCCTGCCCCAGCAGGCTCGGACTCAGGGCGAGCGGCCCAGCGAGCCCCAGGGCGTCCAACCCGCCGCAGGCTGGCCCCCGCCAGTCTGCGGAATGGCCCGTTCAGGGCCGGCGCAGCGTCCAGCGGAGCCGCCGCCGTTCCGTCGTCGGAGTGGATGAGGACTACAGCAGACTCACGCGGTTGGCGATTCGCAATCGGACTTCTTCGAGGGCTTCAACCAGTGCCGCTTCGATCTCGTGGTAGGTTCCTTTGCGGGATGACTTGGCCACAATCTGCCAGCCGTTCTCAGCAATGAAAGTCTGCCGCGCTCCACGCGCCGTCGGTTGAGCCTTACCCGTTCGCTGACGAACAACGCGTGACGCCTGCTCGACTGTCAGCGGTTGGCTGACGTGCTTTACCTGTGCCAACTGCGGTTCGGGGAGTTTGGAAAGTTCGTAACCGGCACGCGGCGAGAGTTCGCCCTCATCAACTCGGACTCGCATCTCGTGCGGGAGCTTGAGCAACGCCAGTGCCCGTGAAACGCGAGTGGGGCTGATATTGAGTGCCGTCGCGAGGTCTTTGCCAGTCCATTTGTTGACCGTCATCAGTTTCTGAAATGACTCTGCTTCTTCGACGGGTCTCAGATCGACTCGCAACAGATTCTCAATCAGTTGTTCCTCCAGAATCTGTGTGGGACTCAAGGCCAGTTCCTGAAAGAAACAATCGATGACCCTCATCCCCGCTTGTTGCGCGGCGCGCCAACGACGTTCGCCGGAAATGATCAGCCATGTCGCATGTGGCTCAGACCAGCGGACTCGAATTGGTGCGAGCTGGCCTTTATCACGCATACTGCCTGCGAGTTGTTCCAGTGCAATCGGATCGAATTCCGTTCGCGGCTGGTCGGGGTCGGGCTGGATTCGATCAATCTCGATCTGCCCAAATGCCCGATTCCCTCGTCGACCGATATCACGGGCGGCGGCGATGGGACTCAGTTGCGGACGCAGTTCCGTTCTCCGCACGCCGATCGACTCATCGAGATGATCATTCATTTGTTTCAGGACGTTGCGTGTGTTGCTCATGCGGCCTCCTTGTGGAGCTTTCGGCTCTGAATCCGTTGCGTCAGCTCCTCGATCAGTTGCCGGGTAACATCAGCGGCGGCCGATTTCGGTGCATGCATCTGGACCGGCAGTCGACAGGCCAACGCGACTTTGAAGGCGGACAGCTCGGGAATTGTCGTTTGCAACACGAGTTCGCCGTATAGGTCTCGCAGCCGCGCTTCGTAGGCACGATGGACCAACATGCGGCGGTCACTGCGTGTAATCAGGTGCCCCAGTCGCCGTAGGGAGGGATTCAAGACACGGGCATTGGCCACCGCCTGATGCACTGCTCGAATTCCCTGTGTTCCGAAATCTTCGGGAGGTATCGGAATCAGGACATGTTCCGCCGCGATCATGGCGTTCCAACTGCATTGATACAGATTCGGCGGACAGTCAAACAACACGACGTCAAACCGCGACAGTGGCTCCAAAAAATCCCGCAATGCGAATTGCATGACACCGCCCTGTTCCGGCGATGGCGTGTTGAAGGCCGCCAGATGATGGTTGGCAGGCAGGACATGAATTCCGGCGATCTGCGTGGGCCGAATTAGTGCTTCCGGATCGATGTGATGGCACCGCTCATCAAACAGTGCCGCCAAAGTGTCCCACGCAGGCAACTGCTCCACCGCGTCGGAACCGAAGAAGCCCTGGCTGATGGAACCTTGCGGATCGGCATCGACGAGCAGGACTCGTTGGCCGAAAGCGGCGAACGTTCCCGCCAGGTGAAAGCAGGTGGAACTCTTGCCGCAACCTCCTTTCTGGTTGATCAGGCAGATGGATGTGGTGTGCTGTTTGCGGATTGCCATTGGCAATTCTCCTTTAAGTCTTCATGAATACTGAAGAAACCGTGTCACGAAACGAGGAAGGTCGTCAAGTAAAATCGT
>CAZVEM010000386.1:0-4888 GCA_964626165.1 uncultured Nannocystaceae bacterium
GCAGGCCCTTCGCAAGCGCGAGCAGCTGCCTGTTGCGCTCGTCGACGGGGTTGGCGGCACTGCCATCCCATTTCGTCCACTTGCTACAAACGCGGATCGTCTGCGTCGCTGCGTCAAATGCAGTGTCCAACAAGCGTGTGGGAAGGTTGTTCTTGCAGCCCAGCGGGGGCGACGGAGGGGAAGAGGAAACGGGAAAGGTACCGACCGCGAGTAGCTTGCTTGGATCCATACCGCCCGGTGCCCCAAATCCCAGCACTCGAATGAGTGCCTCAAGCGTCTGGCGAAGCGTTTGAAGTGCCGCGGGTATCTTGCTCGGATCGGGCTCACCGTTCGAACCCAAGACCGCACCGCCAAACCACAATGCCGGCGCCAAACTGGCCGTGGGACCGCGATACCAAAAGCCCTCGGCCGCGTCGGACGCATTCAACGTCGTGTCCTCAAGAGCCACGATTGCGTTTCTGGCGCGGGTGACCCAGCGGAGAAGCTGGCTCCCCAACTCGAGAATACTCGCCAGCTGGAAGGTCCCGGGGTTGACCGTCGCCAGCTGAAGTCCAACGGCAGAAAGCGGGGGATCGGCAGGCGGCGCAAAGAGGTCGGCGCAAGACCAATCGGTGCTCGATAGCGCTCGCGGCCCCGCGCCCGGTCCAGGCGCAGGCGTCGGCTTCTTCCAGCCGGACTGGATCTTCCCGGGGTTCGGCTTCTTCCAACCCGAGTTGAGCTTTCCCGGATGAGGTTTGGTCCAACCGGAGGTGAGGGTTCCCTCACTAGACTTTTTCGTTCCTGAGTTGAACGAACGTGAGACCTCTTGAGTGATTCGGTCGTTGGCTCGCGCGCTCACCGAGGCCCGGCCATGTCCCCCGACCGTTCGACGTGGCTCGCAATCGCCAGCATCACGCGCGGTCGCCGGGACCCCAGCGTAGGGCATGTACTCTGCGATCATCTCAAGGTCCAGTTCGTCGGACGCAGCGCAGCAGCTCGCTTCGCTGCCGAGGAGCCAGGGGTGGACGCGTACCGTCCGCGTGGGCACGTCGGTCATCCCAGCGCGAGCCGGCAGCATGTCGTTGCCGCAGGTTGCATGACGGGTGTTTGACCTGCCACGCGTTGTGCCGGGACGCCGGACCTCCGCCGCGCCGCCTTCGTGGGTCCGCGCCGCAGTGCCTGCGGCAAGCCGGGCCCCTAGACGGCGCTGGTCGTCGGTCATCAAGTCAAATTGTCGTGCGCACTCCTCGCAGTTCAAAGTGTCAGACGTCGCGTGCACACCAGCAGAGAGGCCTTGCGCGAGATCTGAAGCCCGTTTTTGGTCGCGACGCGAGCGTCCGCTGCCCCTAGCCGATGCGACCACTTCGTTCGGCCGTTGCCCAGTGACCAGACCGTCGCCAGGACGGCGAGCTACGACGCACCTTCTCTCGCTCTTGGAGTCACGCTCCGCAGAAACGTAGGGGATTGGGCCGCTCCGAGCGCCACGGTGCACCGGGCTCCCCGTACAGGGGATCTCGTCGCCGGCACCACCCAACAAGTCGATGGCTGGGCCCTCACTTCGGCACTCACGACAAGTCGACGCCACACCAATCTTCGCCGACCCTTCGGCGACCCGCCGCGCGCTTGCCTCTCTTTGACCGCCGCGATTCGCACAACCGCACGCGGGCCCCCGCCAGGCGGCGTCGTTCGAGGGCGCTCTGGGCCTTGGCGAAGACTCCACCACGTCGCTCTTGCGAGGTGGGGCGACGCGCTGCCGCTGCCCACCGGCCATAACGCTGTCGGCCGCGTGTAAGAACCGCGCCTTGCCAGCGGGCCGGTCCCTCATATCGTCAGCTCCCAGATGCAAATCACGGTGGTTTCGTCAGGCGCGTTGGTCGGGTCGATGCTGACGCTCAGGCGGTCGCCGGCGGAGAAGCTGGTGGACTTGCCCGAAAAGCTAAACGTTGTGGACGTGGTAGCACTGAGAGTCGCGGTGACTTCGCGCGTGGAGTTGCTTGACGTGTCGTTGTTGAGGTGGAAGCAGATCTTGGTGCTGCCCGCGTTGCTCAGACAGATGACCCTGACCTCTCGAAGCCGGCCGGCACCGGGCGCGATCCAGCGCGCATTCTGGGTCGTGGTGGAGAGCGTCGTGTCAAACCCGGTACCCGTGAAGTTGAAGTAGTTCTTGTTGGCGTTGGTGAGGTCGCACGCGCTGAGCGTCGTGTGCAGCATTTTGCCGCTGACCAAGCCGTCGGAGGACGAGATGCTCAGTGGCGTGTCGACGCTGACACCGCTGCTGTCGAAGCGCTCGACTGCGAGCGCGCCAGACGTGGCGTGCGCGAGGCTCCACCGCGTCGTGTCGCTGGAGGCCGTTGCGGTCTGCCACGCAAGCGTGCTGGCTTCGCCGCTGGCACTGCGCAGCGCGAGCTCCCCAGCTGTCGCGACGTCTCCGACGGCAAGCGCACCCAGCACGGTGACGTCCCCTGTCATGATCGCCTGGGCCGGCGGCGCGCCGCGTAAGACCAGGCGGGCAGTAATCGTGGCGCCTCCGGTCGGAGCGACCACACCGGGCGCAATCATCAGGCGGGCCTGGAGCCCTTCGCCAAGGTAGGGGCTGGTGATCTGGCCAAGATGAAGCGTCCCGACCTGTGAGGTCGCGTCAAAGCTGACGGAGGTCGCGGCGTTGGCCGCGACGAAGATCTGATCGAGATCGTCGTTACCACGTCGAGCTGCATCTCCCCGCGGCACGGGCAACTGCGCCATGCTGGCGGGAAAGATCTCAAGGGTGAGACCGCCCGCGCCCTGGAAGTCTTGGTCGTGCAAGAGCACCTCCAGCACCGCATCGCCCGCATCCGCCACGTCCACGAAGCGCGCGAGGATCTGCTCACCGCCGCCCTCGTCGGCCGTAAAGGTCTGTCGTTCGCACAGCGAGACGACCCGAGGGATGCACTGTCGCGAGTACCGGCCACCGCGGCGACTTGTCGTCGGTAGCATTGATTGCGCACCGGCGTCCAAGCTTCGATAGGAGCGAGCCGCAGATCTGCGCGCGTTCGCCCGGCTCAGCCATGCCTTGGCGGCGGCTGCGTCCATCCGGCGTCGCGACGTGCCGTCCATACTGTCATCTTGGCTCATTGAGGGCTCCTGTGTCAGAAACTTTTCGATAAAGCGTCACATCGCCGCGCGCAGGCCCACGACTGGCGAGCCCCATTGATGGGAGATCCAGGCCCAGGTCGTACCTGGCGGCGAATCGGTCTGCATGGCACGGTGGCGTGCCGTGTGAGCAGATCTCGGCGTCAAGCTCCACAATGTGTGTCCCCGTTCGCTTGGCTTGCACGAAGGTGAGATAGAGGCACACGTGCCGCGGCAACGGCGGCCGCAGGGGCACTGACAGCACGCATGGAGCAGTCGCACCTCTGGTCACCGCGGCCGCCAGTGAAGCCTGCGCGAGCTGTGGCCCGATGACTTCCAGCGCCGGATCTTGAGGCGTCTTGAACCAACCGTTGACGGAGACTTGCAGATCCGCATGCCCCTCGAGATCAAGCTCCCAGTACCAGAGCCGAACCTGAACAAAGAGAAGTCGATCGGGAAGAGCGAGCAGATCGAGTGGCTCACCCCAACGCAACGTCATACTTCCCGAGTCATCCAACGCGGACGCCTCGAACCTTGTTCGACGCAGACACGCGGGCTGGGTATGGCGATGACGTTGCATGGCGGCGAGGAACACGACTCAAATCCAGTCGGCACCACAAAGCGAGCAACGAGGCTCACCTTGCGGCAGCGAACATGTGCAGGCGGGCACGGCACACCTAGTCCGCGCCCGACGAAGCGCAACTACTCTTTCAAGGAGATGGCAGCGCTGAGGTCTGCGGTGAACGTCGCCGACGTGCCAGCCGTGGAGGCTTTCAAAACGACGCGAAGCGAACCACCAAAGTTTGCAGAGAGCGCACCAATGGCAAGAGTCGGAGCAGTCGCGGCCGCCGTGATCGTCGCGGTGGCAACTGCCGTTCCGTATACGAAGTCCTTCGACGGATCCTCGTCCGTGGGGGCCGTCGTATAGACCAAAAGGTCAATCGTGGAGCCCGACGGCATGTCCTTGGTGTGCGCGCGGAGCATCAAGAGCCCTTGCGTGTACGCGCTGACATCCAAAGCCTGAATGATGACGAACGTCTGCACCTTATTGGTGCCCATGTCCGTCATGTCGAATGTGCGTCGTGAAAGGATGTCAATCGTCTCGCCTGCCATACTCGTGTGCTCCGGTTCGCTGTGGGCTCTCGCTTTGGGGGTACTACTGCAGCGCCGGGACAACCCACGAACGCCGCTGATCTGTCTATCGCGCAGTTGCTGGTTGAACCAATCTCTATCGCGCGCATTCTTAGGTACTCGATCGCCGCGACACGATCAAGATCTTTTTTGAGAGTGGGCGTCGCGAGTTTGTGACGGACTGAGGGACGCAATGGCTCCGTATATAAACGGTCGCCTCTGGGCCGAATCTGGGACCGCAAGTTCCTATTATCCCGGACTGCCATACCCAGTGAGGCTTGCTCGCACTGACGCAGTCGAAATCCAGTCGCGCGAACTTGGGACGAATCCGCACCGACGAAGACTTATCGCCTCAGTGAGGATTGGCTGCATCGGACCGCACAATCTGCCGGACCTTGCTCGCGATGCCGCCGACGGCCGAGCGAACGGTGGGCCGTTTCCTGGCGCTCGCCTGGTTGACCCATCCCGTCGCCACCTGAGTGATGCGGACGGTCGTTCGTGAATTCGCCCCTTTGTGGGCATCGGTTGCGTCCAGCCAAGCCCGACTGTTCCACGGCGTCCGCCGTGGTAACCTGACTCTTGGCAGTCGAACATGCCGATTGCCAAGGGCTGCCCGTCATGAGTGCTCTCCCTTCCATCGCCCCGAGTTGCGCCACGTGTATCGTTGTGG
>CAZVEM010000387.1:0-4888 GCA_964626165.1 uncultured Nannocystaceae bacterium
ATGTCTCGTCAGGGGTGCGGCGGAGGAGCCGCCGGCATCAGCGTGCCGAGGGCGCTCGTGGTCTTCTCCCGAAAGCCTTCGCCATCCCGGATGATGAACAGCGCGGGAATACCCTTGGCCTCGGCGAGCGCAAAGCCTTCTTCGGGGCCCAGCACGTTGAGCGCGGTCGCCCAGGCGTCCGCCGCAGCGCACGTCGGTTGGATGACGGTGACGCTGGCGAGTTCGTGCGAGATCGGTCGCCCCGAGCGAGGATCGATCGTGTGGCTGATCCGCTTACCGCCGACCTCTCGGTACTTGCGATAGTCACCGCTGGTCGCGAGCCCAGCGTTCGCCAACGGCACCGAGGCGTAGAGCTCACGCGTGCCGCCGTCGGGCACCTCGATCCCGATCCGCCACACCTGGCCGCTGGTATTGAGTCCGCGCGCCAGCACCTCGCCGCCGACTTCGATCATGTACTCCTCGACCCCAAGCTCCTCGAAGGCCGCAGCGATGACATCGGCGGCGTAGCCGGGGGCGATCGCGTTGAGATCCAGCCGCAGGCCCTCGACCTGTTTGCGCAGCGTCGCGCCTCCACCGGCAGAGAACTCAAGGCCAAGGCGCGCAAGGCCGACGCGCCCCTGGGCCGCAGCGAGCGCGCTCTCGGAGGGTTCCTCTCCCACCAGAGGCGCCCCACCAGGACCAAAGCCCCAGACCTCGACCAGTGCCATGACCGTCGGATCAAAAGCACCACCGCTGGCGACGTGCACCTCTTGCGCGATGCGAAGCACCGCCGCCAGATCGGGGCTCAGAGCGTGCAGGTCGCCCGCAGGACCCGCGTTGATTCGACTGATCTCCGAGTCGGGTCGATAGGTCGACATGGCCACATCGACGCGCGCCAGCGCGGCACCCACCTCGCCGAGGAGCTCCGCGGGACTGGGTGCCGAAACGCCGACAGGCAGCACGACCTTGATCTCGAAGGTCGAGCCGTAGACCTCGCCTTGATGCGTCCAGCTCGGCCGCGCCTCCTGGCCGGTCCCCTCGTGGGCCTGCGCCCCGTTCGCGGCCGCCGGCCCGCCCTCGCTCGGCCCTGGCGCGAGCTGGCGCCACGTAAAAAGGCCGACGCCCGCGACGAGGAGCGCGAGCGTCAGCCCAATGCGAAACCGTGAGTCGGTTTCCGGTGCGGGGCTCATCATCCGCCGAAGTCGTCGAACATGACGTTCTCGGGCTCGACACCCAGCGAGAGCGCCATCTTGATAACCGCATCGTTCATCATCGGTGGTCCACAGATGTAGAACTCGATGTCCTCGGGGCTCTCGTGCTTCTTGAGGTACTCGTCCATCGCGACCTGATGGATGAAGCCCCGGAGGCCGGTCCAGTTGTCGGCCGGGAGCGGCGACGAGAGCGCGAGATGCCACTTAAAGTTCTCGTTCTCGCGCTGGATCATGTCAAAGTCCTCGATGTAGAAGGCTTCGCGCAAGGATCGCGCGCCGTACCAGAACGTCACCTTGCGCTTGGTGTGAACGCGGCGGAACAGGTCAAAGATGTGCGAGCGCATCGGCGCCATGCCTGCGCCACCGCCGATGAAGCACATCTCGTTGTCGGTGTCGCGGGCGAAGAACTCTCCGTAGGGACCCGAGATCGTGACCTTGTCGCCCTTCTTCCGGCTGAAAATGTACGACGACATGATGCCGGGAGGCGCGTCGGGGACGTTCGGCGGCGGCGTGGCGACGCGGATGTTGAGCATGATGATGCCCTTCTCCTCCGGGTAGTTCGCCATCGAGTACGCCCGCGTGACGCCCTCAGTCACGTTCGACTTGTATTGCCAGATATTGAACTTGTCCCAGTCCTCTCGGTACTCGGGAGCGATCTCAATGTCCTTGGAGAAATCGACCTGGTGGGGCGGGCACTCGATCTGGATGTAGCCGCCGGCGCGGAACGGCACCTCTTCACCGGGCGGGAGCTCGATGATGAACTCCTTGATGAAGGTCGCGACGTTGTCGTTGCTGCGGACCGTGCACTCCCACTTCCGAATCTCGAAGAACTCGTGCGGCAGCTCGATCTTCATGTCCGACTTGACCTTGACCTGGCACGACAGACGCACGCCCTGGCGTGCCTGACCGCGCGAGATCCAGCCTTCTTCGGTCGGGAGCAGTGAGCCGCCGCCTTCGGTGACGGTCACCTTGCACACGCCGCAGCTTCCCTTACCGCCACAGGCGGACGGGATGAAGATCTTGTTGTTCGCCAACGTGTTGAGGAGCGTGCTACCCGCGTCGACGTTGAGCGTCAGCTTGGGGTCATCGTTGATCAGCACCTTGACGGCGCCAGAGCTGACGAGCTGCTTGCGCGCCGCGCCAAGCGCCGCCACCAGCGCCATAATGACGGTGAGGAACATGACCACGCCGAGCAGGGCGACGGTCATCGGATCCGCGTCCGCGAGCAGGGTCGTAGGCCAGGCAGCCGCGAGCGCCGAATCGGCCGTACTCGCGGAGCGAAGAGGATCATGCATGTCGAGAAGAGCCATGGGATGGTTCGCCTTGGACTGAAAGCCTCTGGTTAGAGCTGAATACCCGCGAAGCACATAAAGCCGAGAGCCATCAGACCCACGACGATGAAGGTGATGCCCAGGCCTTTAAGGCCATCGGGCACGTTGCTGTAGCGCATCTTCTCGCGGATTGCGGCGAGCGCGGCGATCGCCATGGCCCAACCGACACCCGAGCCAAAGCCGAAGACCAGTGACTCGCCGACGCCATAGTCGCGCTCCACGAGGAAGAGCGAAGCGCCAAGAATCGCGCAGTTCACCGCGATGAGCGGCAAGAACACGCCAAGCGCGGAGTAGAGCGAGGGAGCATACTTCTCGATCGCCATCTCGACGACCTGCGTCGCCGCGGCGATGGTGCCGATGAAGGTCAAGAACGCGAGGAACTCCAGGTTCACATCCGGGAAGCCGGCCCAAGCGAGCGCGCCTTCCTTGAGAAGCCCGTGATAGATGAGCGCGTTGAGCGGGGTGGTTAGGGTCAACACGAAGATGACCGCGACGCCCAATCCCAGTGCGTTCTCCACCTTTTTGGAGACCGCGAGGAATGAGCACATCCCGAGAAAGAACGCGAGGGCCATGTTCTCGACGAACGTGGCCTTGAGGAAGATGCTGAGCAGGTTCTCGAACATCGGATTAGTTCCTTTGGTTGACGAGTGCGGGGATGAACGAAACGCCGCTCATCCGTCCTTCTCGACGAGTTCGGGCTTGATGGTGCGCATGATCCAAATCGCGAAGCCGATCAGGAAGAACGCGGCTGGGGCGAGGACCATGAGTCCATTGGGGCTGTACCAGCCGCCATTGCTGGCAAGCGGCAAAACAGTGAACCCGAGCACGGTGCCCGAGCCGAAGAGCTCGCGGACAAAGCCGACCGCGATCAGCACGCTGCTGTACCCAAGACCGTTGCCGACTCCGTCCAGGAAGCTTGCCAGCGGCGGATTCTGCATCGCGTAGGCCTCTGCACGGCCCATGACGATGCAGTTGGTGATGATCAGACCGACGAAGACCGAAAGCTGCTTGGAGACCTCAAAGACGTAGGCCTTCAAGAGCTGGTCGGTGATGATCACCAGCGATGCGATCACCGTGAGCTGCACAATGATGCGAATGCTCGGCGGGATGTAGTTGCGGATCGAGCTGACGGCGGCATTTGAGAGCCCGGTGACTGCCGTCACGGCAATCGACATGACGATGGCCGTCTCGAGCTTGGTCGTGACCGCCAGCGCCGAGCAGATTCCGAGCACCTGCACCGCGATCGGGTTGTTATTGAAAAGTGGGTCGAGGACCGCTTCGCGATTTTGCTTGGCCGACATGATCAGCCCCCTTCCTTCTTGCCAGCCTTGGCTGGTGCCATGCTCTTGTCCTTCGCGACCGGTCGGCCGCCCTTCTTGCCGCCGTTCTTGCCGGCATTGGGTGCCGTCTTTCCGGCCCCCTTCGCCCCGGCCGCCGGCTTGGCACCACCCTTGCCTGCGGCGGGCGCCTGTCCCAACTCGCCCGCGCCGAGCTTGACGAGATAGGGCTGGAAGGCCTGGGGACCGGCCCACAAATGCACGAGATGGGTGACGCCACGGCTGGTGAGCGTTGCGCCCGAGAGACCGTCGACGCGGTAGGGATCCTCGGAGGCCGAACCCGCGGCGCCCTTGGTCACGGAGAGCGCAACGGCTCCCTTGTCGTCATAGAGGCGTCGACCCTTCCAAATCGCGCGCCAGCGCGGATTGTCGACCTCACCACCAAGGCCGGGGGTCTCGCCATGCTGATAGAAGATGATGCCGCTGACCGTGGCGCCATCCGGCTCAAGCGCGAGGAACCCGTAAAGCGTGGACCAGAGTCCCTTGCCCTCCACGGGAAGAATGACCTGCGAGATCTGGCCCTTGTTGACGACCTCGTAAACGAGGCGAGTCTCTGGGATGCACTTGACCTTGGAGGGATCCAGGGCCTCGAGCGGCTTGCAACCCTCGGGATCTTTCATCGCCTTACCCCAGTCGTAGGTCGCGGCGTCGCCCTCGACGTAGTTGCCGTCGGCATCGACTAGGCGCGGGACGATGTTGGCCTCAAAGCGCGTCTTGATGTCCTCGGGGCTCACCTTCTCGCCGGGCTTGACGAGTCCGGCGACCTCCAAGACCTTCTTTTGCTTGTCGAGGACCTTGTTCTCTTCTTGGCGATCCTTGAGGGCCACCGCGGCGCCCGCAACGAACACCGAGCAGACCAAGCAGACGCCCGCCGCAAAGGCGAAGGTGTAGCCGTTACTATACTGCTGCGTCATAACGCGCCTTTCTCCGCTTGATGTTGCCCTGAACGATGAAGTGGTCGATGAGCGGGGCGAACATGTTCATGAACAGGATCGCGAGCATCATGCCCTCGGGGTACGCTGGGTTGATG
>CAZVEM010000388.1:0-4862 GCA_964626165.1 uncultured Nannocystaceae bacterium
GACGGCGATGGCGACGGCGACGGCGATGGTGATGGCGACGGCGACGGCTGGACACCACGGGACTGCATGGACGACTTCAGCGCGGAAGCGTGGTGGGTGATCGCACTGCACGACGGCGCTGCAGGTGACGTGCAGCCCTCCGCGGAGGACATCGAGTTCGCGGCCCTCCACCTGTGCTACCTGCGTCTGTCAAATCCAGAACTCAACATGGTGGGCCAGTATCAGGCGTGGGAGCCCAACACCATGCTTGTCGGACTTGTCGAGAACGCACCAACCACCAACTACGAGGCTCTCAAGACACAGTACGGCGCTGTGTCCGACATGGACATGGGCTTTTACCACCTCGTCACGTTCTCGGAGAACTACAACATCCTCGCCCTGTCGGCGGAGTTCTCTGCACTGGCAGAGGTTGACTATGCGGAGCCCAATAGCCTGGTCGGTGGACAGAACGACCGCTACGAGTACGAAGAGTTGGGTGGTGGCATCTCGCAATGGGAAGTGCGGGACGAGTTCTACGACTGCTTTGACGGATGCGACTGCGCCAAGATCTGGACATTCAGCGTCAACGCGCCTGCAGGACTCGTGAACGAGCTCAACTACTCCGAGCAGGGCCAAGAGTGGTGCGTCTTTTGATGAGCTGAGCTGAGCCGTACCGGGGAGGGGCCGAGTCGCGCATTGCGACTCGTGCTTCACCTCCCGGCTCGCTCAGGACTTTGGCCGCGCGATCTCATAGTCCGGAAGATCAAGGAAGCTCGCCATGCGGGCAGCCTCCTCTTGTAGTGCGGATCGGTATGCAGCGTCTCGAGGCGCTTTGCCTGCGACGTAGCCGGGTTGCACGCGCAATCTCTGATCCTCGACCGACGCGTTGGCCCATCCGATGACGCGGTCGCGCCAGAGAAGTGGCAGCGCGTAGTAGCCACGTTCGCGCTTGGGCGCCGGTACGTAGGCCTCAAAGCGATAGGCCCAGTCCCAGAGCAATTCAAAGCGCGCTCGGTCCCAGACGATCGGGTCAAAGGGGGCGAGCAACAATACGGTGTCGTTTGGCTCGTACTTGGGAGAGGACGGCGACTCCCTGTCCGGCCAGTACCAGCATTTGCCCCCGACTTCTGCGCTACGGAGTCGAGCAATCGCGCGACGAAACGCTGCGGCGCGCTCAGCCTCCCATTGCGGCGCCGCCAGGCGCAACCGAGAGATCAGCGATCGAAGCGAGGAAGCAGGAAGTGGCGCGTACTTGGCAACGATGACGTCCACCATCGCGTCCATCGCCGCCGCAACATCGCAGGCGTCATCCGACGTGTGCCAATCGGCTGCCGCATACACGCGCACCCCACCTTCCCGCTTCGCGATGCGCAAGAGCCCTCTGTAGTGCATGCCATCCAGCAACTGGGTGCTTGCGTTGCTCGTGCCGCCAAACCAGTTGGTTGTGCTCCCGTGTTGGAAGTGGGCGTTCACGTCGCGTGGGTGAACGACTCCACGCTCGCGCACAAAGGCAAGGACGTCATGAGCCAGCGCCCAACGCTTCTTGGTCCACGCTCGCAGGGCTTTGCGGGGATGCAAGAGTCGCTGCGTGCTGCGTGGCAAGAACCCGTAGTTGACGAAGAAATCCTCTTCTAGATCCAGTTGGTGATAGCGGCGCTCGAGGTCACCGGCGCGATAGCCTTTGACGCGATGACGAAGCGTGAGGTCTTGCGCCCGCGCGGGGGCACGGATCGGATCCGCCTGCACAAAGCCGAGCCGCTCGATCGCGCGCGGCAAGCTAGCCGTGAACAGGGTGCGACCGACTGCGTAGCGACGCAGATCGTCGAGCGTGGGTGTCGATGGGGGCACGGAACTAGAGCCGCTTGAGGTAGTTTGCTGCCCGCCTATCTACGCCGGTCTCGGCAACCGTGGCAACTCCAGGCGTGCAGTGCCGCCGCGTATCCAGTCGAAGCGTTCGCGGTCGGTCGCGACGGTGCACCCCCAGGGGGTGCTATCGTCAATCCGTGGTCACGGTACCTCGCGCTGCGCCGATGCTCCTCCTCGTTGCGTGTGCGCAGGGTGCTACGCCAGCTCCCGTCCCGGAAGCCTCGCGGCCGGATGCATCGGACGGCACTGCGGGGACGCCCGGATCGGCAACCCAGGGCGCAGGGGTGAAGGACGCGGACGCGATACCGGGACAAGGCCCCTCCGCGATCAAGCAGTCTGCCTGGACCAAGGCGAGCTACGTTGGCAACTGGCGCGGCAAACCACCGATGGCGCTGCATTACTTTGATGTGGCGCTGCACAATCCGTCCGATGGACCGCGCTGGCTGATCCTGCCGGAGACTTTTCCGTACGAGGGCCAGGACGATCCTCGACCGGGTGGCCTGCTCGCAGAGCTGCAGATCTATCGACTCTCGACGCAGCCCAGCACTATCATCGCCAAGGGCGTCGGCGGCAACTTCTGGGCCCTTCGATTGCCGGCAGGCGGCGACATCACGATTCGACGGCTGCCGATCACGTCGTGGTGGGGCGACTTTCCAAAGAGCACTCCCATCGAACTCATCATCGCCAAGGATGTCTTGGTCGCCGGTGCGCCACTTGAGTCCCTGTTTCAAGGAGAGTCTCTCTGCCAGTCTGGCGCGACCGTCGATGCGCCAAGCGACGCTGGCGATACGCGCGGTGAGCAGTTCTGGCACCCTGCGGACCGCCTCAGTGGCGCGCCGATCGAGATCGTAGAGGAGTCGCGCGAGCGCATTGTCGTCGCGCTCGAAGTGGCCTCGCCGTGAGCGACCAGCGCATACGCGATGCGATTTCGGACGCCGCCCTCTCGCGTTAGCATCAGCTCATGTGGCGCCCACCGAGTTTCAGCACGATCCGGCTTTGGACCTCTGTGGCCTTCGTGCTGTGCGCTGCATCCTGCAGTGCAACTCCGCCAGCAGCGGAGCAGAAACAGAGCTCCACAGCGCAGGCACCGGGGCAGGCGAAGCCGTCCGAGCAGCCCGTCGCTGCACCGGCCGAGCAACCTCTCCCGCCTGCCCCCGACGGCGCCGTCACGATTGGCAAGCTGTACGTGCAGACCTGCGCACAAGCAGCACCCTGCCCCGAGCTGCTTCAAGCCGCCGGCGCGACGCACTGCGAAGAACTCACCCTCGGTGGACTCAGCTGGCGTCTCCCAACTCTCACCGAGCTCGAGTCATGGAAAGGCAACGCCGCCCTCTCCGGCTACGACGTCTTCCACTGGAGTGGCACCGAGTGGGAAGAAGGCCCGGGCCAAGTCTGGATCTACGACCCCGGTACGGGCTCCAAGACCACGACCAAACCAGATCGCAAGCCATTCACGATCCGCTGTGTGGCGGACGGGGCGAAGTAGGGGAACGCTCGGTGGTCCGAACCAGATGGTGAAGGCTGGCGCCACGGCAGCCGCTTCTGGCACTGGGTCGATGCGGACGCGCCGCTCGTACGTCGAGCGCTCGCTACGCTTGAGTAGCGAACAGGCGCTCGCCGCTCAAACGGGATGGCCTGGCGTCGTCTAGGGTGCGGGCCCAGACGAATCCTCGTGCTTCGAGTCCCGTTCGACGTTAGTCTCCCAGGATGGCAGAACGCGCCATAGCAGACATGCAGACGACGGCCGCCGCTGCCGCACCCTCGCAGTCAGCCGAGCAGAGCGCTGACGTCTACTTCTCCGTTGACGTCGAGACCGACGGCCCGATTCCCGGCCCGTATTCGATGCTGAGCTTTGCGATCGTGCCCGCGGGGCGCTTGCAAGCAGGTGCGTACGCGCCCCCCAGGGACTACGACGACCGATTCTACGTAGAGCTAAAGCCCATCTCCGACGAGTTCGAACCCGCAGCACTCCTCGTCAATGGTCTAGATCGTGACGAACTGCGTGTATCCGGCTCAGAACCTCGCGAGGCAATGCAGCGGGCAACCGAGTGGATCCGGTCGCGCTGCGCGGGAGGAGAGCCAGTCATGATCGCCTACCCACTCGGCTTTGACTGGTCGTGGATCCATTGGTACTTCATCAAGTACGTCGGTGCATCGCCATTCAAGCACTCTCGCGCGTTTGATCTCAAGACCGCCGTAGCGGTGACCGAGGGAACCACGATCACCCTGGCCGGCAGATCACGCTTGCCGATGGGACTTCGCGGCAACCATCAGCACACGCACAACGCCGCGGATGATGCAGTCGCCCAGGCCGAAATCTTCGCCCGGTTAATGGAGCGCGAGGGAGTACGTCGTGACCGTAGATGACTTGATCGCTCAACGACAGCTGCGCACGAGTAGAGTCGTTGACGATCTGCGCAGCCACCTCATCCAACAGCTTCCTAATCAGATCCTCGATACGATCACCATCTTTGCCTGTGGGTCGGCGGGACGCGGAGATATGGGGCCGTTCAGCGACCTGGATCCGTACGTCGTGGACTTCTCGACAGAGGTGAACGAAGAGGAGCGTTCGGCCCGGACACTGCAGGTCAAGGAAGCTCTCAAGGGCGCCGTTGCGCACGCGCAACTTCCGGAACTCGACGCGGATGGCAGCTACGCCGAACTGGTGAGCGCGGACAGCCTTTTCTTGAACTTTGGGTCGCCCGAGGACGATGGCACGGGTGCGTTTACGAAGCGAGTGCTGCTCGTGCTTGAGAGCAAGGCACTCGTCAACACGGAGCTCTACGACTCGCTCATCACTCGCGCGATTAACATCTACTGGAAGAACGAGGACGAGCATCCTCGCGACTATCTGCCTCTGGTCCTCGTGAATGACATTGTCCGATACTGGCGGACACTTCTGCTCAATCACGAGTCTCGTTTGGAGCGGCAACGTCGGAAGCGCAAGCTGACGAGCGAAGGAGAACTGGCGTGGCGCCGCTATCGTAGCTACAAGTTGCGCGTCCCCCTCTGCCTGA
>CAZVEM010000389.1:0-4836 GCA_964626165.1 uncultured Nannocystaceae bacterium
GTCCTCCAGGACAGTGGGGAGTGCACGCGCGCCGTGGAGATCCTTGAGAAGGCACTCGTTGTCTTCGAGGCGGCGAAGCAGGTCGACGGCGTCAACGTGGGCCGCACGCAGACGAATCTTGGGACAGCGCTGGACCAGTGCGGCCGCTACGTGGAGGGCAGGGAGCACCACCGCAAGGCGATGCAGATCATGGAGGCGAATTTCTCGCCTCCAAACCTCGACCTCGCCAAGAGCTACCTCAACCTTGCCGACTCTGAGATCGAGCTCAAAGAGCCTCGGACCGCGCTGCAGCTCGTCGAGAAAGGGATCGCAGCAATTGGCGAACTCTCCGACGATGTGGCTGAAAGCCATAGGGTCTGGGCGTACAAGACCGGCGCACGAGCCGCGCGTGAACTCGGGCGCGCCAGCGAGGTTGCGCGCTACGATGGTCTGGCACATGAGATCTGCGCGCAGAGCCCCACTCGGGAAGAGTGCTCACTCCCTTGAGAGGGAGTCTTCGCCCTCCAAACAGGTCAACGAGGACCGCGTGCGGTGGTCACGGCGGGCGCTTGCCTCGCCGGGAACCACAGCGGTCCGACCAAGGTCAGCAGCACCAGCACGTTCCAGAGCGCGTTGGATGGATTGCCTGAGGTGATCGAACCAGCGCTGTCGAGCATGAACCAAGCGACAAGGCCCGTGACCACGCTGCGTCGCACGGCCTCCGGGTCCTTGTCGTAGAGCCGGGCCGTGAGCGCGGCGATCATCACGCCCCAGCCGAATAAGAAACCTCCTGTGAGCGCGGAGAGAAAGCGCGTGTCGGGCGACGCGTAGCTCGGCGTGCCGTCCAGTGGCCACGCGAGGAGGTCTAGGGACCAGCGCGCGGGCTCCATCGTCGCCTCCATCGTTCCGAGAAAGAACACCGGACCGAAGCAGCCGACGAGGAAGGCGGTGACAAAGAGGTAGCGCTTGTGTGCGAGTTG
Organism: uncultured Nannocystaceae bacterium; assembly: GCA_964626165.1. Classification (GTDB taxonomy): domain Bacteria; phylum Myxococcota_A; class Polyangia; order Nannocystales; family Nannocystaceae; genus CAZVEM01. The sequence goes on from CAZVEM010000389.1 coordinate 960, forward strand.
CGAGGCCATCGGGGTCTTGGCCCCCAGTGTGCCGGGGCAGGGTGGCCTCGCAATGACCTCGGAGGTCATCGCGAGCGCACCGCATCCAGCGTAGGATGCCGTGTGTCGGAAGCGTTTGGACCGCTCCTTCGATCACTGCGCGCGTCTCGTCAGCTGAGTCAGGGCCGCCTGGCACTCGACGCGGAGGTCTCCGCGAGGCACATCAGCTGGCTGGAGACGGGCAAGTCGCGACCGAGCCGCGAGATGGTCTTGCTGCTGGGGAGCGCGCTCGACCTCCCACTCAGGGAGCGAAATCGCATGCTCGCGGCGGCCGGCTTTACGAGCGCGTACGAGGAGACGCCGCTGGACGCGGTCGAGATGGCGGACATTGTCCGCGCCCTCGACCTGCTGCTCTTGGCGCATGCACCCATGCCGGCGGTCGTGATGAACCGGGACTGGGACGTCGTGCGCGCCAATGAGGGCTTCACGAGGCTACACGCCGCGCTGAGCGGCGCGCAGGTCGAGCCAAATCGGATGCTGCGTGCGGGACCAAACCTCATCGACGCGTTCTTCCAGGTGTATCGACCACACCTGCGCGATGCCGAGAGCTTTCTGCTCCACCTGTTGCCGCGTCTGCGGCGCGAAGCGACGCGCAGCCCAAAACTCGCCGCACTGCTTCACACCTGGGTAGGTCCCGAGCGCTCTCGGGCCGCACCCGCACGGCCTCCGGCGGTCATTCCTATCGAGATCGACCTGCCGGGCCGCGGCGCGACCCGTTGGTTTACAACCTACACGGTTCTCGGCTCGCCTGCGGACATCACCACCGATGAGCTGACCGTGGAGATGTTTCATCCTGCGGACGCGGAGACTCAGGCGCGTTGGCAAGAACAGAGCGCATGACTCCGCATGGGCGTCGTGCATACGAGGTCCCCGCTCGAGCAGGATGCGAACACCGCAGATGCCCTCAGGGGACCTCTTCGAGCTCCACCTCGTCGTCGCTGAGCGCGACGAAGTTGCCGGTGGTGGCGGCAGCACCCGCATCGATCTCTGGCGCTGAACCGCCGAGCTCGATGATGGTCTCTGTCATGACGCGGACGCGATGACCGAGCACACGCAGGATCGAGTTGAGGAGCTTGACGGCCAACGGCGGCTCCTTGTGGACAATGTCCTGGAAGGCGGCGAGGTCGAGCGCGAGCAGATAGCTGTCCTGAATCGCGGTCGCGGTCGCGGGTCGCGGTGCGGCGTCGATGATGGCCATCTCGCCAAAGTGTGAGCCCGGGGCCAGCTCGAGGAGTGGGGTGGCCCCAACGGTGAGCTGCACGCGGCCACGGATCAGCATGAACAGCTCGTTGGCGTCTTCGCCCTCGGTGAAGATGACTTCACCGGCTACGACGGGGACCTGTCGCGACACGTTCATGATGCGAACCAGCTGCTGGTAGCTCAGCTCCGCAAAGAGCGGGATCTGGCGCAGGGTATCGAGCGTGAGGCCGACCTCGGCCGCGCGGTCGGAGGGGTCGGCACTGTCTGCGACCTTGATCACCACAGCAGTGATGTTGTCCTTGCCGCCGCGCGAGTTGGCGAGGTCGATGAGCTGACCGGGCGCCTCGTTGATATCAGGCAGGGACAACGCCAGCGCGATGTCCTGGTCCTCGGTGTACTCGTAGAGACCGTCCGAACAGAGCAGGAAGGCGTCTCCAGGCACCATGTCAAAGTCGAGCGTATCGACGTCGACGTGTTCTTGTGGTCCGACCGCGCGGGTCATCGCGTGCCGGAAGGCAGCGTAGGGGCTATCGTCAAACTCGTCGGCGGTGACCTTGCCCTGCCGAATCAGCTCGTTCATGAGGCTGTGATCTTCGGTGAGCTGGTAGACGATGCCGCCGCGCAGCAGGTAGATACGACTGTCACCGACGTAGCTGATGTAGCCGCGAGTGCCCACGAGGACCATCGCCACCACGGTCGTCCCCATGCCGCGCTTTTCGGGCTCTTGCCGGCCCTTCTCGAAGATCACGTCGCACGCGACATGCACCGCGTGCTCAAGGAGCGTACACAGCTCCACGTGGGTTGCGACATCATCGTCGCGGACCTTGGCGATGATGTCGCGTTCGCTCGAAATGATGTCGCGGATCGTGTGGACCGCGAGCGCGCTCGCCACCTCTCCCGAGGAGTGGCCACCCATGCCGTCGGCCACGACGAAGAGGCGGAGCTCTTTGTCGATGAGGAAGTTGTCCTCATTTTGAGACCGCTTGCGACCGACGTCTGTGGCAGCCCAGTACTTGATCTCCATGCCTTGGCCTTGCGCTGAGCGCGGGACGCAGCTTAGATGCTTTCCCCGCCAGGCTCCACCCTACGAGATCGGCCAGCCAGCCCTATCTGACGGCCGTTCTGGCATGAGCGCTCCTGGCTGGCCTCTCGCGCGAATGCGCACCGCGGGCGAGGCCACGGCGCAGAGCGCTTGCCGACGAGCCTCGCGGCCCCGCGGACTCGCGCACTACCAGCTGACGATGACCTCGCCGTTGCCGGAGCGGACACCGTTGTTGGTGACGCCACCGTCGACGCCGTCGATGTAGGAGGAGCCGCCGCCACCGCCCGCACCGGCCCAAGATCCGCCGCCACCGCCCGGTCCGCCGGCACCACCACCGCCGCCGAAGTAGCCACCGCCACCACCACCACCACCCGCGCCCGTGTATCCACCGCCGTTGCAGTTGATTCCGTTTCCACCCGCGCCGCCGATGCCAAAGTCACCGACGATCCCGGGTAACGCTTGCTGGTTGCAGTTGGTGCCGCCGATACCCGCAGAGCCGCCGTTGACCTGCGTGCCACCACCGCCGCCCGTGGAGGTGCTGCCACAGCCGCTGCCGATCCCACCCGCGCCGCCCGAGACGTATCCGCCCGTGCCGCCCGCACCGGGTGAGCCGCTATTGGTGCACGACCCCTGCGCGTCCCCGGCACCGCCACCGCCGCCACCGCCGACTATTACGCGACTGGCGAGGTCATCCGCTCCCTGCCGGACGTCCGAAGCGCCACCGCCGACCCCGCTCAGGTTGACGTTGCCCGTTCCCGCAGCGCCGCCGCCATTAAAGCCATTCTGACCGCCAACATACACATAAAGGGTCTCGCCACTGGTGACGAGCAAATCACCGATTGCTTGTCCCCCAAGGCCGCCCAAGCTTGCACCTGCGTTGAGGCCATTGCCGCCCTGGGCCCCGAACACTTCAATGGTCACCTCGCCCTGGGCGCATGAGGGCACCACGAAGGTCTGGCTGCCGCCGGTAAATCCGTAGGTCACCTCCGACCCCGAGCAAACCCACAGCGAGGCGTTGCCCGCGTTTCCACAGGCATCCTCGATGCCGGTGAACACCAGCTCGTGCGTGTCGACCAGGCCCTGGACCGTGATCGCGAAGGTCGTCGCGGTGGCCGGCAGTGCCGGGTTAAACCCTTGAATCACGGCACCGCTGCCCAGGGTCACGTCGCCCGCCTCAAGATACACAGGACTGTCGAAGGTGACGTTGACGGTTGTCATCGCGGTCCCTTCCGTCAGCTGGACGAAATCATCGCCGACGATCGTAGGGGCCAGGGTATCGGCGAAGCACTCGCCAACGATCTGCACCTGGGCCGCGGCCTCAAGCGCATTCCCACAGGTATCGCTGACGCCCTCGACCGCGATGCTCAACGTGTAGTCGAGTGCGTCGTCCAGGTTGTCCATCGTCACCATGAACTCGGTGCCGTCGGCGGGGAGCGTCGGGGCGGTGATCGTCCCGCCATTGTTGATGCTCAGCGCTCCCGCGGCGATCGTCACGTTCTCATTGAACGTGAGCAGATAGGTCGCGCTGGTCTCGCCCAGGGCGAGAGCGATCGGGTCGAGCGCGCTGGTCACCGAGGGCCCGGTCATGTCGGTGGC
>CAZVEM010000390.1:0-4832 GCA_964626165.1 uncultured Nannocystaceae bacterium
GCCCGGCGTCACCTGTAGGTCGACACCACGCAGCACCTCCTTCCCGCCGAGCTGCTTGCGAATGCCTTGCGCGGTCAGGGTCATCGTCAAAGAGCCGGCCCCGGGGGCCCACGCGCACACTAGCAGTGCCGATCAGCGGGCTGACCGGTACGTGAGACAAGTGTGCGCGCGTCGACGCCCATCGACTCAGAGCGTGAGGCGCCGCACGCGCCGCGGGTTCGCTGCCATAGTGGATGGGCCATGTCCTGGGCCTTCGGAATCCTGCTCGCAGCGTATTGCCTGCTGCGATGGACGCTGTGGACCCACGGCCAGATGCGCTATCTCGCGCTGCCCAAGAGCGCCGAGCCGCCCTTGGCGATCCGCCCGACCCCGGTTCACCTCAGCGACGAGATGAGTCGGATCTTTGTCGATTGCGAGCGCTTGGCGGTCCGCACCGACCACTACGCGCGCACGATCCATCGCGTGCTCTTCGTCGATCCCGATGCGCCGCTGGGCGGTGTGCGACATGGCTCGTATCGGCTCGCGATCCTGGAGACGTGGCGGGGGCTCAAGGCGCTGCAGCGCACGATCGGCGGCATCGATGCCGATCTCGGACAGAGCCTGTCGGACCAAGGGATCACCCCCGACACCTTCGAGCGCCTCGCGGACGACTTCGCACGCCTCGCCGGCAAAGCCAGGCTGGCGCGCGCCCTCGATCCCTTTCCTCGCAAGGATGTCGAACGAGGACTCGAGCTGCTCCGCGCGATCAGCCGCGAGGCTCGACGGTGCGCGGACATCATTCACTCCCCCAACGCAGACCCCTACCGTGGCGCGTCACGACAGCGCCCTCGCGGTCCGGTCAGCGCGTTGCCGGCCCTGGTTGCCCTATCGGCGAGCAACCGTGCAGATCCGGTGGAAGCTTAGGCGCGGCTGCAGCGTCAAGGTCCGCATGATGCTCGCGCGGGACATGCGGATGGTGGCTGCGATGCGGACCCGGTCGGTGGCTCGCAGGGTGAGCACGGTGCACGGCCCCGCCTGGGCAACGCTCCTGGTGTGGGGGACGGGGCTGCTCGCATGTCAGGGACCATCGCAGCGGTCCCAGGGCGGACTACACGGCGCGAACGCCCCCGCGGAGATTGATGGAGTGAGCACGTCCGCGGGGCTGCCCAATGCTCGCGACCCCGCAAGCAGCACCGCGGGGAAGTCCCCCACCGACCCGAGCGAAGATCGGTCCAAGCCTGCAGGCCACGAGCCGCAGGCCCATGCGGACGACGACGCGATCCAGGGCAAGATGTCCGGCGATGCGCTCGATCCCAAGCTCTTTGATGAGGTGCTCTACCTCGACTGGGAAGACGAAGCCTTCGCAGCCGATCTCAACGCCGACGGCAAGCCCGAACGTATCTCGTGGACCTGCGGCGAGACCTTCACGCTCAAGATCGGCAACAAGAAGATCAAAGAGACCGAAAAACTCGTCGAGCTCCAAGGCTGCTCGGCCGCTGCATTCCCAGTCGGGCCCAGCACCGAGCAGGACACAAGCTCGCGCGAGCACGGCGTGGCGTTTTGCCTGCACGACCATGATGAGGTCGGACCGCCCCACTGCTTCATTTATCGACTGCAGTCAGGCGACCTCGACGAGATCTGGGCCCCTATCGGTCGCCTCTCGTTTCATGCTTCAGGCGCGATCGCGAGTGAAGATGAGGAATGCTACGAAGGTCGCGGTGTGCTTGAGACGACCACCCAGGTCTTGGTCTGGAATGGCCAGGCCTTTGATCGCAAAGAGATGCGCCTCGAGACGCCCGTCAGCGAGGGCGACTGCGCCGAGCCTTGAGGCGCGCGCCTGGGGTTGTTTGACATCCCGCTAGGTCAAGCGCCGCCGCCCGGTGGCTGTGACGCCTCTGGGCCCGAGCGTCCGCTCTCGGGTGGTGCCCCTGCTACAGTGAGCCATGAGCTTCTGGCTGGCCCTCGCCACCTACCTCATTGCGGTCACCGCCGTGCTGACTCTGTTTGCGCGCGGCGATGCGAGCAGCAAGCAGGATGTCGCACGACTGACACGCGGTTGGGTGTTTGAGCGCGGACCTGCGCCGCGAGAAGCATGGAGCCGCGGCTTTCTGACCTGGTTCGACGCGGTGTTCGCCGTGCGCAAGGTCAAGCTGCCGTTGGTCGGCGAGGTCATGCTGCCGAGCTTTCTGCGAAGTGTGCTCGCATCGATCGTCGGTCTGATCCTGATGGCGCTGGTGTGGGCGATTCACAAAGAGGCCATCTCCCGGCAGCTCCGCTTTGGCGATATCAGCGGTGGCGACCTGCGCGGTGACACCACGCTGCTCTTGCTCGTCTATGGCAGCGCGACGATCTTGACCAACTGGATCCCCGACTATCTCTCGCTGGTTCAGAGCCGCTGGGTGCTAGGCCGCCTTGAAGGCGCCAAGCACTGGCTCGCCTGCGTGGGATGGATGCTGCTGGATGCGATCGGCACCCTGCTGATCGCGTTCCTAGCGATTTACGTTGGCATGGTCGTCACGCTGCCGATCGTCGCTTCCTACCTGACGATCCACGTCGGCTGCCTCACCCCGGAGACCTTCACGCTGCAAGAGGCGTGGACGCTCTTTGTCTCCGGCCTTCGTTTTGAGTCGCCGCCTGGCACGCTCAACTACGACTTCGCAGGTGTCTACATCTACTCGACCTTCCTCACCTCCGTATGGGTGTGGCTGTACGCGATCTCAGGCCTCATCGTCCGTCAGGCTGCCGCGCTGTCCAAGGCCAAGGGCGCAACCACTGCGTCGGCACGGCCCTTGCTCGTGCTCGGCAGCGTCGCCGCATTCGGCTTCTCGCTCGTGTTCTGGGGCGCCTTCGCGGCTCGCACCCCGCACTATGATGTCGTCATCTTCGCGCCGGCCTCACACCGCGCACTGGCAGAGCAGCTTTCAACGAAGTTCGCGGAAGAAGGGATCGACGCCACGGTCGCCGAGCTTCCCAAGGGTCAGGCCTCCGACATGTACCTGCGCTATGACCCAAAGCGCGTCGCCCAGAAGCCCGGTGACACGCAGCTCGCACCTGAGGAACAGCGCTTCGCCAACGCCACGCTGATCCTGGTGCTTGAACCCGTCGGCCCCGACCAACGCGAGGAGGACATCGCCGGCGCGGCCAAGCTCGACAGCGCGTTCCAGTTTGCGGTGGAGGCCGGTCGACGCCCCTACGACGCGATGCTGCATGTCTACGTGCCAACCCTGCCCGCGGAGCACTCCGCCGACCCGAGCGCGATGGCGGACAGCACTGAATGGCGCATGGGGATCGGAAGCGGCTACGGATGGGGCAGCTATGCGCGCCACGTCGAGGTCGCCGGACGCTCACCCGAGGCATGGACCGCGCTGCAAGGCAGCCTGGTTTCGTGGGCTCAGCGCGACGGTTCGCTGCTTGCCCCCTCGCAAATTCGCGTGTGCCGCGAGCGTTTCCAGCGTGACGGCTACTTCGACTCCGCGGCGTTCTCCAACGCCCCGCACCCCTAAGCAGGTCGTTGCACAACCCCGCGAGGCAAAGATGCTCTTCGCACGCGATCGCGTGAGCTCGATCTAGGATCGTCGCCGACGGATGCGACCGACCAGGCGCCGTACGAGGCCCTCGATCGCACCCGCGCCCGGGTATTCACGTCGCACGAGGATCGCGAGGAAGGCAACGCCCGCCAAAGGGATGAGCGTCGCCATCGCGAGGGCGAGCACGAGCTGGCCACCCGCTCCGCTCGCGAGCAGCGAGCGAAGGGGGAGCCACACCGCCACCAACAATGCGCCGAGCACGGTGCTGGCCAGCAGGAGCGACACGATGTGACGTGCGCCGCCGCTGGTGATGCCGAGGACCTGAGGATCGCTGGCTGGTGCAGGCGATGAGGTGTCTGCGGTGTCGTCCGAGGGCGCAGCGTCTGTGGACGACGCGTCCCCGGACATGTCGATCGCGGCAGTGCTCGTGGAAGCCACGTCGTTGGCGCGCGCAGACACACCCGACGCCCCCGACGCAAGGGCCCGGCCTAGCGCGATCCGAAGCACCGATACGTTCACCAACGCACCCAGCGTCGTGCCGAGCGCGAGCCCCATCGCGCCCAAGTAGAGATGGGTGGTCGCAGAGAACGTGATGTTGACCGCGATCGCGATCAGCGAGGCGATCAAGGGCACGCGGGCACGGTCCATCCCGTAAAAGGCCGGCGCGTAGACCTTGACGAGACCGTAGGGCACCAGGCCGATCGCATAGGCCTGCAGCACTACCGCGGTGGCCTGGGTGTCTTCTGGGCCAAACGCACCGCGCTCAAAGAGCAGGCGGACCACGGGTTCGGCCAGGACAATCAGACCGATCGAGCTCGCGAGCATCAACATCCACACGGCCATCGCGCCCTCGTTGAGTGTCGAGATGACCCGCGCCGCATTGTTGTCCGCAAGATCCTGCGAGACACGCGTCGTCGTGACGGTGGCGATCGCCACGGAGAACACACCCAGTGGCAGGAAGAATACTCGGAACGCGTAGCTGAGCTGGGCAACGGGACCATCACCTAGCTCGGAAGCGAACTGCGTGTTGAAGAAAACGTTGAGCTGCACCGCCGCGACCCCCAGCACCGCGGGCGCCATGAGCTGCGCGACATGACGAACGCCTGGCGAACTCCAGCACCGCAGCAGGGGCAGCCACGGGCGGTAGCCGAGACGCCAGAGCGTCGGAAGCTGCATCACTGCCTGCACCAGCGCGGCAAGCAGCGTCCCGATGCACCACCACTCGATCGCTTGCTGCGTGGGCGCATCGACGAGCAAGAGCACAACACCCACCGCGATGCTCACCGCGTTAAACGCCGCAGGGGCGAGCGCCGCGACCACGTAGCG
>CAZVEM010000391.1:0-4765 GCA_964626165.1 uncultured Nannocystaceae bacterium
AGCGGAGGTCGCTGGACTCACGTAAACAACCCTCCGGCATTCCCGGGGCGGTTCAGAGATCGTTGTCAGAGATTTGGATCTCGCACGTCCGGTGAAGTTGTCGTCCTGGCTCGACACGACTCACTGGAACGTTCTGGAAACAGAGCCACTCGGAGAAGCAGATGATGGCGCCCCATCGCCATCAGCGCCACCCCGTTCAGAGGAAACCTCGTTGCGGGAGATCCTTGGCCCCGCGCTGCTTCCGGTTGCTCCAGGACGAGCCGCGCTGCTCCGAGCCCTGCAAAAATCAGTTCCGGTGCAGCGTCAACGGACGGTCAACTGGATGACGTGGCTCTTAGCGTTCCTAGGCACTGCGGCAGGCCCAAGCGCCGTAACTCAGCGACAGACTTCGTCCCGGGTCCCAGCGCCCCGAACCGCTCAAACGCCACAACTGAGTTGGGTGCGCCAGTGGTTCTCAAGATGGATCGAACGAAGCGCGCTCGCGGCTGCAATCGGTTGGCGTCACGCGGCCTACATGGAGAAGACACTGGAGTTGTTTGAGCGAGGCAACTTTGAGGAAGCTCTGCGCCGCGCGATTCCCCTCGGCTCGTTGGATACACCAAACGAGGCCGCGCTCGCGCTGGCCCTGCCGTCGCCGCGTACGTCCCTTGAGTTGCAACTGCACGACGAACCACAGTCGCACGCGTATCGCACGGCAAGCAGTCGGTTGTTCGCTCTCCGCGCGGTGTATCTCGATGCGGCCACAAAGCTTGAGCAGCTTGATCGAATCGATGAAGCAGCTTTTGTCTGGTTCGAGCTACTTAAAGACGCCGAGGGTGGCACGTCGATGCTCGAGCGCCACAAACGTTTTGAACTCGCGGCACGCATCGCTGAGGCACGCGGCCTTGCTCCGGAGATCGCGATACGACTGTGGTTCCTCGCAGGCGACCCCGGACGAGCGTTTCAGTTAGCGGTCCGGAGCAATGCATTCGCGGCGGCCATCGCCAAGCTTGAGCGGACAGACAAGGCACTTGGCGCTCGGCTGCGGTTGCTGTGGGCCGCAAGGCTTGCGGAAGGTGGAAACTACGCCGCTGCAGTCGACGCCATCTGGGCGGTGCCGGATGCTCGGCGGCTGGCCCGTCGATGGCTGGACCTTGCGATCGACTGGGGAGGTCCGACGGCAGCACGCCTCCTGCCACGAAAGCTACAGGTGCTTGTTGAGGCGAACGAGTCCGTCGAGCAGGCCTGCACGCAGATCCGTGAGGTGGTCAATGACGCAAGCCCGACAGGTGTTCGCCTTCGACAGCTATTGGCCGACAGTTGGCTTGAATCTCGAGAATGTTCGACAGTAGAAACAGATCTCGCCAAGAGGCAGCTTTGCCGAAAACTTATGAGCGAAGCTCCCGACGAGATCTGCTTCCAACGGATTCGCAAGCTGCGGTCAAGTATTGTTGAGACCACCTTCGCAGCGGACGCCGACGACGCACGTCCCTTCGAGACGTCGATCGAGGCACTCCCTCGATCCCGTCATTTCGCGCCTGCGGAGCGCGGTCTGTTTCCGATCCTTGACGTTGTCGCGTTGACCAAAGGTCGCTATCTTCTCGCCCTCGGAGAATCTGGCGTTCGACTGGTCGACCGCACAGGCAAGTCCTTGCGCCACTTTGACCAACCCGCAGACCGCCTGGTCTGCGCGGGCGATAGTTCCAGAGTCATCACCGTCAAACGCAGAGAGTCGAAGGCTGTCAGGGAAGTGATGCTTGGACGAATCGATGTGGCGCGTGGCTCGTGTGAGCAGTGGTCCCGTGCTCGCTTGGTCCACATGGCCGAGCAGTTCGACGGCCAGCGATGGGCCGTCAGTGACGGCGACTCGATTCTCTTGCTTGACGCGCAGGCGAGCGGACTCACCGCCCTCTGGCGAATCAGCGATCTTGGAGGGAAGGTGATCGCGTTGGATGGCACTGCAGATGAACTCTCCGTGGTCATCGCCTCCAACGTCGCCCCCCTTCTGGAGGTGTGGCACTACCGATACGACGCGGCGGATCCTCGCCTGCTTAGCCGCCCATCGGTGGACCTGCCAGTAGGCTGCGTGCTCCTCAGTGCACGCGTCTCGCCGTCCGGAGACGGTATGTGCCGCATCTCGAATTCGCCGACCGAGTCGCTCGTCTGGTCGAATGCGAAAGACGGAGCGTGCCCTGTCCCACTGCTGCCAAGCGACGCGACGCCCATCGGCAACACACTCTTGGCGCCTGCTCTAGACGAACACGGCGCCTCCGTGGAAGAGCATTGCTACGGCGCGGTACAACCAGCCGGCGCAGTACAACCAGCCGGCGCGATTTCAGCGGACGCTCCACTATCCGTCGCGCAGATATCCGCCGCGCAGACAATCCTGGTTCCGCCAAGCGGGGCGAGCGTTCGGGAGTGGGCCCACCTTGCGGGGGCGGGGGCGGTTCGTGTGCGACGACAGGACGGAATGATCCTGGTCTGCGATGACCTCGGTCGAGTCATTGAGTTCGACCTGAGCGGCGCCCTCGTCCACGCCCTCTACGTGACATAAGAGCGCAGACCACCGCAACCCCACATGGGATCAATCTACCCGCGCAGACTGCGTCGGCATCGACGCGATCGTAGCATCGGCCTCAAAGATCACGTCGCTGCGCATCACGCACTTTCGGCCTCGAAGAATCGGCAAGCCTTCATGCCGGAGCTTGTGCTGAAATACCGCAACCCGTCCGGGCATCGGTTCAACCGTGGCGTGAACCTGCTCTACGAACCGAGTTGCGCCGCCCTCGAAGTCATGATTGAGATACACCAGCACCGTATGCAGCGAGATCTCTCGCTCGGATGGCCGGTACCAGTGGTCGGTGTGCGGCGGGAATCGTTGACCGGCCTCATAGCGATAGAACCGAAGGCGTTCATTGAGGCGAAGCAGGCGAAACGGCCCCATCGCCTGAGGCAGATGTGACTTGATTCGCTCGAAGAGCTCCGCCGCGAGTCCTGGCTCATCTCGGATGACCCGGTCTTGGTCGCGATAGAGCGGGTTGTTGGTGGCGAGCTGGGGCCCCCAGGCCTCGATCCTCTGCACAAGGCCACGACACTCGGACGGGCCGTACACATCGTCGATGGTCCATAACATGCGTTCGCTTTCGAAGCGCATCGGCAGGGGGATGGGCGTCGACATTGACCTGCGATCGTACGCGACCATGACCGAAGAGTGGAAGCGCAAGGACACTAGCAGGCTGCCGAAAAACCCCGCGCGGCGCATGGCCGCGCACTCGCCATGCAGCCCTTTGTTGCTCGTCGGTCACGTACGCCCGGTACGCTCCCTCCTCGCGCCTCGGTCTGCATAGCGATTGCACGCCCATGCACTCCACGGGGGTTCTTCGACAACCTGCTAGAACTGCACGCCCACGGTCATGCCCGCTCCTGTTGTCGTGGCCCACGGTGCGCCGCGGACACGAAGCTTTGCTTGGGGTGTACGCTCCGCAGGCACCCATCGCTCTGCCACCCGTCGACGCTCGCCGCGATGTACGAGCACCGCGCCTCCGGCGAGTATGGCGGGACCGCTGGCCGCGACTGCGGCCATCAACGCGATATCTCCGGGGCACACGCCATCGTCGCCGACGGCCCAGAGTGCAAATGTCATCATTCCCGCACCTGCTGCGGTTCCCGCCCCCGCGACGATCATGACGCTGCCCACGATGATCCGGGCCCGCGCCCGCCTGACCTTCTTTGCCGAGACGGGGTCCGCCATCGTCTCCTTGCGCGAGCGCCAGCGCCACCCGTCCGTGCTGGCATCGAAGGGTTCCTCTGGATCGGTCGCCACAGGTGCTCCGTCGTCGTCCTGCGCCGGACTCGGATCTGGGATGGTGTCCGCGTGCACCTCAAGGCCCTTGGGCGTCGCCGTCGGCGACTCACGATCGCGCACGGGCGGCGGTGCGGCGACTTCGGGCGCAGACGACTCCGTGCGGTCCTCAAGCCAGGGATCCGATGGAGGCGCGACAGTGGCCATCCGACTCCCTGCCACCGCGACAGCGAACCCCGGAGACCCCGATGCCGCGAAGCAGGGCAATGCCGCGAAGGCACACATGATGAACGTCGCAGCGGCCGGAAGGCGCGCTCCAGCCAAGCAGACAGCTACCAACGCGCGTGAGATTGTCGACATCTCTTGCGCAGTTCCCCATGACCTCGCGCCGGATCAACGCGCGATGGCGCGCGCCCGTCAGCGGGGGCCATGCGAGGGCCAGACCTAGCAGGCTACCTGCTCCGCTTCGCGTCCTGACCAGAAGCGACGTCAAGGAGCCGCGCGGCGTTCCTCGCGGGCCTTAAGTGCTTCCTTCCAACCCATCAACTCTGGAAGGTGACCGACGGGAGGGGCGCCATGGGACAGGGCCTCGTCGTGGAAGCGACGCATGGAGAAGCCGCCGCGGTACTCGGCCTGACTGCGCAAGCTCTTCCACTGCGTCACGCCGACGAAGTAGGTCGAGAGCTGGGTTGCGCTCAGTTGCGCGCGCACCCACTTGGCCCGCGCCTCGCCCTCCTCCTGGTAGCTCTCCTCGACCATGAACTTGACGGCCGCCTCCTCATCCATGCTGCCGGCTTGGATCTCCTGGTCGAGGATCGCGTTGGTGATCGTCCGCAGATAGAACTTGAGGGCGTGCAGCTCGATCGCGAGCCGCCGCATGTCCGGTGATGCGACCAGTGCCCGGAGCCCGCGGTCGAGCTCGGGATCAAGACCCTCGGGCACTTTGAGTTCGACGCCGCTGTATCCCTTGGCGATCATGACGCT
>CAZVEM010000392.1:0-4763 GCA_964626165.1 uncultured Nannocystaceae bacterium
GCACCTCTGCTCCGGGCTCGGTGGAGAGCGCCATCGTGATACAGCAGAGAACGTCGGTATGCGCGGTGATGAGGTTCGGGCGGTGTCGTTGACGCGCGGCCTCCTCGACCGCGATCGCTGGGGAGTCTCCGGCGGACTCTCGTGCGCGCGCGACGGAGACCAAGACCAGGCCATTGAGGACGGCGACACCGAGCAGCGCGATGAAGCCAACGCCCGCCGAGATCGAGAGCGGGATCGAGCGCAGCCACAGCGCCGCGACGCCACCCACCATTGCGGGCGGGAGCGTGAGGAGGATCAGCGCGACGGGGCGAGTCGCGCGGAAGGCCGACCAGAGCAGGAATACGATAAAGCCGAGCGCCACCGGAATCGCCAGCAGCAGCCGCGCGCGCGCCTCCTGGTAGTGCTTGAAGGTGCCACCCCACTCTAGCCGATAGCCGGTCTCATCAGGCAGCTTCGCGGCGACCGCTGCTTGAGCGTCCTCGACGACGCTGTTCATGTCGCGGCCGTCGACGTTGAACTCGACGACGATGCGTCGCGATAGCCCCTCACGATGGACGGCGGCGGGCCCGTCGACAAAGCGAAGCTCCGCCACGTCGCCCAGAGGGACGATGTCTCCCCGCGTGGTGCGGAGCGGCTGGCCCGAGAGCGCATTGAGGTCAGCGTGGGGGTGGTGATCCATCCGCACGCGGATGGCAAAGCGACGGTCCCCCTCAAGCACCACCCCAGCAGCGTGCCCCACCGACATCGCTTCCACCGCGATGTTGACGTCCGACACGCTCAGTCCGTAGCGAGCGAGCTTGCGCCGATCTGGGATCACCCGGAGATAGCGCAGCCCTTCGATCTGGTCGACGCGGACGTCAACGACGCCTGGGATACCCTTGATGATCCCCGCGATCTTCGATCCTCTCTCGACCAAAACCCCCAGGTCTGGCCCGTACACGATGATGCCGACGTCGGATCGGACGCCGGCGACGAGCTCATTGGTGCGCATCTCGATCGGCTGCGAGACCGACACGGAGAGCTCAGGTACCGCCTCTTCGACCGTCTCGCGAAGCTCATCGGCCAGTGCCTCCTTGGTCAGGCCCTCGCGCCACTCCTCGCGATCCTTGAGCTTGATGTAGACGTCGGTGTCGCCGATGCCCATCGGATCGATCGCGAGATCGGGCGCGCCGGTTTTGCTGACGACGGTCTCCACCTCCGGAATCGTTCGGATCGCTCGCTGGACGCGAAGGTCCTCCTCCACAGACTCGCTGAGCGCAACGCCGGGGAAGCGTCGCGCTTCCAGCAGGATGTCTCCTTCATCGAGTTGCGGCACGAACTCCGCGCCGAGTAAGGAAAAGAGCGCTAGCGCGCATGCGACGAGGACCCCTCCCGCGGCGACAACCGCGTAACGACGTCGGCGAATCAGCGCGAGCACGGGCTCGTAGCCAGCGGCTGCCAGCCGCATCAAGATCGTCTCGGACCGATGCGCGCGGCCGCGAAGGAAGAGACTGCATGCGACGGGAACAAGGGTCAGTGAGAACACGAACGCTCCCGCGAGCGCGAAGAGCACGGTCGTCGCCATCGGAACAAAGAGCTTGCCCTCGACGCCAGAGAGTGAGAGCACCGGGAAGTAGACCACCGCGATGATCGCTTCGCCGTAGATGGTCGCGGCTCGCACCTCGGAGGTCGCCTTACCGACAACGTGGGTTCTCGCCGCGTCGTCGAGCACGTCACCTCGTTCGGCAGCCTGGTCGAGACGACGTGACGCGTTCTCGACCACGATGACCGCGCCGTCGACGATGATGCCGAAGTCGAGCGCGCCAAGGCTCATGAGGTTGCCCGACATCCCGAAGAGGTCCATCAGCAGCAGCGCAAACAGCATCGAGAGGGGAATGACGGCCGCGACGATGATTCCCGCGCGCAGGTCCCCCAGAAGCAACAAGAGCACGCCCACGACGAGAAGCGCTCCTTCGGCAAGGTTGCGGACGGCGGTCGCGGTGGTCTTCGCGACCAGCGCGCGACGGTCGTAAAAGACGTCGATCCGCGTCCCCTTGGGAAGACCGCCGCTGATCTCCGCAAGCTTGTGGTCAATCGCCGCGGCGACCGTCCGTGGATTGCCGCCCATCAGCATCAGGACGACCCCGGCAACCACCTCCCCTTCACCGTCCTGCGAGGCTGCGCCGGCACGCAGCCGCGCGCCGAACTCCACTCGCCCGACACACGCGATCGTGATGGGCGCGCCCTGAGGCGTCGCGCCGAGCACGACATTGAGCAGGTCATCCCGACTCGTGATCAGACCTTGCGATCCGATCACGAAGTGTTCGCGGTGCTGCTCAAGGTAGCCGCCTCCCGCGTTGGCGTTGGCGTTGTCGATCGCTGCCGCGATCTCGCTGACCGACAGTCCTGCGGCCTGTACCAGCGCCGGATCGAGTCTTACGTGGTACTCGCGGTTGCGTCCGCCCATCGAGTTGACCTCGACGACGCCCGGTACTGTGCGCAGCTGCGGCGCGATGTACCATTCCAAGAGTTCGTCGAGCTCCATCAGAGTCAGGTCGTCGTTGCGGAGAGTGAACTGGTAGATCTCGCCGAGGCCGGTACTCACCGGGCCCATCCGGGGTTCGCCGTAGCTCGCTGGTACCGACGCGCGCGCCTCGGCCATGCGCTCGTTGACGTGCTGGCGCGCGAAGTAGATGTCGGTTCCGTCTTCAAAGACCACGGTCACAACGCTCATGCCGTACTTGGAGAGCGAGCGAACCTGCGTGACGTTTGGAATGCCCTGCATCGAACGCTCGACCGGGATGCTGACGTACTGCTCGACTTCAAGTGGAGAGAGCGCCGGAGCCGACGTGACGATCTGAACTTGGATGTTGGTGACGTCGGGCACCGCGTCGATCGGAAGCCGCAGCGCCGCAGCGCCTCCCATCACGATGAGGACAAGCGTCGCAACCAGAACCGCGACGCGCTGGCTCAGCGACCAATCGATGATGCGCGCGAGGAACTCCATCTCAGTGTTCCTCCTCGTCCATGGTGCTCTTGAGCAGCACGCTCTTGAGGGTGAAGACACCGTCATAGACGACGTCCTCACCCTCCAGCAGGCCGTGCAGCACTTCGACGTAGCTCACGTCACTCTGCCCAAGGACGAGGTCGTGGACCTCGAAGTGGCCGTCTTCGTGTCGGACAAAGGCGACGGACTGACCCTCGAGCTGCGTGATCGCAGACTTGCGGATGGTGAGCGCGGCCGGTCGCACCTCGCCCGTGGCAACAACCTGCGCGGTGCCAAACAGGCCGATGCGGAGGCGTCCGTCTGGGTTGTCGAGAGGGATGCGCGCCGCGATCGTGCTGGCGTCGGTCTCGACCTCGTTGGAGAGGTAAGACACCTTTCCATCCCAGTCGGCCTCTTGGTAGGCGTTGAGCGTGACGGACGCGGGACTCCCGACCTGCACGCGTGCGAGGTCTCGCTCGAAGACGTGCGCAATGAACCACACTGACTCGGTCGAGAGAATCGTCACCACCACGCTGTCGGGCAGAACCGGCGCGCCATCGCTGACCTCGCGATGCAGGACGACGCCAGAGATCGGTGCGGCGAGTTCGTAGCTACGGCCGGCCGACTCCGCGCCCGTAATCCCTAGATTCTTGAGCCTCGCGGCCGCCCCCCTCGCCTCTGCATCGAGCGCGTCCGCCTGGGCCGTGGCGTTGACCAGCTCTTGTCGCGTCGCAATCCCCTGCGCCGCAAGTGCCTTGAGCCGGTTGTAGTTTGCGCGGGCGGCCCTCGCCTGCGCGCGCAAGGAAGTTGCCGCGGAGCGAAGGTCTTGCAGGCCTGGCGCGCGCACCGTCGCGATGACGTCGCCCGCATGGACAACGTCGCCGGGTACGACCGTGATGCTGTCGATGACTCCCTCGATGCGCGCCGCGACGGACGCCTGTCGATTCGGGTCTGCGGCGACCTCACCGACCAGCAGCACCGTCGGCTCGATGGCTCGCCGCGCGACGGGCTCCCAGCGGACGCCTGCGTCCTTGATCACTTGGGGTGAGAGCTCGACCTCGCGCGGAAGTCCGTCGTGTCGAACTTCGTGTTGGTGCTCGGCCTCTTGTTCGTGCGACGCCGCATGAGGATCGCCTTCCGAGCGGCAGCTCGGCAGCGACACTGCAGCCAGAAGCAGACAGCAGCCAAGCCGGGGGAGCATCAGCGACAGTACGTGCTCGCGCGACGGACTCACATCGCGAGCGACGAAGCGGGAGAGCACGGGACTCGGGTTGCGAGGACGCATATGCATCAGTGAGACGTCAAGGTCAAAGCCGGCAGCAGAGGCTTGGCAGCATCGAAGTGAGTGAGGCTGCCCGAGGTGGCGTTCAGGCTCGGATTCGCGGATTGAGCCCGTTCCCGTCGAAGAGGTGGGGTTCGCCCGTCAAGAGCTCTCCGTCCGCAAAGCAGCCCATCCGCCCTCGTGCCAGCACGCCACGAGATCAGCCAACATGCGCGATTCGAAATGGCATCGACGACTGCGGGACGCAAGGACACCGCGTCGCCCCCCTCGTCCACCGCCGCCCTCGTGGCTGAGGCGGCTGCGACTCAGCCGCTCAGGTCCAACGAGCCCGATGAGGTTGGCGCAGCATGGGTGGGTGGCGTCACGCTCATGAGCCTATGCCCTCGCGGCGAAGCGGTCAACGCGAGCACGTGACGCAGCTGTCATGCGCGCGAGCCCGTTGGGTGCTCGCGCCCGGATAGCTCCAGTACCGCTGGGATGGCCGAGACAGCTCTGGAAAAGAACTTCCCAGCGGGG
>CAZVEM010000393.1:0-4757 GCA_964626165.1 uncultured Nannocystaceae bacterium
GTATCGAACACCCATTGTCTTCCTGCCGAGGAAGTTCAGGTACTCTTCCTTGTTGAAGCCGTCGGCAGGCGTCGGCCGTTCAGTGGAGGATTCGCCGTATGTTAACTCTTCGAATTCGCTAAATGTACGACGTAGTCTTGAGACAGCAACATGAGTCTCAGGGAGCATGCTGCCCCCAAGATCGGCGAGGAAGAACCAGTCCTGCTGCCGTAAGTCGGTCACACAGAAGAGTGCGGTTCCGTCCAGCACAGCAAGGGACACAGTCCGCTCAGATCCACCGGACAACAGGCTCTTTTTCATTCTATCGGCGAATGCTCGGCACAGATCCTGCGCGTCGATGGCGCGTATGTTCTTCTTCTTCACGAGTTTATCGAGGCTCTCTCGTGCGGTGCGACCTTTAGAGCCGGCGGTCACCAGCGTGATGCTCTCAAGCCCCTGATAGTCCATCTCCATGTTGGCAGCCTCAATATCAGGCTGGCTCAATGTTCGGGACTGTTCGGGCGAAATCCAAAGCGCGTGGGTCCCATCAGTATATTTGTGGTAGCCTGCTGAGCACCCTTGGTAAGACTCTGGCGAGAGTCGGTTCTCAAGGAGGCCTGCGGCTGAGACCAGTTTGAACATAGCTCCATAATCACCAGAAACATCTAACCGCAGCGACGAAGGCTGAACAACCCTTTGGAGTGGCGCGACTCGAGGGTCATCTATTGTTGCGGCTTTGTTTACTGGTAGACACCAACCTCCTGTGACTACGTCACTCTTCGTATCGAAGTCTGCTGGGACGCCTTGAGCGTCGGCCCATCGGCCAGCAGAGGCCAGCCAAGCTCGTGGCCCCACGTGTAGCCCTCCCCCCTGGCTTGAGGCAACGAACTGACAGATCGAGTAGCCATTAAAGTAAATTGGGGTCTCAAGAGCTGCCTCAGATGCTTGGTAAGCCGCGCTGAACCCGATGCTTCGTACGCCCGAGCTCCCGAACTTACATTCAAGGCGATGCACGTGGCCATGGAGGTATATGGCGCGTTTTTCAAGCATCAGCCGAGCGAATGGCTCTCGGTCCTCGAAGCGGAACCAATCGATTGGGTGATGACCAAGCACTAGGGTTATCCCAGGGGACTGAGCGAGCCGGTGCCGGATTGATCGTAGGGGCGACGGAAGATGGCCCCGTTCTTCGGGCTCGGGGCGATCCTTGTCACAAAAAAAGGCCGTATTCGCTAGAATGATGTGAATCGGTTCACCATCGCGCGGAACGAACTTGTGGATCGCAGATACCTCCGAGGAAGGCTTGCATGAGATAATGCCGTTCTCGATACAGAAGGCTTCATACGCTGTGAATGCCTTCGCGCGGTGGCACCTGGTGCGCCGCCCCTTCTCGTCTTCGCCGAAGAACGCGTCGAAGCGCTGGACTCCGAGAGCGATCTGGGTGATCGGATCTGCGTTCCCGTCTTCGATGTCGTGGTTGCCAGGAACTGCGAATATCTTGGCATCAGTCAGAGCCGGCAGTCGGCGTAACGGGGCAAGGAGTTCGGTTGTCAGCCGCTTATATTCAGGAGCCGTACCGCTCCATGCCAGATCACCGGTGATAAACAGCGCGTCGAAGTTTCCGGGAGAACGTGCGATCTCCGAGATAAGTTCGCGGAAGACGATGGTCTCCGTAGCGCTTTCCTGTTTGCCAATGTGGATGTCAGTTAGGTGAAGCCACCGCACAGGGGCAATGTTACCCATGGGCGGTCGAGTTGGCGAGCCAGAATCGGTCTCGGCCTCAGATGCCGCTCTGTGGCGGGTCAGAGGCGGATTCGTATCGGTGAACCAGGCGCCCAGTCCGCGGAGCAGCGAACGGAGTTACGGCGAGATTACCGAACCCAGAGAGGAATTATCGCGCGTCGACATCGCCCGCCGCGGAGTGCATGATCGGAAAGACCGCAAAGACCGAACCCAGAGAAGAATTGTCGCGCGTCGACTTCGCCTGCTGCTGAGTTGATGCGTCCCGGTGCTCGGCCGCTGTGTCCCACCAGTGGGCCTTCGTGGCCCACTGGCGAACCGGAGTCGTTGTCGCGCCTCCGCGCGGAAGTGGGCGCGTGTGCGGAAGGCGGGAGCCCATTCGGCCTCGCGTTGGCGGGTATCGGTCGCTCTCCCGTCGAGCGCTGATGGCGAGGGGAAGCTACCTTTCGCGTCGGCCAGCTCGTCCCGAGGCGCGAGATGAATTCTCTGGGACCGAGTAACTCTCTGGGACCGAGTAACTCGCGTTGCGACGACCGACCGCGTGCACGACCGCGCCGACCGCGAGGTGGACGGTGTACCACGCCACCTCGTAGCCCACGTTGGTCCAGAAGCCGAACCGCCCCTCCTTCGGGACACCAGCCACGTCGTACACCCACTGAATCGCCTGCACCGTCGGGAAGGACAACGTGGCGACGATCGCCATCAACCCGATCGCGTACGCGGCCCACCTTCCGTGGGCGGCGAAGCGCGGCCAAAGGACGTACCAATCCAAGTACAACGCAGCCGCGGCCGTGCCTACCAAGATCAGGGTCGCGACCGTCGCCACCGGGAGCGTCGGCTGATTCCCCCGCGTGACTACCAGCCAGAACGCATACAGCACCGACCAGACAGCGACGTGAGTCCAGGCTCGACGTGTCATGGGGTGGGAGCGCCCCCGACGAGGGAGCAGTGCTGACGTTGAAGCCGCGCCACCCCGCGATCGTAGCCCATCACTCGCGCGACGGCGGACCACCGACTCGAATCGCCGATGAAAAAGATCGAACCCAGAGAAGAATTTCTGCGCGTCGACTTCGCCCGCCGCTGAGTGGATGCGTCCCGGCGCTGGGCCACAGCGTCCCAACTTCAGGCCGCTGCGGCCCACTGGCGAACCGGAGCGGTTGTCGCCGGCTTACGATCCTTGTCGAGAACGACCGAGCTGACCGAGCTGATTGCAAAACTTGCTCAGGTCCGACAGTTCTTGGAGGCGTGCAGTGACGGCTTGGGCTGACATGTCGACGCGAGGAGCGTCGGGATTGAACAGCTCGGCCATGCGGCGCAAGCGGGCCCCGATGACGTCCGGCCGTTCACGATCCATTGTCGATCTCCGCCAGCCGAGAGACATCCGCAAGATCTTGTGGCCGTCCGGCCGCGATCTTCATTCTGATCAGTGTCGAGCGCGACACCACGGAGAGCGTCCCTTCTTCCCACGAAAGCCGCACGGCGTCCTCAAGCACATCAGCGAGTGGCCCCGGGGCAAGCAAGACGTCGAGCATGAGATGCGCGCTGCCCTCCAGCTTCGTGAAGCGTCGATGCTCGATGCCGGTCGACGCGAACACGATCGGCAGCGCCTCAATCGCGAATCCAACTTCCGCTGCCGCAGCCCGCACCACCTCCAGATCGGCCGGTCGCGCGACAACGTCGAGATCTCTTGTCGCGCGCGGAACACCGTGGACCGCCAGTGCAACCGCACCACAAAACGCATGATCGATCCCTCGCGCATCGAAGGCGCGCGCGATCGCGGCAAGCTCGTGGAGGAGAGCCGCACCGAATGCATAGCACGCCAGACTACGCATCGTCGTGGTCGGGCGGCGGCGAGATGAGTGACGCCCGGCCGTCGACGACGGGGTCTTGGCGCTCGCAGTGTAGGAGGCTGGCACCGAATGCAGCAACGTGGATTGCCTGGCGACTTCCGCTCGTGCTTGATGGGACGCTGAGGTCACGGGATTCTACACTCGCTCCCACGGTGGAGGCGAAGGGCGCCGATTCCCACAGTCTTCGTCGTTGGTGCACGTGCAAGTCTCGCCGCAGAAGCGGACCGAGGCTCACTGCAAATGGAATCGCCGCTGAGGGGACGATTCGCGGAGGGGGGAGTCCGGCCGTGACTCATCGATGACGGGGAGCATCAGCGTCGCGCCTACCTAGCGACGCCAGTGTGGCCCTCTGGCGTCACCCGCGTCAGCACTCAGAGGACCCGCCCTCTTGCGTCGCTCGACGCGTGTAGGCTCGACGCCTGTAGCCTTATCTAAGATGGCGACACAAGGTTGCCCGAGCTGCGGAGCAAATCCGTTCACGTAGTCCATCGACGAGGAAGTCTCTCAGCTTACGCAGTGTTGGTGCTCCGAGTGTCGGTTTAGCGCCTTGGAAGACGAGACGAGAGTGTCCGTGCGGTGTGCCCGAGCTGCGGCTCCGAGAACGCAACCGCACTCGCCGTCGCAAGAGCACCCCAGACTTGGTGTCTGAGTTGTTCGAGGACGGTGCGCGGGCAGGAGACAAAGCGCCTTGCCTCCTTGGAGGCTGCCGAAGCACGACCCGTGGAGTTCCTCGGCGGGCATGTATCAGTTCTCGATCGAAAGGCCTTGTGTGTCCTCGTGTCACTTGACGACGCGATGAGGCATCGCGGAGATCGAGTCGCTCACCGCTTGGTCGCACCACTCAATGAGCTCTGGCTCGCGCGCAGTGAGGGGTGCTCTCGCTCGGACGCCGGGCCGCAGTCGGTTTGCTGCGATGTTCGAGCGCGCGCGCTCGTCGTGTGCGCCTGTTGTGAGGCTCGAGCTCGCGCGGGGCGGTTCGGTCTCCGTGCGGGGCGGCTTGATGTCCGTGCAGGGGGGCTCGATCGCCGTGCGGGGCGGCTCGATCGCCGTGTCGAGGTGGCTCGATCTCCGTGCGGGGCGGCTCGATCGCCGTGTAGAGGTGGCCTTATTTCCGTGCGGGGCGGCTCGATCTCCGTGCGGGGCGGCTTGATCGCCGTGCGGGGCGGCTCGATCTCCGTGCGGGGCGGCTCG
>CAZVEM010000394.1:0-4757 GCA_964626165.1 uncultured Nannocystaceae bacterium
GGCCATCGGCGGGGCGGCCGGCGGCGGTGCGCCAAAGCCCGCTCCTGGCGGGGGCGGGCCACCACCGGGCGGCGCCATCGGAGGCATGCCCCCCATCGCGATCATCGTCTTCGCCGGCGCGGCCGGCTTTGCACCGTGCACCGCCATCAGCGTGATGACGCTCTGGCCAATCGAGAACGACTGTCCCGGTGCAAGACTGAACTGTGTATTACGGGCGCCGTTGAAGTACGTCCCATTGGTGCTGCCAAGGTCACGCACGCTGACTTGTCCGTTCTGAAAGACAATCTCTGCGTGGCGGCCTGAGGCCTGCGAATCTCCGAGCACGATGTCCCCGGCCTCGCGGCCAAGGGTCGTGACGGGAGCGTTGATGTTCCGGGTCTCGGCTGGTTTGCCGACGTACTGGATCTTGAGGACGAAGTATGTGCTCGACACGTTGTGCCTCCGCGGTGGGCGGATGCTCGCAACGTGGACGCCGCTTCGCAACTGTCTCGGGCAATCTGCGTCGCAGGGCCCGCAGCGGGCCCTACACTCCAACGCGGGAGGGGTCCGGCGACGATTCACGCGCCCAACCCCGTCCCGCGCAGCGCGCCCGCTAGGCAGCAGCGCGCGTTCTTGACTCTAGGCACAAAGCACGGATCTGCCTCGCCCGTGCCTCATCCTGACGCAGCCACTCGAGTGCTGCCTGCCGACCTTGGCCGAGTCGCTCGTCGCCGTACGAGAACCAAGCACCCGACTTCACAACGACGCCGGCCTCAATCGCGCGGTCAAGGATCTCGGCGCTCGCGTCGATGCCCTTGCCAAAGACGATGTCGAACTCGGCCTGCGTAAAGGGAGGCGCGACTTTGTTCTTGACGACCTTCACCCGTGCACGTGTGCCGACCGCCTGCTCGCCGTCCTTGAGCGTGGAGATCTTGCGGATGTCGAGCCGCACGCTCGCGTAGTACTTGAGTGCTTGACCACCCGTGGTCGTCTCGGGCGAACCGAACTGCACGCCGATCTTTTGGCGGAGCTGATTGATGAAGATCACGCTCGTGCCGGTTTGCGAAGCGACGCCCGCGATCTTGCGCATTGCCTGGCTCATCAGGCGCGCTTGCAGTCCCATATGGGAATCTCCCATGTCGCCCTCAAGCTCCGCCTTAGGCACCAGCGCGGCCACGGAGTCGACGATCACGAGCCCAACGTTGTTGGTACGCGCGAGCACGTCGACCAACTCGAGTGCCTGTTCTCCGTTGTCGGGCTGACTGACCAGCAACTGCGGCAGATTGACGCCCAAGGCCGCAGCGTATCGCGTGTCGAGAGCATGCTCTGCGTCCACAAACGCACACAGCAGCCCCATGCGCTGGGCCTGCGCGATCGCGTGCAATGTCAGGGTGGTTTTTCCCGAAGACTCAGGACCGTAGATCTCAATGATGCGCCCGCGCGGCAGACCGCCGATGCCCAGCGCTTCATCTAGGCCAACCGATCCGGTCGGAATCGACTCGACATCCTTGTCGTGCGCTCCTTCCACGCCGAGGGCCATGATCGCCCCCTTGCCAAACTTTTGAAGGACCACGTCCATCGTCTTGTGGAGTCGGAGGAGGAAGCCGTCGGGCTTGTCCGCTCCCTTCTCTGCTGACTTGTCATTGCTCTTGTCTGCGTTGTTGCTTGTCTTGCTCGTCATGGATTGTTCTCTGTGCTGGTGGGCTGCGGGTTGTGTTGGCCGTACGCCGTCGACGAATCCTCGACGGCGGGAAGAACTCGAAGTTGTGCGGCGACGGCCACATGCTCATCGTCGAGCACCTGACTGTTTCCGAGATCTGCGATGGTGCGGGCGACTCGCAGCATGCGTTGCGCACTGCGGCTGCTCAGCGCGCGCTTGCGGACCAGCTCAAGCCAGAGCTTCCGCGCCGTTGCTGTGATGGAGAAGAGCGAATCGAACTCGTTGCGACCGAGCTCGACATTCGCATTGGTCCATCCCTCGCGGCGTTCGGCGCGAAGGTTGCCAAAGCGCTGCGAACTGCGCTGCCGCGCATCCAGCACGCGCTCGCGAACCTGCGCGGTGCTCTCGCCAACGGGCGCCGATGCGAGCGAATCGACCGAGCTCGACGCCACGCCGACCGCAAGATCGATGCGGTCGAGAAGCGGACCGCTCACACGTGCCTGGTAGCGAGCAACGGCGGCCGGCGAGTCGACGCAGGTCCGCCGTGGATGCCCCAGGTAGCCGCACGGACACGGATTCATTGCCGCGAGCAGCTGGAAGCGAGCTGGAAAGCGCACGCGATGACGCGCGCGCGAGATCGTGACACTGCCCTCTTCAAGTGGCTCTCGCAGCGCCTCCAGGCAGCTCCGCGAGAGTTCCGGCAGCTCATCGAGAAACAGCAGGCCGCGGTGCGCGAGGCTGACTTCGCCTGGGATCGGCGGAGAGCCGCCACCGAGCAAGCCGGCCACGCTCACGGTGTGATGCGGCGCGCGTAAGGGCGGACGTTGCAGGAGCGCCTCGGGCGTGACGGCACGAGAGACGCCATAGATCTTGGTCACCTCGATCGACTCGTCCCGAGAGAGATCGGGGAACAGGCCAATCGCTCTCCGTGCGAGCATCGTCTTGCCAACGCCCGGCGAGCCGTGAAGCAGCAGGTTGTGTCCACCTGCTGCCATGATCTCAAGCGCCAGTCGTGCGGCAGCCAGGCCGCGGACATCGGCAAGATCTCCGTCATCACGCGCCATCCGTGCCGGCCGGGCGTCGGTTGGCGTGACGGGTAGCTCGTGCTGCCCACGAAGGTGCGCAAAGAGATCGGCCAGGTGACGCACCGCGATCACTTCGATGTCGGGAATCACGGCGGCGTGTCGTGCCTGCGTCTCGGCGACATAGATGCGCCGATAGCCCGACTGACGCACGAGGTCGGCGACCACCAAGACCCCGCCCGCGCCCCGCAGCTCGCCATCGAGCGAGAGCTCGCCCCAAAAGAGCGCGCCCTCCGTCGCGCTTTGGCTGACCTTTCCATGGGCAATCGCAAGCGCGACCGCAATCGCTAAGTCATTGCCCGGGCTGTCCTTGCGAAGATCCGATGGCGCGAGGTTGACCACTTGGCGGCGCGGTGGGAGCGATTCACCGCAATTGCCGAGCGCGGCACGAACCCGATCGCTGGCCTCACGCAGTGCGCCCGTCGCCTGTCCGACGACATTGAGGCAGGGCAGTCCCAGACCAACGTCCGCCTCGACCGTGACGATGAAGCCTTCGACTCCAAGCAACCCCGCTGTAGCGACTCGAGCGACCACGGTGCGACGCTCAGCAAGCGCCGCGCCGTCGCAAGCCGGCCGTGGCCGTCAACGATCTCCAGGGATTAGCACCTCGCTTGACCGCACTCCGCGTCGGCCTTGGCCACACCTTCCGCACATCGTCCCAAGTGTGGACCATGTCGTCCCGTGGGCTGGCCGTCCCCGATCGAGCGCGCCGTGTCGCGAAGATGACTTAGCCGTTGCCGACGGCGTAGGTCCACGTCACCGAAACCGCGCGATCGAAGGGCGCAAAGTAGGCGCCACGTGTGCCTTTGACCACGCAGGACTGCAGCGCCGCATTGCCATCGAGCGGCGCACGCACTGACGCCAGGGTCACGTCGCCGCGAGCATCGACCGCAAAGCGCACCGTGATGCTGTGTGTGCCGCTGGTCGCTGCGTGCTGCTGCCAGCACTGTGTCACCACGGCGCGGTGGCGAGCCGCTCCCGCCTCACGCAGCGCGGACTGTGAGATCGGTGCGGGATCGGTCCCGCCTGTTCCGATCGGCGCCGACTTGTTGGTGGGCTTTTTCTTGCGCTTGCGTTTGCGCTTCTCACCGCCCGTGTCAGCGCCCTCGACTCCGCCCGTCTCGGTATCCTCGACGAGTTCAAAGTCATCAAAGTCGCCATCCGTGCCCGCGTCGTCATCGGTCGTCGAGGTCGTCACGGTCGGCACTGCGACGGGCGCCGCATCGGCGGTCGGCGGCGTGAGCTCGGTGCCGATACGACCCCCGTCGCCCATCGACGGCTGCTCCTCGTCGCCGGCGCCCACTTGAAACGACACGATCGGCACTCGGCCGGGGAAGAGGCCGGGCCATAGGTAGCTGCTAGCCACCGCAGCGGAGAGACCGAGCACCGCGATCGACAAGAACACGATCACCGGCGTTTGCCATCCACGCGACGGCACGCGTCCTTCCACGCTCAGCGCGGCGGAGTCGGTGACTGGCAAGAGTCCGGCAACCGCAGAGTTTCGATCGTCGAGCGAATCTGACGAGCTCGTGAGTAGCGGGGGCACGAGCTGGCGCGGCGCATCGACGGACACCGCAGCCAATGCTTCACCAAAGGCCTTGGCGCTGGGCCAGCGCGCATCGGGCTTTTTCTCCAGCGCGCGCAGCAGAATTTCGTCGAGTCCTGGGGGCAGCGCGACGAGCTGCGAGGGAGGCACGGGCTCTGCCGTGATCTGCCGAGCGAGTACGCCGACGGTGGAGTCGTCGACGAAGGGGACCGAGCCCGTCAGCAGCTCGTAGAGCAGGATCCCAAGCGCATAGATGTCACTGGCGGGCCCAACCGGTTCGCCACGCGCCTGCTCGGGCGACATGTACTCGGGCGTGCCAAAGATTGCCCCCGCACGCGTGAGTGTCCGCTGCTTGAGCGGAGAGCCATCAATCACCCGCGCGATGCCAAAGTCGAGGATCTTGACCTCGAGGTCGCCGTCATCTTCGCCGACGCAAAAGACGTTCTCGGGCTTGAGATCGCGATGAACTACGCCAGCGTCATGGGCAGCC
>CAZVEM010000395.1:0-4755 GCA_964626165.1 uncultured Nannocystaceae bacterium
GCACGCGATGGCGCAAGCGATGTACGGCGCAGGCCAGCCCGGGCCCGACGCTGGCGGCGAAGGTCCCTCGGCGGGAGCAGCCCCCGAGTCCGATGCCGGCGGCGAGGTGATCGACGCCGAGTTCGAAGAGAAGAACTAAGTCCACGCGGATGCGGGGCCCTTGGGTCCCCGCCGCAACCCGACCTCGATCGGACTTTGTGGTCTCACGGCCGAACCAGAGCACAGGCAGCCGCAGGGGAGTTCCCCGGCGCGCTGCCTGTCTCACGTTGGGCTCAAGTGCGGCGCAGGTGGAGTCGGCATCGGGTACTTGCGTCGTTGCGCGCGAGCGGACAGACCGCCGAGCCAGCCGAGACCACCGAGCCGGCCGAGCAGGCCGAGCAGGCCGAACCGGCCGAACCGGCCGAACCGGCCGAGCAGGCCGATCAGGCCGATCCGGCCGATCCGGCCGATCCGGCCGATCCGGCCGATCCGGCCGATCAGGCCGATCAGGGACGCCAGATACGACGCCAGAAATCGACGAACGCACAGGGACCTGGGTCAAGTTGGCGCAGAACTGGCGCGCCGCGACGGACCGACGAATGCTGTAGGGGTCATGCGGCGGATGGTGGAGGTCGGCGCGCGTCGAGCCATGAGGGGATGGCTCGGCGCAGCGCTTGTGGGCAGCTTGCTGCTCAACACGGCCTGCTCGCACCTGCCGATGTGGGACGACTTTAGCAGCACCTCGCTCGGGACCGCGGCCACCGGACGCTTGCGCCGCGCCGCGCACCTCAAGAGTCGAGGTGCCG
This sequence comes from uncultured Nannocystaceae bacterium, assembly GCA_964626165.1. GTDB lineage: Bacteria > Myxococcota_A > Polyangia > Nannocystales > Nannocystaceae > CAZVEM01. Next base: position 786 of record CAZVEM010000395.1, read on the forward strand.
GCTACAAGGTGCCGCAGGAGTGGAAGAGCCGTGATCGCTCCTACGGCACCGAGGAAATGGTGCGGGCGATTGAGCGGGCGGCAGCTCATGTGGCGGGCACCGATCGCCGCGTCGTCCTGGGCGTCGGCGATATCTCGCAGCGCCAGGGCGGCTCGATGTCGCATCACGGCAGTCACGAAGCCGGTCGTGATGTCGATCTGATCTTCTACAGCGTCAACACGCGCGGCAAGGTGCTACCGCCGCCCGAGCGGGAGATGGTCTCCTACGACGGCAATGGCGAGCCCTTTCTGCCGAAGTACCGCCAAGGGATCCCCTTTGACGACGAGGTCTGGCAGCAACGCCGCTTTGATACACGTCGCAACTGGATGCTGATCGAGGCGTTCTTTCAAGATCCCGAGGTCCAAGTCCAGTGGGTCTTCGTCAGCCAGCCGCTTAAAGAGCACCTGATCTCTTGGGCGATCCGACACCACCGCCCGCAATGGGCGATCGAGTACGCGCGCGTCGTGATGAAGCAACCCGGGAAGGCCGCGCCGCACGACGATCACTTCCACGTCCGGATCTACTGCAGTTTCTCGGATCGGTCTTACGGCTGTCAGGATCGCGAGCCGATCTGGTCGCACGACAAGAAAGCCCACAAGTACGGCGGACCGACTCGCGACCATGAGTGGGTGCGCGGCGTCTTTGTCGGCTTGCCGCTCTTTCTCGCGCGCGGCTAGTTTCGGGCGGGGGCCAGGCGCGCTCCATCGCGAGGGCGCCGCCACGAGCAGCCGCCTGCTTCGGTCGCTTGCGGCCGTGGATTGCGATGCTGCTTACGATTCAAGGTCGGGATAATGCGTGGTCATTGCGTGGGGGCGGCGACGCGCGGCATCTCTCTCGGAGCGTCGGGAACGCTGGAACGCTGGCCAATATCCCCAGATCGGCCACAGCCGGCCGGCAAGGGCCCGATCAGACGAGCGGTCAGTCTCTCGCGCCGCCGGCCCGTACGACGCAGCCCTGCGTTGACAAGCAAGGCTAACTTTTCAAAGCTCGCCGGCAGATGAACTCGCCGCGTGTGCCGGGCCACGAGCTCATTCAGCGTATCGGCTCGGGTGGCATGGCGCAGGTGTGGATGGCTCGCCGTCGCGGTCGCGAGGGAATGAGCAAGGTCGTCGCGCTCAAATTTCCGACCTCGGACCACGAGGAGACTCTTCGACTCTTTGCGCGAGAAGCCAGGCTGAGCGCTCTTTTGTCGCATAGCAACATCGTGCAGGTCTTCGACGTCGGCGAGACCGAGGAGGGTCGTCCCTACCTCGTGATGGAGTGGGTCGACGGTCTCAACCTCGCGCAGCTGATCTCTGGATGGCGGCGCGCGAAGGTGCTGCTCCCGATCGGCGTGTGCACATTCGTCGCCGCCGAGCTCCTCAAGGCGCTCGACTACGCCCACAACCTTCGCAACGAGAGCGGACCGCTGCAGATCGTGCATCGGGATATCTCGCCGCAAAACGTCCTCGTCTCGATCTCCGGCGAGGTCAAGCTGACCGATTTCGGCATTGCACGTGCTTCGTTGGATGAAACCGCCGGCGTCGTCGTGCGCGGAAAGCTGCGATACATGCCCGCGGAGCAGCTGCTGGGTCGGCGCGTGGACAAGACCGCCGACCTCTATGCCGTGGGCGCGATCTTGTGGGAACTGCTTGCCGGCCGACCCTTCCGCGGGGACGCCGGCGAAGAAGCGCTCTACTCCGCGGCGCTCAACGGCGAGATTCCCAAGGTCGATCGCGGCGACCTACCGATGGTGATTGAGGCTTTGATCGAGGGACTCTTGGCGCACGAGCCGACGCAGCGGATCGGGAACGCCAAAGAAGCCCTCGCGCTGCTCTACAAGGCTCCGCAAGATCCGGCGGCCGCACAGGTCTTGGAGGCCGCATGTCGCTCGCTCATTGGCGTCCAGGGACCGCGGTCGGGCATCGTCGACGCGATCGTGGACACCGCGTCGCCCTCCCAGTCCGCGCCAGTTCGTGCGGCGAGATCCGCAAGCGCGTCAGGGGCTGCAGCCGCGGTGCGGGCAGGACTCTCGGCCCCACACGCCGCGGCGCGATCCGCCTCCAATCCATCGTCGCAGTCCACCGGTGGCATGCCGGCGATGGGCGAGCGCCCAGGGCCCGCGATCGGCGGCGAGGAGGTCGTCGCCGACGCGACCCAGACGCTCGCCGCTCCGATGTCCGAGGCGCAGACCTTGGTCCAAACGCCGCCCCGACGCGAAAGCGCTGGTCGTACTCCGAGAGCATTCGATGGAGACCCAAACTCGCAGCGTGGGCGCTCTGACCTCGTCGAACGTGGCGGCGAGTTTGATCCGGACAGCTCAGGCGGCGCGACCGTGACGCGACATCGGCCTGCGAGCGCGAGTCAGAGCGCGGCGATGCTGGCCGCGCCCGCTTCGAACGCGTCACTGAGCGCATCCCCGAGCTCATCTTCAAGCTCATCTTCAAACCTATCTTCGAGCTCCTCGCTGCGCGCGCTCGACGATGCCGCGACGAGCCGACAAAGTGGCGTGCTGCGAGCGGAGTCCAGCGATCGGCATCGTGTCGCGCCGGCCGTGTCAATCGTCGCACGTGGTGGAGACGCGAGCGCACCAAGCCCTGGCTGGCTCATGCCCTTGCTGCTCGGTGGTGTTGGAGTTGCGATCGTGCTGCTCGCCTGGAACCTCGCGATCGCGGGCGGAGCAGGCAGGAGCGAGCGGGAACAAGCGAGCGACGGTGATGCCCGAGAGGGGGTGCCGCAGGCCGGGGCAGGGGAGTTGCTGGCAGGTGCGGATCGAGGCGGCACGACGCCGAGCGATGCACCGCCTGGCGACGCGGCGACCGGGGTCGCGACGGTGAGTGACGCGACGGGCACTGCGCAGAACGCCGACGAAGAACTCCGTGGAAACGAGCTCGCGGGCGCAGGGGCGCTCGCGTCGCCTCCACTCGCGTCGCCTCCAAGCGATGCGGCCGCTGGCCAAGCGCATGAGGATGCTGCCACGCCGTCCAGCGTCCTCGCGGATGGCGTAGCGGCCACTTTACCGGCATCGACGCTTGGGGATGGTGGCAACGCACCTCCATCCGGTCCGAACGAGCCGCCGCAGGGCGACACGGTGAGCGCTTCGAGCCCCGGCCAGAGCGGCGGCAACACGAAGAGCAGCGCAAGCAAGGTCGAAGTGACGCTCGCGAATGGTGACTTCAAGACTGCGTATGTGCGGATTGGCAAGCGCGAGTATGTGCTCGAGCCACGTCTTGCGACCCAGCTCTCGACGGGCAAGCACAAGTTCTCCGTGCGGGCCGATCCCCAGAGCGCTTGGGCGGCAGCGGGGACGGTCGAGCTGGAGAAGGGCAAGAAGTACAAGTTGATCATGCGCGACGGCCCGCCCCACGTTGAGGTCGTCGAGCTCTAGAAGGCTGTCGACACCCCCCGCGCGGCGGGGGATCCATTCAAGAGATCTCTCCTCGTACCGTGAGAGAAAATCACTTCAAGCGATCGAGCGATGGCATCAGCGGGCGGGGGCGCTCGCATCGCCCCCCGCGGATCGGCTCCACCGCTCACTTTCTGACACTGCACAGAAGCATAGGAGTTGCGCGCGTGCGGCGGTCCGATCCACCGCGCGCACGCCGACCGTGAGTGACTCGCCGATGCCTCAACTCGCACCACGCGATGCGAGCAGCAGCCAAGCCCGAGTGTGAAAGCTGCGAGCTAGATCGCAGTTCCGGCGACTCCACCCCTCGGACCTCGAGACAAGTTGACGCTGTCAACGACTGAACAAAGAAGAGGTAGAGGGTGCGGTGATGCGCCTCGCGATCTGCCGGCGGGGGGCGTCGAGACGCCGTGATGAGCTCGAAGTCGGCGGAGTGCTGGACGATTCGCGCACCCACAAGAGCGGAGCGCGAGTCCGCGCTAACGCTGTAGCAATGCTCTATTTCGCATTCCTCGCGATGTGCTGCATTGACGTTCAGTGACCCAG
>CAZVEM010000396.1:0-4680 GCA_964626165.1 uncultured Nannocystaceae bacterium
TCTCCAGCGGCGCAGCCGCTGCTGCACTCGCCACCGCGACGCATCAGGTCCCTTCGATCAGGTTGAGGCCGATGCTGAAGATCCCACCAAACTGCATCTGCGCGGTCGCGGGCTGCGTCGCCTTGTACCAGATGCGAATGTAGGGCTGCGTGACCACGGAGTATCCACCCGGGTCGAGCGTAATGCCAGGCGTCACGCCCGTCAGCGTGATCGACTGTCGCGGTGTGCCGCCTACGCCAAAGCGAAGGTCGCGGCTCACGTCCATCACGCCGTACGCTTCGAGTACGAGCGCCGTACCGGCGCCCATGCGAAGCGCGTGCGGAAGGGCGCTCATGACGAACGAACCCATCCCCCGTACGTCGATGAGGGGACCCGCTTGCACATACTCCGTCGTGTTCGCGGGGATCCAACTGAAAACCTGCTCGTCAGCGTCTGTGACTTGGATGTATCGACCGGCCATGGGATCATGCTCGCTCGCTCGCTCGCTGCAAGCAGCATGCCTAGAATGCGAGCAGTTGCCCGCCAGCGCTGTCCTGTATCGAATGTCTACAGGGCGCGAACGAGTGTGCGCAGTGGGACGCCGACGCCGCACACCACAGCGCCCGCCTCCGGCAGAGCCGTCCCTACGGCGTCCAGGTTAGCGTGAACTCGAACTCGTCTCTGGAGATCGGCGTGCAGCCGTCCATGAGCTCGACGATGAAGAGGTGTTGATTCTCGCCGGGATTGTATTGGCTGCCGTCCAGGCCCCACTTTCCGACCAGCTCGGTGCTGCATACGGGGTTGACGGGCTTGCCCTCAAAGACCACCTGACATGAGGCGAGTCCTTCGGCCGGCTCCCAGTAGCGCGTGGAGTTGACCGTGAGGCTGCTTGGATCGCCTGTGACCGGACTGAACTCAAAGCCCCAGAGAAACGAGGTCTCGCTCTGGATGTTGATGTTGTCGGCCTGGAAAGTAGACCAGACGATCATCGACGGGAGTTCCATGCTCGCGAGGTCATCGCACACGGTGTCTTCGCCGACAGTGCCATCGTAGACAAACGGGCCACCGGGCAGCTCGCACTCGCCGTCGCCGTCGCCGTCACCGTCACCATCTCCATCACCGTCACCATCTCCATCGCCGTCGCCGTCGCCGTCTCCGTCGCCGTCTCCATCGCCGTCTCCATCACCGCCGCCGTCGCCGACTCTGTCTCCGTCGCCGCGGAGACGCCGCTCGATGGAGGCGCTGGGGCGCCGGGGGCGGCATGCTCTGCACCCGCGCCCGCCGGCTGCTCAACCCGGGTCGTCAAGCTCGACCCGGCGCGGCGGCAAGCGAACGTGGAACTGACTGGTCGCGGTCACGAACACCGAATGCGGCGCTTGGTCGGGTGTGGTGAGCCCGAGTCGCTCAAAGAGCTCGAACTTGGCGTTGGATGCGGTGGCGTACTCAAGCTCGAGCGGCGCGTGGTCGACCGCGTAGGTGACGTAGCGTCCGTCGCGACGCCGAAGGTAGCCCACGAAGGGGTTGAGCACGATCTGTGAGGTTGATGCTGCGTCGACGAATCCGTCGAGCCGTCCCACGGCGCGTCCGGTCGACACTGCGTCAAGCCGCTCAACACCGTGCTCGGAATCGGCGTGAAATGACAGACTGCGACAGCGGCCATCCTGGGCGTCGAGCGCAAGCTGGTGCCGACCAAAGGCCCAAGGAAGGCGCCAAAAGACGCGGGGCAAGACCACAAAGCGCGAGCCAAGCGTGGTGCCAAAGAACCAGACCGCGTGCTCGTCTCCCCGACGAACATAGGCCCGGAAATTCGTCTGCGCCGCCTTGAGTCGCACGAAGGGCGCGTAGCGGACATGAAAGTCGGTGTTGAGGAAGGTGACGGCGCTGATCAGCGCGCGCTGCCGTCCGTCATCCAGCGTCACCACCTCCGGTCGGATCTTGGAAGGCAGATGCTTCGCGAGCGCTTCGACCGGCACGTCAAAGGAGGTGATGGCAAAGCCGCGTAGTTGGGACACTACGTCGGTCAGTCGTGCATTGCGAAGCGCCAGCACCGATGCAGTGTCGCACGTTGCCCACGCCGCTTACATGATCGGTGGCGAGCCTGGACCACACTTGCCCGAATCGTGGCCACATGCAGCCATGCAGCCATGCGGCCAGCCTTCTAGACTTCCAGGCCTCCTCGCCTTCGGCCTGCCGCGCTTCCGTGCTTCCGCGCGTCACCGACCCCGATCGACCGCGCTCGCGCGAGAATGCGCCTGCCCGGTGGCTTCTTGCGCGGGATTCGTCGATGATAGACCTCGACGCTGCCTTGTCTGCGACCGTCTGCGGCCATCGCGAGCGAATGAGAATTCCGATGCGCGCTCCAACGACCCTGCTCTTCACTCTCCTTGCCCTCACGCTCCATGCGAGCGGCTGCGCAGCACCGGCACAACCCGCCACCACCGACGAGCCCTCGAGCGGCCAAGATAGCGCGGCGCCACCGGTCGATGCGTCGGGTGGCGGGGGCTCCAGCGCCGACACAGCCGTTCCGGAGGGCGCCAAGGTGGTGTGCAACTTGGACTGCTCGGGCAACCAGGCCAAGGGCTACGGCGTCGACGAGGCCGAGGCACGCGCGGATGTCAGCAAGAACGTCGAGAAGCTCTGCAAGCCCGAAGACGGGCAGTACTTCATCTTCTGCGAGCCGATCACGTAGCGAGCGACGCGGACCCTTGCGCCGCACGCAAGTGCTCGCTAGTTGTCCGCCGCATGTCCGAGTCCCGCGAAGTCTTCCGCCAAGTTCCGCGAACCGGCGTCATCTTCGTGATGAACGAGGCGCAAGCGGCCGGCTACATGCCGGAGGATGCGAGCTGGATCAATCTTGGCCAGGGTGCACCGCAAACCGGGCCACTGCCCGGGGCCCCGGCTCGATTGCCTTCCGTCTCGATCGACGCCGAGCGGGCCGAGTACGCGCCGGTGCCTGGCCGCACCGATCTGCGTGAGGCGATCGCCGCGCTCTACAACGCCCGCTATCGCAGGGGCATGAAGAGCCAGTACACGGCGCACAACGTCGCGATCGCATCCGGCGGACGCGCGGCGCTGACCCGTGTCGCCGCCACCTTGGGCTCGATCAACCTGGGACACGTGCTCCCGGACTACACCGCGTACGAAGAACTCCTCACGGCATTCCGCGCCTTTGTGCCCATTCCGGTGGTGCTTCGCGAGGACACCGGCTTTGAGCTTGGCGCCCAGCAGCTGGAGTCCGAGATTGTCGGCAAGGGACTTGGCGCGTTGCTCTTCTCAAATCCCGCCAACCCAACCGGCCACGTGCTCGCGGGTGCGCCACTTGCCGAGAGCATCGGTGTCGCGCGCAAGCTGGGCTGTGCGCTGATCATCGACGAGTTCTACGCGCACTACATCTACGACACCCGACACGGCGAGACCGTGAGTGCCGCGGCGCATGTCGAGGATGTCGATCACGATCCCGTCGTGATCGTCGACGGGCTCACCAAGAACTGGCGTTATCCGGGCTTGCGCCTGTCCTGGACCGTCGGCCCGAGGGAGGTCATCGAGCGCATCAGTTCGGCGGGATCCTTCCTTGACGGTGGAGCCGCGCACGCGATCCAATCCGCGGCCATCGGCCTGGTCGCGAGGGATGCCGCCGATCAAGAGGCCGCAGCGATCCGAGCGGAGTTTGGCGCCAAGCGGGACCTCTTGTCCGCAGGTCTCCGCGAGCTGGGGATGACGCTCCCCTGCGAGCCCGCCGGCGCCTTCTATTGCTTCGCCAACCTGGGCCAGCTCCCCGAGCCGCTGCGCGACGGCATGACCTTCTTCCGCCGCGCGCTTGCGCACAAGCTCATCTGTGTGCCCGGCGAGTTCTTCGACGTCAATCCGGGCAAACGCCGCAGCCACATTCCCTCAAGAATGCGCAGCTACGTGCGCCTCAGCTTCGGACCCGACCAGGCCAGTGTGCGTGAGGGCCTGCTCCGCCTGCGTGCCCTCGTGCAAGAGGCGGCCGCGGGAACAACTCCGAGCACTCACGCGTAGTTGCACGGTGCCCTTGGGCGGCGCGCTTCCGTCATTCGTCTTCGATGAGCTGCCGCCGCAGCGCGCTCCGGCAAGTGAGGCATAGACCCGCGATCGTCTCCGCCGCGTAGCGGCTCGCGTCCTCGCTTTCGGCCGCCTCAACACGCCTCGCCGCGTCTTATGTCCTGTACTGGTGTGGAGCGTCACGTCCTGACGCCGTTCGGCCCTGGACTACTAAACCCCAGTCAAGGCACGAACTGGCTTAGGTGGCGGCTCAGTCACGAACTGACTGGACCAACGCTTGGGGGCTGGACAGATTCCCTCGCGAGGCGCCACGCGCTGGCCGAGGCCAGCAAAGACAGTACTGCCGCACGTCAGTTGCTGGAGGATCTGCGGGTGGAGATTTCTGCGTTGGAGGATGCGAGCGAGATGGCGTAGTTGTTTCTGGGCCTAGACTCCCCTCAAGTTGCGGTTTCGAGCTGCTCGTGTCGCCCCCGGGCATCTTCTGAACGTCGATGCCGTGCTGTGGCTGCGTTGCCAGCACAACAGACGCTTCACCGGAGAGCGTGAGGTTGTTTCCTCAGGCGCCGCAGACGTCCGGGCAGGTGTTTACGGCGCAGCCCATGAGCGAATTGAGTTCGGGTGGGGCATCGACTCCGCACGAGCCCATGCAGTCCATCTGAACCTCGCTCCAGATGCACT
>CAZVEM010000397.1:0-4665 GCA_964626165.1 uncultured Nannocystaceae bacterium
CCGAACAGCTCGTGCGGGACCTTGCACAGCTTGCCGCCGCCGTCGTACTCCCAGTGCCGCAGCGTCGAGTCTCCGTCCAGGCCACTTACGCCGCGCTGCTCGAGGATGCGCCCCATACCGTCGTAGTCCGTCTCCAGGCGGTTCCCATCCCCGTCGATGCGGAGAACCTCTTGCCCCCGGCCATTAAAGACGCGCGTCCAAAGACCGGCATCACGCGCGTCGATCTCAACGTTGTGGCCCAGACCATCGTAGTGCCACTCGATCTCCGCGACACCATTCTCAAGATAGCGACGCAACTGGCCCTGGCCGTCCCACTCAAAGCCATGCACGAGCGTCGACGCGCCCAACTCCTCGATGCGGACGACCCGGCCCAGCCCGTCATAGCTCGTCCGCATCGGCGAAGCGCCGCCAGAATCCTGCGGGCTCAGATCGCCCTCATCCATGGTCACCATCGCAAGCGGCTCGTAGCGATTGCGCAGTCGTCGACCGTCGAAGGCGCGCGACTCAAGCAATCTGCCAAGCGCATCGTAGTTTCGCTCCTCGACAGGAATCTGGCCCTCGATCGCCGCGAGGATCGAAGCGAGCGAACCGGGCTCAAGCGCGCTCGCATCTGCAGCGAAGGGCGCATGGACTTGCACCGGACGCCCGGCGGGACTCAGGCGCGTCGCGCCAGAAACCACGGCGGCATCGCCCGCATCATCTTCGCTCACGGACGCGAGTGCTCGGCCCCAGCCATCGAGGTGAACGATGCTGCGCTCGACCGCTTCGCTGCCATTTTCTCGCCGCAGCTCCTTTTGGATCGCGGCCTTACCGGCGCCAAGCTCATAGCGGTAGCGCACCGTGGGCAAATCCAGCGAATCACCGGGGTGCGCCACAGCGAGCAGCCGGCCAAGTCCGTCATGGGCGATCTGCGTGAGTTGCCCCCGCTGGTCAAGCAGGCCGGTCAGCACGCCGCGGCCGCGGTCCCAGGTCCCGTGGACCACCTGGGCAGGGCTTGGTGTCGCACCAGGAGTGCTGGCACTGATCCGCGATTCCTCGACGGGGAAGAGTCCGTGCTCATCCCACACCGTTTCTGACGAGGTTCCCTCCGCATCGGTCTGCGACACGACGTTGCCGTTCGCGTCGTACTGGCTCGATGCCATCAGTCGCCACTCGTCATCCTCGATCCATGACTGTTGTGAGGTCCAAAGCCCGCGCTGCACTTGCCCCAGTGGCAACGACTCGCCAGCGCCGTCATAGCGCGTACGCGTGGCCGCGAGCAGCTCTCCGTCGGCGCTAAACGCCTCCTCGAGGCTCGGGCGATTGCGCGGCCCCGCCTGCGTTGTGGGTGTCGCGTAGGTGTAGCGCTTGAACAGTTCGTCTCCGGCGATATCCGAGCCAGTCCCCGCGTCGATGCGCCCGTAGGCTCGCTCGATGAGAACGTTGCCCCACTCGTCGTACTCAAACTCGCTGCGCGTTCGCTCGGGCGCTTCGCCGCCGATTCCGTACCAATCCACATCAAAGGCGCTGCGCAAGACGAGCGCGACCTCGGGGTGCTTTGGATCTTGCCGAACCGTCCACTCGGTGCGCTGCCTGGAGATCAGATCGCTGCCGTCAGGAGCGGCCAAAGACTCGCTCAGCAACAAGTTTTTGCGCGCGGCGTCCCCCACACCGAGGTCATAGCTCCGCTCCTTGCGGTAGCCGGTCTCCCCCAGACTCGGTGCCTGCGAGTCGATGAGAGCGCCAAATCCTCGCCACTCACGATCGCGCGGATCGAAGTAGGCATCGCGAACCCGATGCTCCACGACGCTGACCCAGCCATTCGCGTCGCTCTTGGTGACGCGAGCGAGGACCGGCATGGCGAAGGGTGCATGATGGTTCCAAGCATCGCCGCGCGCGCCGTCCTCGTGCGCCATCGCGGCGGCACTTGAGTAGAGAAACTCGACGCGGCCCCCCATCGAACTGGTCATTGCGTGCATCAAGCCAGGTCGGGCGTTCGCGAGTGGCAGCACATTGGCTTGCGTCGAACCGCCGTCGCCGGTGATGCGGAGCAGATCCAGCGCGCCGTCGCCATCGATGTCGACGATCTCTGCCTGATCGCCGACATCCAGCCCAGGAAACGCCAAGCTCTGCGCCGGTCCAAAGCTCATGTCGCCGCGGTTGCGCTGGACGGCAACTTCACTGCTGCCGATCCGGATGAGGTCCGCCGCACCGTCCGCGTCGACATCGCGCAGCTGCCAGCGGGCATCGCCCTGCAAGTTCGCCACGCCGCCCATCGCACGGGGCTCCGAAAATCGCCCCCAACCCTCGCCGAACGCGATATCGACACGCGAGAGTTCGGGCCGAATCCGCGCAAGGTCGACCAAGCCATCGCCGTCGACATCAATGACGGATACGCCCTGGGTGCCCGGCCGAAGTTCGGCCGACATCACAGGTAGGGTCATCTCCGAGACCGTGCCGCCGCCGCTGAGATCGAGCCAGAGGTAAGTCTGGGTCTCGGTCGCGAGCATGAGGTCCACGTGGCGATCCTGGTCGAGATCGGCGACCACCAAGCGGGGATCGGCAAGGTCGACGCTGTTCGAGAACGCGATCTGCTGCGAGGTGGAAAACGGCTGTGCGCCACCACCGAAGTACACACGGATGCCATCCGTGCCCTGGCTCAACGCGTCGACAACCGCGTCGCCGTTCACGTCGAGCATGAGTGCGTTCGCCAGCGTGATCGAAGGACTGGCTTGCAGCTCCTGCGCGGGAGAAAAGCCCGTCGGCGAGCCGTAGCGCACCGTCCAGGCACCGCTCGAGGCGCCATCGAGAACGTCTGCGACGCCATCGCCATTGACGTCGACCAAGGATCGACCGGCGCTGAAGGGATTGATGCCCACGCCCGGATGAGTCCGCGAGGGCTTGGGCTGCGAGGTCGTGACGGCTTCCATCTGCCAGCTTGGCGCCGCGCTCCCGTCCGCCGCGATCTGCTCGACGCTTGCCAGCCAGCTCAGTGCGCCGATCTGGTCGCTGGTATTGGCATCGAGGTAGCGGAAATTCCAGGCCCAGATCTCCGCCTCGCCATCGCTCCAAGTGATCCGTGCGACGCGCCGCGTTCGTCGCAGTGTGGTGCCAAAGTAGCGCTCGCTGCTGACGTCGGGCCGCGACTCGTACTCCAAGCGCAGCGACAGCGGCGTGCCTTCGAGCTCAAGTGCCGCGAGCGTCGGGGTCTCATCGCTCTGTTTCGACCAACGGACCGTGATCGCTTTGCCGCGTGCATCCACGAATCGGCTTGCTCGCCAGCGGTAAATGCCATCGCCCTGCGGCCCGGTCCCGGCGTCGAGCTCGGTCGCGGTGGCGCCAAGCTCCCAACGCGACCCATCCGGAAGCACCACCCAATACCCCTGAGATCCACGGTCGAGAATGCGAAGCACCTCCCCGCGCGAGGTCTTGAGGCGCAACTCATCGGGTGAAATGCGAACCAAGTCATCGCCGCCCAGGGGCCCGCGCAGCGCCAGGATGTCGTCTTCGGCAAAGCGCGGCAGTCCGTGGCTGCGCGAGCGCTCGATCGAGGGGAGCTCAAGGCTCCAATCCACGCCAAAGTCCGACACGCCCGTGCCCGGCGCGTACGTGATTGCGAGCGGCAACGCGACGGCGCCGGGCAGCGATGACAACGTGATCGGGATCGAGAGAGACGGCAGCGCCGAGCCCGGCCCGAGATCGTAGGTTGGACCAAAGCCCTCAAGACTCGCCGGTCCCGCGGGGACCGACAGTGCGGAGGGAGCGGGCGCGGGCCCGGCCGCGTTGGCAGCGCTGACTGTGAGCATCGCAGCGGCGCCGACCGCAACGGGGATGCGCGCGAGACGGGTGACGTGGCGACGGAGGAGGTGGGTGCGAGGACGGGACGCAGGACGGCGGAGGGACATGACCCCCCCCACTTCGACAATCGAGCCGCCGCAGTTGCCCCCGCCGCAGAGAAATTTGCCACGTTTCCTGGCCCGCGGGTGCCGGCGCGTCAGCCCGCAAAGATATGCATCGGGCGAACCCGCGCGGCCATGAGCCCGGCGGGACCCGTGGCAAGCAGGCAGACGACCACGGAGATCAGCACCGGCCCCAGCGCGTCATCAAGGCGCAAGGTGACTGGCAGGCGGCTCAGTACGTAGAGCTCGGGCGAAAGCGCCAGATCGTAGTGCGAGAGCGCGAGCGAGTAGACCACGCCGAGCACAACCCCTCCAGCGCCACCGAGCATCCCGACCAACGCACCGACGACTTCAAAGGCGAGAAACACATCCCAGGGGGCCGCGCCCATGGTCGCGAGCGCCGCGATTTCGCGTCGCTTCCTGCGAATCGTGACGATCAGCGCACCAACCATCGAGCTGGCGGCGACGACGATGATCAAGGACAGCACGATCGAGAGGAAGCCGCGAATGCGACGCACCACGAGGATCATCCCGGCGTCGTATTCCTCCCACGATGACGCACGGTAGCGAGCGGGAGTGCTACCGGCGTTGAGCTTGCGCTCCAGATATGCCGCGAGGGCCCGAGATTGCGTGGAGTCGCGGAGCACGAGCTCGATGCCACTGGCACGGGGCCGGTCAAAGAGCAGCGCCTGGGCATCGTCCATGCGCATGACCACCAGACGCTCGTCGAGCTCACTGAGCCCCGACTCCATTCGAGCGACCACGACAAACTCGCGCACGCGCGGTG
>CAZVEM010000398.1:0-2127 GCA_964626165.1 uncultured Nannocystaceae bacterium
CTCGGCAGGCGCCAGGCCGGACGCCCGCAAACGTCGAAGTCGTCCCAGCCCAAGGCCGCGGACGCTCTCGCCAAACGCCAATGCCTCACGCAGTATGCGCGAGCCGACCCCACGCTCTTACTCGACACCCGTTCCACCGCGATCCCAAGCCACAAAGCCTAGCAGGCTGTCGAAGGACCCTTCGCGAAGCGAAATGCGCGGTCCAACCTCGAGTTCGCAGGGCATGTGCGAGCACGAGGTGGGACCGCGCATCCTTCACTCAACCGAGAACCGTCCGGGTCGCAGCATCCCCCGCACTTCAGGCTGTGGGCGCGCTCAAACGCGGAATCCAGCAGGTCATCCGCTCGTGGAGGCGGATCCGCCATCGACCCTGCGGCCGAGAATGATGCGAGTGAGCACGACAAGCACAGCGAGAACGAGCAGGACATGGATGACGCCCCCGAGCGTATAGGAGGTCAATAGACCGACGAGCCAGAGAGCGAAGAGGAGAACGGCGATGGGCCAGAGAATGTTCATGTGGATTGACTTTCGAGGAGACGATGAGTGTCCGGTGCGTGAGGGCGCCTCTTACAAGCTCACGACCTACGGACGGGCCGACCTTGACCACACGGGGGAATCCCGTAAGCCGTCAAGCCTGCTCCTCAACCAACGATGCGATTGAGGACAAAGAACCAGGAAGCGTCACCATCTCGATGACGCGTGAGGGTGACTTCAGGGGCGGCCCTGGCGCGGAACCAGACTGCCCCGCCTGGAGAACCCGACGCGGGTCCGACCGATAGCACCGCCGGCGTGATCTTGCGGTCGAGCCTCGCGGTGTCCGGGTGAGAAACTCCACCTCAGGTCAAGAGCCGAACTATCGGCGGTACCTCGACACTCAGGAGGTTCGGCTGGGACGCCGACAACGTCTCGGAGCTCCGCCGCAGGTACAACTCGTATGTGAAGTGATGAGTTGAGGGGAATCATCGCGAATGCACCGATTAGAAACGCGGCGACCTGCATGGATGGCTGGCCCGCGCAAAAGCGAAACGTACTTTTGGACATCCTCACTTTCCTCCACTCTCTGCGTCGGGTCGACGCGACGACGCCAACAGGCCATCTCTAGCGAGCGACCCTTGAAGACCCGATGCCTGCTTGCACATCACATCGCTCCACAAGCACCGCTCGCGTCAGTCCAGATCTCTACGTCGCTGCGTGAGTGGACCTGACGCTTCGCGATGGCTGCTGCGCACGCGCAGTCGCGACACGTTGAATGCCTCGATCACGTGGCGCCTTGCAGCCAATTGTTCTGCCCGCCAGCGCCAGACACCGCACAACCTTTGACGTTGGCGGTGTCCACGCTAAGCGCGAGCAGTCCTTCGCAGGTTCCTTTCAGAACCTACTCTCCGCGCGATCGTCGACTCGGTCTGGCGTGGCGATCGTGTTTGGATCGAACTCACCTCGCGCCCAGAAACCTGCGCGCGTGCTGTTCCCACGTGCGAGGCGCACGAACAGCGGATAGACGAGCCAGGCCCCACCGACAATGACGAGCACTGGTGAAATGCTGACGGCTTCTACCGCGAGTGAAATCCCGAGTGCGACCAAGAGGCTTAGCGTTGTGAGCAGCCAGAGCAGCCCACTGTGGTCGACATTCATGTCGCCGCCGGGGGTTGCTCGTCGGTGCGCTTGAACGCTGCTCGAAACGAACGAACGGCGCCGCGAACTCCCTTCGACGTCCGCCGCAGCGTGTCCCGCAGGAAACCTGGGTTGGCCTGCTCGCCGCTGCTCTTGTCGGCACTTGCCCGCACGCCATCATGCTTCGCGGCGCTGCCTTCCCTACCGTTCGACGATTCGGCGGCCGGCCTTGGTGGGGCAGCCGACGCCGGGCCACCGTGCAACTCGGCTTCATAGTGGTGCGCTTGACCACCAGTTGTGTCCGTGGAGTTTGGAGCGGTCGCGGTGCGACTTGGCGAATGATCGTGGTGGCTATCAGTGTGGTTTGAATGCTTGCTTGACATGATGTTTCCTTGTGATGAAACTCTTGAGAATCTGAAATGTAGAAGGAGACCGCGTCGTCTCAGGCGAGACTCGTGAATAGCGCATCGATGCGTAAGCGACTTCTCGGTCGCGGCTACCGGCCGGCCGATGGCC
>CAZVEM010000398.1:2137-4610 GCA_964626165.1 uncultured Nannocystaceae bacterium
CTCGACGACAACACGATCCGCGAGTCCGAACGCACCGGCCGGCCGATGGCCGAAGACGGTGATGCTCTTGATCGTTGCCAAAAAGACAGGCGCTCAAGCGCGTCGCCACACAGAGGTACGGGGCGGAACCACCGAAGGCCGCGATAGACCGTGCGCCGCCGGTCGTTCACGCATATCGGCCGAACTTGCGCTCAAGCCTATCGCGGACGGTATCCTTGGCCTCGCCGATTCGGTCCGCAATGATGTCATAGAGTCGCTCGATTTCTCCGTCTGCGCGCTCGATGTCGTCGTACGTGACGGCTCGCCACGCGGCACAAGTCTCCTGCACCCGAATCGCCCAGGTCGAGATTGTCGATTCGACGTCCGATTGACTCGCCAGTCGGGCATGGATGGACGCTCGCGCGGCCGCGTGGTCCTCAGGACCGTCGTTCGCCTCCGCACGCAGGACACTGACGTTCGCGCGCCCGATCACCGACGGGTCGTCACGCTCCCGGTCATCGCGCCGTCCGGGGATGATGACAAGCTTGGGTTGCATCCTTGGAGAGATGTCGCGTCGCTCGTCGTCGTGCTGATGATCGTGATCAGTTGGCTGTTTCATCGTGATCTCTCTGATTTGGACGGACGTTGAACGGGCTGCCGTTTGATTCGCGGTTTGGACAAGGGAGCCGCACGGTCTCTTGGCGTGACTGTGCGACCGCAGGGCTTGTGTGCGCCTTCATCAGAGTTGCTTGCACCATGCGAGCCAGATCAAGAAGAGAGGAGTTGTGAGGACTTAGGAACTCCCAGGATCGAGGTCTCTCTCGATTCTGATGCCGTCGGCTTGATCAAAACCGCACGTGATCGAGCACAGCCCATTGGCGGTCGCGGCGACGGCCTAAAAGCCACCGGCCTCCGACGCTGGTGGAGTCAGGTGTCGAGCGAATGCGAGAGGTGCCCTAGTCGGGCTCAATCGCGTCGCTCAGCCACTGGCGGGCCGCTACGCCTGCATCTTCGAGGTCGTTCCGTGTCGCCTGGATTCGTCCACGCAGCGCATCCCACTCATCTTCGGATGCGGAACGTGCGGTGGCGAGATCCTCCTTCGCAGCCGCAACTTTCAGACGAAGCTCCTCCATCGACTTCGCGAGCTGAACGCGGGCTTCCCCCTCACGCTCCTCCAGCTTCGCATCCAGCACAACGAGTTCGGCTTCTGCCGCCGCGACCTGTAGTTCGAGCGTTGCAATCAGATCCGAACGCTGCGCATAGCTGTAGTCCCTGATCGCTTCTCGCTGGTCCTCGCGCTTCTCTGCGGCGTGCGTACGCTCGGCGCTTTGCGTGGATCTGCCGTTCTTGGCGCGCTCTCCCGGGGCCATGCTCCCGCATGCGCTGAGGCCAGCGTTGCATAGGACGCAGAGCATAATGAGGTTCACGAAGGTGATTGGATGGCGGTTCAAGTGAGGCACAAAGCTCCCTGTGTGTCGCTGCGGCGTCCGTGCGGAGATCGCACCGGCGCCTACACGACGGTCGCTGGCGGAAAAGAACCGCCGCGCCACCCGTTGACACGGGTGAGACCAAGCAGGACCCGTGCCGTCCGCGACACCACGTGATCTCGTGCAGTTGCGTCGAGGACACGGCGTCCTGGCATCACTTTGATGTAGCCAGCGTGCACGCTTGCGTCGGGTACGGCACTTGTCGCCGACTCCGCGGCGCACAGCCTTTCAAGAGTTACACAGCGTCGCGCCCCAATCCACGCGCTGGCCCCCGTCTTGCAAACGCCGATGCGATGCGAACAGTCGGACTCCACAGGCGACTCGCTCGTGGGCTGAACCACTAGCAGATTCGGAGCGCACGACAATGAATGCATACAAGCGAATGGCGGCAGCAGGACTGGTACTTGCAACACTCATCTTGGCCACGGCTCTCGGCGGCCTATTCAATATTGCGACGTACGCCTTTGAGAGGCACGTCATGGGTGAACAGGCGCGCGCTCAGGACTGGTACAACTTGCTCATCTTAACGCCGACCGTGGTGCTCACGGGCATGGCCGCGCGCCGAGGAGCGATTCAAGCGCGCATCCTCTTCGCAGGGGCCGTGGTCTATGCGGCGTATGTCCTCCGGATCTACGCTCTTGAGCTCCAGTTCAATCACATGTTTTGGCTCTACAGCACCGCGCTCGCGCTCGCGTGCATCCTGTTGCTCGCAATAATGTCGAACCTCGGGTCGACGGCTCGTGAAGACACGGCCGCGCCACGTGGTCCATCCAGCCACCCGGGGCCAAATTCCCCCTGGAAGCCGTCAAGCTCTCGGCGCCGGCCATTCTCCTCGCCGGAATCGATCCGCCACCCGTCGCCTTGACACAGGCACTGGAATTCAAGCCGGCACACGCGTCTGCGCAAGTTGCAACCCAGACGCCGGCTCCCGTGCCACCGCTGGCACCCCTGAAGAGCGGCACCCAGTTGTCGCTCATTCCGCCGCCCGAGCCGCCCGCCGACAATGA
>CAZVEM010000399.1:0-4607 GCA_964626165.1 uncultured Nannocystaceae bacterium
GACGGAGGATTGGTTCGGCATCGGCAGGTTCTCCCAAAGTATCCCATATGCTCAGCCGCACTCTTTGTCGCGCTCAGCACGCTGAGCGGATGTGACGACGCCATCGACGTTGGACAGTGGAATGGGCCGGTGGAGACGCTCACGGAGAGCGGGCGCTTCTCCGTCACCGTGGACGTCAATGACGGCACTGCTCCCGTCATCGGCGAGAACCGATTCTCGGTGGCACTCGCGTTCGTCGCCGACGAGTTCGAGCCACGTCCGATTTCGTCGGCGAACGTGACCGGATATGCCTACATGCCCGAAGGCGACCACGTCGCCGGCAGTGTCGAGACCGATCGCGTCAGTTTGGGTGTCTACACGCTTGAGTCCCTGACCTTGGACCGTAGCGGCACCTGGCAGCTCGACATTGATCTGGAGATCGGTGAAGAGACCCAGGAGGACCTCTCGATCATCTTCTCCCTCGAGGGCGAGCCCAGCGAGAACTAGCAGGCTGTCGAAGAACCCCGCGCGGCGCCTGGCCGCGCGCGAACCATGCACTCCACGAGGCTGCTTGGACAACCTGCTCACGGGCCGTCGAT
Source organism: uncultured Nannocystaceae bacterium (assembly GCA_964626165.1). Classification (GTDB taxonomy): domain Bacteria; phylum Myxococcota_A; class Polyangia; order Nannocystales; family Nannocystaceae; genus CAZVEM01. Next base: position 579 of record CAZVEM010000399.1, read on the forward strand.
GCAGCCCGCGCCGCGGGAAGGCCCAGATTGCGTCGCGAGACCGCTGCCGCTGTGCTCTGAAAGCGCGTGTTTCGCCGCGTCGGTACTTGGCGCGAGCCAGCGCTTGGCAGCGCGACCGACCTTGAGCACACTTCGCGTGGATCAAGGTGCCGGCTGCCAAGGACATGCGCGCTGCGCCGGGGACCCTGCTGTGGAATGTGCAGCGTTCGTCGTGGCGTTTCGCGATCCCCAATAGCGTGACGCTGGCCCGCATTGCGCTCGGCATCGTCGCGACGATGACGCTCCTCCCCCAGCCGCACCTGCTCGCGTGGTGGATCTTGGCGTTCGCGCTGCTCGATCTGCTCGATGGTGCGCTCGCACGGCTCGTGCGCGCGACAAGCCGCGTCGGTGCCCGACTCGACAGCGCGGCGGACTTCATCAACTTCGGCGTGCTGCCAGCGATGCTGATCTTGGCGGCCCTCCGTGCGCCCGATTTCGCTGCGCGCGGCACCAGTGCGGAGATTTGGAGCGAGGGACCCGGATACGTCGCGGCGACGCTGGCATGTGGCGCCTACGCGTTCGCGGCGGGCGTCCGTTTGCTGCGGCACGGTACGCGGCCACCCAATACGTCGACCACACCGCAACGTGCCGGCACCTCTGAGCCGAGCGACTTCGACCGCGAGCACCCCTGCGCGGCAGATGACGGAGCCCGTCCCAACGCGCACGCACCCGAGCCCAGCGAGGTCGTCAGCGGATCGGATGCACGGAGAGGCGCCGCGCCGGCCCTGTTCGGCCTGCCCGCGCCCGTCGCCGCAATCACGATCGCCTTGACCTATCTCTCGGGACCGAACGCTATCCACGCTCTGGCGGTCGCATGCCTGCCCCCACTGAGCCTCGTGCTGGCGCTGGGCATGTTGGGCACCTACGCGATCCGCCGGCCCGTGGCTGCGCCTCGCCTCTGGCAGCGCCTCGCTCAGCTCTTGATGCTGTTCACAATCGTTGGCTGCGTGTTGCTTCGCAGCTACCCAGAGGTGCTAGCACTGCTGCTCGTCGGTTGGTATGCGGGCGTGCTTGCCCGCGCCATTGCGCCGCGCCCCCGCCATGTCATCTCCCGCTAGTCCCTTCGCCCTCGCGCTGCTCTCGCGGCTCCACGAGCGTCCCGAGCACACCGTCGCGCTCGCGGCCCTGCTCGTCGACGACATCTTCACGCGCCCGATGTCGGAGATCCTTGAGCCCGAGCGCGCCGCGTCCTCTGTCGTCGCGGCCTTGGTCGCGCTGAGCGAATCCCCCGATCTTGAAGGCTGGTTGGTCAAGCAGGAACGCACCGCGCGTGCTCGGCTTGAGGCCCGTAGCGGATGCGCGGCCGACATCCTCCCGGCGACCGCCCTCGCACCACTGCAGTCGATCGCCTCGCGACCCTTCACGCCCGATCGCGAGATCGTAGCCGCGCTCTTGGACCATGACGCGCTGCGCAACATGGTCCGCGCGGTCCTGACCTCGACGCTCACAGACTTCGCCGCAAAGCTGCGTGCGTCGATGCCCGGCGGCGACGGACCGCCACGATTTGGCGGTGGCGGCCTGGGTGCGCTCGCAGGGCTTGCCAAGGGGGTCGCCGGTGCCGTCGCGGGCGCCGTCGAGAAGACCTTTGAAGAGCGCGCCCGTAGCTATGTCGAGGGTGCGATCGGAACTGCGATTGAGATGAGCCTCGATCGCATCTCCGACCCCGCACACGCCGCAGAGATGGCACAGTGGCGCGTCGAGGTCCTCAACGCCGCGCTGACGCTGCCCTTCGCCAAGCTCGCAACGCAGCGAGAGCAGCTTGATCCGGAGGTCTACGCGCAAGACACCGTCGAGCTGATCAAGGCGCTCGCAAGCGACCATGGGCTTGCAACGCTGCTCGAGCGCGAGCTACGGATCGTGCTCGACGTCGCCCATGACAGCTCCTTGGACTCATTCCTCGCCGGGACGGGTGCAGGATCTGCGCTTCGGTCCGCAGTGCAGGCCTGGCTCGCCGATCGCCTCACGGAGTTCTTCCACACCCCCGGGTTCGCGGCCTGGCTGAGCGTGTGGCTGGACGACGAGTAGCCGCGCACGTCACTTGACTGCGTCGCGCTGTAACGCCGGCCGGCGTGCGAGTTCGAGCACTTGACCGTCCGCCCCCGGCTGGCCGCAGCGCGCAATGTGAGGCGGAAACGCGCAAGAGACTTGTCGTATCGTTGCTGCAATGACCCCGCCGCAGGAACGACGAAGCATCGCTGTTGAATCGCCCGTCACGCAGAGCCAGCGGTCGACCCTGCGCCACGGAAGTCGGATCTCGTGGATGGCGGCCTGCGTGCTCGCCGGCATCGCGACGTCTTGCACGCCAAGCGCGCCCGCAGGTGGCAGCACCGGAGCCGGAACCGCCAAGTCGGGCACCGAGAAAAACTCGGGAGCAGGAGAGGCCGGCTCCGCGGGTGAGAACTCAACAAGCGGGGCCACGCCGGGCAATGGGAAAAATGGACCGAGTGCGCCAGGCGATGGCGACACCACGGCCGCTACGGCGGGCGCGGGCGAAGACGAGACCCCAAACGCCGCTGTCGAGCTCGTCGAGTGGGGACTCATCGGCACCGAACTCAACAAGGACGGCATCGTCAGTGGCACGCTCGTCTCTGGTCGAGTCGTTCGTGAGGGACTCGGCATTCGGTCGCCAAAGTCAGATGACGGATTTGGAATGTCCGGCTTTGGTGCAGGCCACGGCGGTAAACCGGTCATCTACGTGTACCTCCCCGAGGGCACCGAGCAGGCTGAGCTGAGCGTGGGGCTCGGCCTGAGCCGAATCAAGGCAGTCGAAAGTTTTCCCGCACCCGAGCAAACGGACACGACTGCGACGTGGCGCGTGAAGGCGCGGCGCACCCCGTGTAGCGCCGAAGAGCGCAGCCCCTTCCCCACGCGCAGCTCCGCGGCGTGCACCGAGGTCGCTGACAAGTACTGCGAGGCCGCCGAGCTCGCCAACTATGTCGCGCCCCAGGCCGCATGTCTCACCGTCGGCGAGACCACAAGCCCCCTGCTCTTTTATCGGGCTGCGATCCAGGAGAGCGCCGCGGCGCCCGTGCTCCCTTACGCGGTGACCAAGGGCAAGAACGGCGAGCTCTCGATCCAAAACGTGTCGGCGCACAACGGCGTTGGCGACATTGTTCGCGTGGTGCGAAGCGACGTCGGAAAAATCGCGGTGGCACACGTGCCCGCACCCAAGGCCGGGGAGACCGTGACGATCGCGAAGCCCGAGGACCAGGGCATCGAGGAGAGTCACGTCCAGAGCAAGCTCAACGAGATCGTCGCGCGCTTCGAACTGCCCCACGACGCGAGCACACCCTTCGTCGCGGCCTGGCAGATGATGCTGACATCGCCGATTCCAAAGGGTGGTTTTGAACGCGAGCCAGCGGTGCCCGCCGCGCTCACGCCCGCTGCCGATGCGATCTGGTTCGGCGTGCCATCCGCCTTCATCGACGAACTCGCACCACTGACGGTGGAGCCCGCGAACACAAAGGTGCACCGCGGCTTTCTTGGCTACGTCATGATCGAGCCGCTGAAGAAGAAGTACTTCTCTGAGCCCGGACTCTAGCTGGCCGGCGAGACAACTCGGGCGACTAAGGGCCGCGAACCGCAAGCTGCGAGGATCCACGGCGATTAGCCCGGACTCTAACTGGCCGGCGAGACAACTCGGGCGACGAAGGGCCGCGAACCGCAAGCTGCGAGGATCCACGGCGATTTCGTGCCTCGGCGCTGCGGCCCGCGGCATGGGCAGGTCATTTCTACCCATGCCATTACTGTAGCTTGACTTACATCAACTTCTTATCTTAATTTTCGCTTCATGTTCCAGCCCCCCCGGTTCACCCTCCTGATCCTGACTCTCCTGCCCCTGCTCGGCCTCTCGCTCAGCGCTTGCGGCGACGACAACGGCGACGCGAGCGACGCCGCCGACACCGGTGATGGTGATGGTGATGGTGATGGCGATGGTGATGGCGACGGTGATGGTGACGGTGACGGTGATGGTGACGGCGATGGCGATGG
>CAZVEM010000400.1:0-4607 GCA_964626165.1 uncultured Nannocystaceae bacterium
GGGCCAGTGGTTGGACACCAGGCCGGTGTCGGGATGCACAAAGGCGAACATCGGGCTCATCGCGAGGCCCTCGTATTCGTCGTCATAGAGCAGATCTTGGTCCCACCACAGGGTCTCGTGGTGCGCGACCATGCCGGCGGTATCTGCGTTGTCGATCGGGATGCGCCACCACGGCCACGCAAACACGAGCACGAGGGCCCCCATGAGCAGGGCGACGCGCCAGCCGGTGTTGGGGCGATCCGGGAATGGCGAGGTCTGTCCTCGCGTATGTTCGTTGCGGCCCAGCGGGCCGATGGTAGCTTGCCCCCGTGCCGCTCGTCGCCGCACTCCTCCTCGCCCAGTCCCTCCAGTCCGCGCACGAGCTGGACGGACTCGACGCGGACATCAAGGTCGAGGCGAGTGAGGTCCGCGTGATCGAGACGACGCTCGAAGAGACCGTGATCCGCGGCCGGCCCTGGTCGCCTCAGAAACGCGTGGGGACGGTTGATCGCGGGACACGCTTGCTCGTGCGCGGCACGGTCAAGAGCCGTATGGTCGGCAACAAGGTCGACAAGCAGGGCTGTAAGGGCAAGGACTGGTACGCAGTTTGGCCGCTCGGCTACGTGTGCTCGCTTGAGGTGAGCCCATCCACGCGCGGAATCGCGGCTCAAGCCGCACTCCCGCTCTCGCCCGGACGGCGGCTGCCCTTTAGCTACGCCTATGTCGCGCTCGACGCGACGCCGATCTACGCCAGTGCCGAGAAAGTTCGGGAGGGCAGCTCAAGCGGGACCTTGGGCAAGGACATGTCGATCGTCATCACCGGCTCGGTCGAGATCGACGACAAGTCCTATCTCCAGCTGCAAAATGGCACGCTGATCGCCAAGGACGACATTCGCTGGGCCGGCGAGGGTTCGAAGTGGTCCGGTGTCACCATCGTGGCCCGTGCCCCGCAACACGATGATGGCGGCGGTGATGTTGACGGCGACCAAAGTGACGTTTGGACTGGCGACCTTGCGACGTATGTCGGACCCGGATTTGCCTGGACATCCCAAGCCAAGGTCGTCGTCCGAAGCGCACCGTCGATCACCGGCGAAAAGCTCGAGCTGCTCGCGTTGCGGACGCGCGTCCCGCTGCTTGAGCGCGAGGTGGACGCCCAGGGTCAGGTCTGGTGGCGCGTGGGCGAGGGACGCTACATCCTCGCCGACCTGCTCAATGAGGTGCACTACACAGCGCCGCCGCGATCGATTGGGAAGGATCCCGAGCGGCAGTGGATCGACGTGGATGTTGGCGAGCAGGTCTTGGTCGCCTATCGTGGCGCAGCGCCGGTCTTTGCGACCTTGGTTTCGACTGGACGAGGCAACGGCACGCCGCTTGGGGACTATCCGATCTGGGCGAAGGTCGCGAGCCTCGACATGTCGAACCAGGGCTACGAGGACAACGAGTATCTTGTCGAGGGCGTGCCCTGGGTGCTGCTCTTCCAGGGCCACAACGCACTGCACGGCGCGTACTGGCACGATCGCTTCGGCCACAAGAAGAGCCACGGCTGTGTAAACCTCAGCCCGATGGACGCGCGCTTCATCTTCGAGTGGGTGACGCCGATCTTGCTTGGCGGCTGGACCGGCTATCTGCCGCCCGATCTGCAACGAAGCGTGCTTGTGCACATCCGCGACTCGAGCCGACCCGAGGGCATGGAGTTCACCCAAGAGCGCCGGATCGGACCGCCCGATTTCGCCGCGGAGGCCAAGCTCACAGAGGAGGCCATGGCGCGTCGTGGACTGCTGCCCGACGGAAGTGATCCGGGCGCCGGCGTCCCTGCGATGGACATGGGCGATGGTGAAGCGAGCAACGGTCGGATCGAGCTGCCGCCGCCGTAAGCGCGCCAGATCGCGTCCGTTGCAGCGGTTCGCGAAGGGGTGCCATGGCAGTTCTCAAGACCACCATTCCTGTTGCGGCGCTGATAGACTCCGCGCCGATGAGCCCGACCCGCAGCGCAACCCTCCCACGCGTGCTCTTGATGCTGAGCCTCGCGCTCGCGCCGGCCACCCTTCTGGGCGGTTCAGGCTGCGATCGCGACAAGGATCTCAAAGCGATCGCCGTCCCGGATGAGGGCGTCCTGCTTGCCTACAGCTTCGAGATTGGGCGCGACTACAACGGCCAGATCGAGCGACGAGAGGCGCTCAACTTTGGCGGCACGACGCTGAATCGCTCACTTCGATTCGACACGACGCTTCGCCTGCTTGAGACCAAGTCCAACGGCGACTTGGTCCTGGAGGCGACGGTTCGCAACATCGCCATCACTTGGGCGCTACCGCCGTCGGTGCCGATCTCGATGGGTGAGTTTCTGGCCCGCGCAAAGGCGCGTCTGGAGAACGCTCATATCCAGGTGACCATTGGCAAGGATGGCAAGGTCAAGGACCTGCCCGACCCGCCCGCAGAGCTCGATGATGAAGAGCGCCTGGTCGCGCAGAGTCTTCTCGACGGCCTCGAGTCGGCATTCCTGGTCGTTCCTGCGCGTCCGCTGCGAAGTGGCGAGACCTGGAACGACGAGGTCACGAAGGGCCGCGAGGGAAAGCTGGGCCGCTTCGTGCAGGGCAAGACCACCACCAAGTTCGCCGGGCTGTTTGAGCGCTCGCTCCCTGACGGTGATCAGCGGGTCGGCACGCTGACGATCGAGACCACCAGCAAAGAGGTTGTCACCTCAAAAACCGGCGCGCGCCAGACTGATCTCAATAGCGATACGGTCGTGCTCTTCGATGTTGCCGGTGGCTATCTGGCCAAGATCCAGGGCACCGAGCGTCGCGTCAACGCCGATAGCAGCTCTGAGATCAAGTTCCTCGCGACCTTTACCGTGAGCTCAGAGAGCACGCAGCTCATCGACGATCCTTGCCATCCCGACTACGTGGGCGAGCTCGATTGCGAGCCGCCTGCACCTGCGGGCACGCCGGCAAGCGACGAGGGCACACCCGCGGACGACGGTGAGCGCACCGAACGTCCCGAGCCATCCCCCGAATAATCGCCTGGGGCAATCGGCCGATGTCTCGGCCAAGATCTCGCCTGACTCGTACGGCGATTTGGATGATGCTCGTGGGGCCGCGCAAAGCGACACGGTCCCAAACCAGCTCGCCCGCGTTTGGCAACAGGGTTGCGACGCGGGCGGGCACGTTGGGGCGCATATCGCTGCCGCCCTCACAAGGAGGCGGGGCTACATGCCAGTTGCATAGGTGTGCGTCACATCGTCGACGAGCGCGTCGCTAAGTACGAGTCGGCGTCCGCACGACGAAACCTGTCCGTTACGAGCCATCGCGCTGATCGTGCGCGACACCGTCTCACGGCAAGAACCCACCATCCGCGCGAGCTCGGATTGCGTCGGCACGGGGGCGATCATCCAGGACTGGCTCTCGGCGGATCGTCCCTGCCGGCGAGCCAGGCGTACGAGGGTTCGGCGCAGCCGCTGCTCGACATCGCACAGCGCAAGCGCACTCGCCATCGACTCAACCTCGCACAGCCGTTGCGAAAGCAAGCGAACCAGACGGATGAGCGCAGCGGGTTCGCGGCGAAGCACCTCGGCCACCACATCGGCGGGCAGCCTCGCGACATCCGTGGGCATCGAGGCGAGGGCCGTCGTGGTCGCGGCGGAGCCGTCGAGAGCCGCGGTCTCACCAAAGATGTCTCCCGGCATCAGGGTCGCGAGGATCACGTCACGGCCACCCGGAGCGCTGCGCACCAGGTTGACGCGGCCGCGCAACACGACAAAGACACCCTCGGGAACCGCGCCCTCGCGCACGATCACGCTGCCACCCGGACGGCGGCTTCGCGTCGTGCCCGCGGCGATCAGATCGAGGTCCGCTGGGGCCAGCGCCGAAAAGGGCTCGACGCATGCGAGCATCGCCTCTGTGTTGAGGCGCTCAAGCGGGACAGTCGGGCGGCGCAGTTCAGCGGTCGTCATGCCAAGTCACTAAGCAGATCGTGTGCCAGACCACAGCGCTGCAGCATTCACCTCTAAGTGTATGAAACCAAACGTCTTTGACTTCGTGCTCGGGATCACTCCGCGCGAGATCAGCTGTATCGCAGACGACACAGACGTGGCCCCCCTACGACGCCCCGGTTCCCCAGCGCACAGACCGAAGGTCCTGCGCGTCGATGAGGGTTTTGCGCGTTCCGGGGCCATGAGCACGGTTGGACGCGGCGCGTCGGACCGGCGATGGGACAGGAGGTGCTGGTGACGACGCGGACGCGGCGCCAGGTGGCATGGCGTCGCAGGCGCGTTGCTGGGCGCGGGCCGGCGGCCTAGCTTGGGCGTCGTGACGGCCAGCGGCGCGATCGAGGTGGAACTCAACGGAGAGACGCGGGCTCTTGAAGGGGCGCAGACGCTGGCCGATCTGCTCGGGCGACTGGCGTTGGAGCCCTCGCAGGTCGCCATTGAGCTCAATCGAGCGATTGTGCCCCGCATCGCATACCCGTCGACCACGCTCAAGCAGGGTGATGTGATCGAGATCGTGACCTTCGTCGGTGGTGGTTAGCGCGCGAGGATCGCCGCTTGACGCAGCGGATGATCCAGCGCACCGATCGCCCATGACGAACGGCTCTGACTCCGCGAATGAGGATCTCGACACCCGCGACAGCTGGTC
>CAZVEM010000401.1:0-4570 GCA_964626165.1 uncultured Nannocystaceae bacterium
CCGCATCACGAAAACGAGATCGCGCAGTCGCAAGGTGCTCTGGGCCCCGGCAGCTTCGCGCAGCACTGGATGCACAATGGCTTTGTCAATTTCGCAGGGGAGAAGATGTCCAAGAGCCTTGGCAACTTCTTCACGGTCCGCGAGGTGCTCGATCTCTATCACCCCGAGGTCGTCCGCTACGCGATGCTGTCGGTGCACTATCGCAGTGGGATCAACTTTGACGTTGAGGTCCCGTGCCCGTCGTGCGGCGCGCTGATGCCCCAGGCGGAGCAAGACGCGGGCACCTGCAGTGCCTGTGGCGCACAGACCAGCCCAGAGCTCTTGCGGCAGCGGCTTCGCTTCCCGCTGCTTGAAGAGGTCGATGAGCGCGTCGCGTATGTCTACGAGACCATCACGCTTGCAAGCGAGCTGCTCGCGGACGTGCCCGACGATGGTGCCGGCAGCGTGGAACCGGTGGTCGAAGGCATGCTTGCGGCATTCCTGGGCGCCTTGAAAGACGACCTCAACACGGCCGCCGCGCTCGCCGAGCTCAGCGACGCGCTGAGCCTCGTGAACCGGCTGATCGCGTCGGGGAAGGGGACGGATCGCGCGCGTCGATTTGGCACGCTTCGTCGCTTTGTCGCCGACATGAAGCAGGTCGCGGCCTGCTTGGGCTGCTTTGAGCGCGTCCCTTCGGAGTACCTGCTCGAGCGTCGCGCCCTCAAGCTTCGTCGGACGGGTATCCAGGCACAGGCCGTGGAGGCGCTGATCGCTGCGCGTGCAGAGGCACGGGCCGCCAAGGACTGGGCACGCGCCGACGAGATTCGTGTCCAACTCGACGCGATGCAGGTCAAGTTGCGCGACGGCGCAGGCGGAACGACATGGTCGATCTAGTACGCGCGTCGGGGGTCTGCGAGGCCTCGGACTGGGGCGCGCTTGCCTGAGGGGGGGGCGGGCCCGCCGGCTCGCGTCGACATCGCGAAGGTCGCCGCACCGCGGCCTGGCTCTGCTTGGATCATGTCCCCTTCATGGGACTTTGGGCTCATCGCCTTTGGATGGGTGCCCTTTTATGTTTGGGTTGTTGCCGTGCTCGGCCTAGGCGCCGAGGTCTACGGCGGATCACTGCTTCAGGGCAAGCTCGCCGAGCAGGCGACTGCAACCGCGATCCTCGGCGCGCTCGCATTCTCCTTTGTGCATCGCCACTACACCTTTGTGCTGGTGTACGGAGATTCGGTGGAGTTGGCTCGGCGGCAGCGTGCCTATGTCTTGGCGCCGCTGCTGATCTTGGCGGGGCTGGTCGGTGCGCGCGCGCTGGGCAGCGCCCCCTTTGCCCATCTCAGTGGGGTGCCTATCAACGCGTGGCAGGTGGTGCTGGTCGTCACCGGCGCTTGGAACATCTGGCACACGCTCGCGCAGCGCTACGGCATCGGTCGGATTTATGCGGCCAAGGTTGAGACTCGCTCCCAAGACTCGGCGCATTCGCTGACCTCTCGCGCGAACGCTCGTCTCGATCGCGCGGTGCTCTGGCTCGCGGCAGGCAGCGTCGCGGTCGCGCTACCCGTTTTTCGCCTCTCGCTGCTACGGGGCCATCCCAATGCCGTCAAGCTCCGCAAGGTGCTCACGCCGGTGGTGCAGCACGCGGGCGTGCAACTGCTCGCGATCGCGGTCATTGTCGCGTTTGTCATTGTGCTCGCGCTCTGGCTCCGCGCCCAGTTCCGCGCGACTCCCAGCTGGGCCGCGCTCGCGCCTCGGCTGTCTTTGATGGGGTCGACGCTGCTGATGTTTGCGGTGTTCCTCATCCACGGTCCGGTGCTGGGCTATCTGTGCTTTGGCACCGCACACGCCATCGAGTACATCGCCTTTGTGCACGCGTTTGGGGCCAAGAAGTTTGCGGCGCAGCGCCAACAAGGTGCGCCCGGAAGCGTCGCCTCGTGGCTGATGGAAGATCGGATGCGGGGCCTGTTGCTTGTTGGCGGGGGCCTCGCGGCGCTCTTTTGGCTGGTTGCCGACTATCGCAAGACGGACGTCTACCTCGTGGCGTACACCTGCACTTCGTGGCTCCACTTTCTCTACGACGGCTGGATCTGGAAGGTGCGCCGTCCGGAGGTCGCAAAGCCCCTGGGGGTGCGTTCCGTCGACCCGATGTCCGCTTCGAAGTCCGCGACGCTCACCTGATTTCAAGGCTCGCGCGTGTCATTGTCCGCAGCCCCTGAGGTCGCTGACGGTGCCGCGGTGTCTGAGTTCGCAGAGGGCTGCGCGCTACGTTTCCCGTCGACGCCGTAAGAAAGCGTGCGGGCCCGATCATCGCGCGCTTTGGCCGTGACCGTCGAGGGCTGACCCTGGGTCTGCAGGGGGGGCGGGGTCGCTCCCGCCCAGGGGGGCAGCACCGCAGGCCCGGCCGGCTGCGGGGCCCAGCCGGCCGGGGCCATCGGATACTGGACCGGCGCACTCGCGCGCGCACCGAGTTTGCCCTCATGGACGTTGTCGTAGAAACGCTGGGTTGGGTAGGCGAAGTCGATGTCCTCGCGTCGACCAAACTCGTGCAGGATGTCGACCCACATGCGGTCAAGCGCGCGTCGACGTCGGCGAGGATGCACTAGGTAGCGCATCGTCAGGTCGACGCCGTAGGGGTCCACCGACACATAGACGTGGGGCTGGAAGTTCGCCTCTTCCAGAACCAGCAAGTACGCGGCGCGCTTTCGCATCTCTCGCTCCTGCTCCTTGTCGAGGCGCTCACCATGCCGCTGCACAATCTCGGTCATGAGCTCGCGTGCAGCCTCCCAGTTGCTCTCGAAGGTGACGACGACCTTGATCTCGTCCCAGATGTATTCGAACCAACCGCCGTGATAGTTGACGAGAACCTCGGTGAAGAGCTTGCCATTGGGAATGAGCAAGAGCCGCCCGGTGCGGTCATCGCCGGAGACCCACCCTCCGATCTCCATCACTGCGAAGTCAAAGAGGCGAATGTCGACGACGTCTCCACGAAATGAGCCCAGCTCGATGCGATGCCCAGCCTCGAAGGGCCGTCGCGTGACGATGAAAAGCCAGCCGACGAGATTGAGGATCGGGTCCTTGAGGGCGATCGCGACACCGGCGCTGACAAGCCCCAAGAAGGTCCCGATACCGCCAAAGAAGCTCAGCCAAATCCGCATCACGACCAGCACGGCGATGGCGAACGCGGCGTAGGCGGAGATTCTGCGCCACCGATAGAGACGCTGCATGTCCGAGTCGCGACGTCGAACGATCTCAAGCGTTGCAGCGCGCGCGGTGCCGATAATCGCGAGCGAGATGACGGTGTAGAGGATCTTCTCTTGCGTCTCTCCGGAGATCCCGAAGTACGAAAACATCAGCCCCATCGACCCGATGGTCGGGTCGAAGAGCACGACGAGGGAGGCAAAGCCCGCCACGTAGGTGCCCACGGACTGGAGGGCCGCAACTTGGTCGGGATCTTTGATCCGCTGCTGTACGCGGTGGGCGACGAGCGCCCGAATGATCCACAGCAGGGGGAGGAGGATGAGGGTGAATGCGAAGCGCATCTGCGCATCGACCGAGAGGCCGAGCCTGAGCGTGATCTCGTCGGTAATCGCCCCCATCGAGACCGAGATGCTAGGGGGCGTCCCTAATTCAATCAATGCGCGATGGCACCATCGAACTAGCGGCTCTGGTTTGACGCGCGCACCAGCGTCACGAAGGCGTAGCGCAATGAACACTCCGCGGTGGGCTCGTGCTCCTCGCGGGCGAGCTCGGTCCAATCGCCGGCAGCCAGCTCAGGAAATCGCGTGTCCCCGGCCACATCTAGCTCGATCTCCGTCGCCTCAACGCGGTCCAGGAGGGGCAGGGCGAGTGCGTAGATTTCACCACCACCAACGACCATGGGCCGCGCGTCGCCGCGAGCGCGCGCAATCGCGATGGCGTCCTCCAGGCTGCGACAGACCAGCGGTGCGGCAGGGGGCTCCGCACCTGCGGGCAGCGACGCGGAGACAGGCATTGAGCGCGAGATAACGATCGAGGTGCGTCCAGGCAATGGTCGACCGATCGACTCGAAGGTCTTGCGCCCCATCAAGATGTGATGGCCCATCGTGAGCTGCTTAAATCGGCGCAGATCAGCGCTCAGCTTCCATGGCATGTCGCCGTCCCGGCCGATCACGCGATCACGCGCATAGGCGACGACCGCGGTGAGCCCGGGTTGCGAGGCGCTTGCGCTCCCGGAGGTGGGCTCCGAGGCAGCGCTCGACGGTGGTTGGGCTTGGGGCCCGGTCTGCGCCGTGGCCGGCGGCTCGCTCAAACCGAGACCTCCGCCTTGATGGCCGGATGCGGGGCGTAGTCAACGATTCGAATGTGCTCGGGCCGAAACGCAAACAGGTCATCGACGCTGGGATCGAGTTCAAGCCGCGGCAGCGGCCTCGGGCTGCGCGTGAGCTGAAGCTGCGCCTGCTCAAGATGGTTGTTGTAGAGGTGCGCGTCGCCAAAGGTGTGGATGAACTCGCCGGGCCGCAGTCCAGTGACCTGCGCGACCATGTGCGTCAGCAAGGCGTAGCTGGCGATGTTGAAGGGCACGCCCAAAAAGACATCGGCGCTGCGCTGGTAGAGC
>CAZVEM010000402.1:0-4554 GCA_964626165.1 uncultured Nannocystaceae bacterium
GGACACGCTCAACCTCCAGCTCGTGATGGCTCACTGAGCGGGAGCCGGGGCAGCGTCAGCGGCCGGGGCGGCGTCAGCAGCCGGGGCGGCGTCAGCGGCCGGAGCAGCGGTGTCCGCAGCCGGGGCGGCGTCAGCCGGCTTCGCAGCGTCAGCAGGCTTGGCCTCTTCCGGCTTCTTCTCTTCGGCCTTCTTCTCATCAGCCTTCTTCTCGTCGGCCTTCTTCTCGTCCTTCTTGGCCGGTGCCGTCTCGCCGCAGGCGCTGACGGTGACAAGAGCAAAGGATGCCGCGAGGGCTGCGATCAGGAACTTGTGGGTCTTCATCTCTGTGTGATCCTTCCGTGACCGCCGTGTCGGCGCGGTCAGTCGTGTGTGCGGATTAATTCACAGCTTGCGGCCCGCCGCAAGGGGGGCCTGTTCGTTGCTGTGCAGCGCGCGACGCACCCAAGCTAGGTCGAAACCTCGAATTGCACCAAAGCACCGCGAAAAGTGCAGCACAGCGAATCTCCTGCGATCAGGATCACCGAAACATCGCGGCCCTGCCTCGGCCCTCTGGCCCTGCAAACGCGCGGGACGCACAGGTGTTGAGTGGGGCTTCAACAAAGATCTCCTCTGCGGCTCACATCAGGTGAGGCCCGGGCCCGTCGCGGAATGGCGCCGTTTCACGCGATCGAGGCGCCCAGTGTGATCACTCCGGACGCGACCCAGGGCCGTGATGGTCTGGAGGCGCCGCCTCGCCGACCTCGGCATGCCCGACACGACCTCTCGCCGCATCGTGCGCTTGATTCAGCACGTCGCGTCACGCAGATCCGCAAGCCGCCCTTGGTCGGGCTTGGCGGATCTACTTGGGTGTCTTGGGGATCTTGCCCGGCGTCGCGGGATCATCCCGCCAGCATCCATGTGGACGGAGTCGCTCGCGCCAGATGCCCTTTGCGGACCGACATCCAATCTCGACGGAACTCGCGGCGCCCCCACCCTTGACGGTTTGCGACCAGGCCCCCGCGTCTTCCGAGAGGAGCGGCCGCAATTCAGCTTGAATCGCTTCATCCTTTATTTCATCGATACATTTCTCAACTTTTTCAACAAGTTGATCGCATATTTCGATTCCACTTCGAGGCACATCCGCCGCAGCATCGCCGCGGGCCTTCACCGCCCCTGCGACTTCGTCTTCGGCAACTCCGCCCGAGGCGGCGGGCGTCGCCACGGCCTCGCTGTCGGGCTTGCCCCCCTCACCCTCGCTCGTTGTCGCTGACTGCGTGGTATTCGCGTCGGAGCGAGATCCGGCCGCGGAAGGCGCGCTATTTGTCGAAGGGCCCTCGCCCCCACCGCCGCAGGCAAAGGTCAACGCCGCAAAAATTCCTGTCGCCACAAGCCCGAGGGCGAAGCGCCCGTCGTTCCCACCCCGGCGCGCCGTCCGAGTCTCCCCCGTCATGTCGCGGCGACACCGCGCTCCGAAGAGCGCCCTGACAAGTGGCGGCGGACAGGGCGCGAACGCGGATCTCATCGGTCGAGGCTAACCGTCATGGCCGATGCTGACCAGGCCGACCAAAGGAATTGCGCAGTCGGTGGGCCCGCGCGGCGATTCGACTCCAGCGGCCGCAACGCGACCCGTGCTGTCGATGCGTCCCCGCGGCAAACCGCGCGGCTGGACTCCGGGCATCGAGCGGTCAGTCCAGTTGCGGTCGAATGAGTCAACCCACGTCCGCGAGCCAGCCTCATGCCACCCCGCCTCGGCGGTCCCCGCCTATGCTCGGCGCCGATGAGTTCCATCTCGGACCCAGCACTCCGCGCCGTATTTCAACCCGTCGCCGACGAACCCGTCCGCGCGCTTCTGGTCGCAGGTGCCTGCGGAAACGTCGGTCTCGGCAAACTCGGTCAGCTCGCGCGGCTTGTGCAGCCGCACGGCATTCCCGTGATCGCCCTCGACCTATCCCCGGCCCTCGCCGAAGTCCCCGATCGCCTGCGCGCCGGCTTCGGCAAGCGATTTGCCCCAGCCAAGGTCGACGAGATCATCGCGGGCATCACCTTCGTGCAGGGCGGCATCGCGGATCTCCCGGCTGGTCTCAAGGTCGGATTTGTTTTCGAGGCCATTCCCGAGCGACTCGACATCAAGCACGCGTTCTATCGCTCGCTGCGCGACCGCGATCCAGACGCGCTGGCCTTCTCTGCGACCTCGGGCATCACCACCAAGAAACTCTTTGGGGATCTGCCGGGCGCCGACAAGTCCGGCGTGCTGCACCCCTTCTTCCCGCACCTCACCAACAAGCTCTGGGAACTGCCCTCGCGTGGTGCAACCACCAGCGCCGAGACCCTCAAGACGGTCCGGCGCATGTTCGGCAGTTTCGGCATGAACCTCATCGAGGTCGGTGACGTCCCGGCCTTCGCGGCCGATCGGATCTTTTGCGGCATGATGCTCGAAGCGGTCCGAATTGCGCAGGACATGGACCTCTCGCCCGCGCAGGTCGATGACGCCTGCAAGACCGTGCTGGGCACCTCGCCCTTCTTCGTGCACAACCTGATTCCCGGCGCGAACTACCTCAGCGCCCACTGCATGGAGCTGATGGCCGAAGAGGTCCCCAGCACGCTTGTCGAGATACCCGAGAGCTGGCGTGCCTACATCGCAGACCCCAAGAAGACCTGGCCCTACGAAAAGGGCGCGCGCTGCCCTGCAGACGCGTTTCCGACCGTCCGTGCGCGCATGCTCGGCATGCTCTACGCGCTCAGTGCCCGCCTTCTCCACGAGAAAGTCTGCGGCGCCGACCAGCTCAACTTCCTTTGCGAGAATGCGCTCGCGTTCCGAACCGGCGTGCCCGCGTTGATGCAAGAGGATCTAGAGGCGGCACGAGCCATCCTCAGCGCCTTTGTCGAGACTCGCGCTATCACCCACGCCGAGAAGGTCGCGCCCCTGGCCGCACTCGACCCCGATGCGGGCCACTTTGGCGAGCTGTACGTGGGACGGAGCGTGCACGACCGTGTCGGTCTTCTCAGCCTCAAGCGCCGCACGATCAACCACGCATTTATGGAGGAACTGCGCGCTGGACTCGACGCGTTTCAAGCCGACCCGGATGTCGACGCGATCGTGATCGCGCCCGATGGCAGTCTCTCGCGCGAATTTGGCCACGGTGCGGATCCCAGCTGCTTCATCCCCGTGCTCGGCAAGGAGGCCGACGCGCTGGAAATGGTCTGGGCGTGGAAGCGCATCGCGATGTCCATGCGCAGCGGCAAGCCGACTGTCGCTGCGATCGTCGGCCGCTGCTTGGGTGGCAGTCTTGAGCTTGCGAGTCACTGCCACGCTCGAATCGCCGGACACGGCGCCGTGGTGGCGCAGCCCGAGCCCACCGTCGGCGTCCTCCCTGCGCTTGGCGGCTGCACGATGCTGCACCGCTGGAGCCGGCCCGAGCACGCGGACGCGATCAGCGAGCGTCTGCTCACTGGGCACGACATCAGCGCGGAGGAGGCGCTTGCCTGGGGCATTCTCTCGGCGATCGTGCCGATCCGTGACCTCCCGACTGCCTCGATGGCGCTGGCGCGTGATCTGGCGAGTGGCAAGACGCCGCTGCCGAGCTTCCGAGATGGCCCTGCGCAGCCCCCTCTGGTCGTCCGTCGCGACGTCGATCCGCGCAACGCGGCCGGCGTCGTGCTCGACTCCGAGCTCCGGGAGTTAATCGCGTCCACGATCGAAGCGGCCAACAACACCGGCTTTGACGAGGGCGCAAAGATCGAGGCCGAGGGCGGCGCAAAGAGCTTGACGCTCTCGTCGAGCAAGGTCGGCGTGCAAGCGCTGCTTCGCGGCAAGCCACCGGTGTTCGAACACCCGATCGTCCCGGCAGGCTGAGCACGCACGCGCACGGGCCCCAACCCTTTGTCGGCGCCAACGGAGGTCAACGCTGGGCAGGCCCGAGCGCTTGCTCAGCGCCGCCTTCGGATATCGGGCCGCACCAGCATCCAAAGCTCGCTATCGACGAGCGCACGGATGTCCATGCGGTCCTTGGTCGAATAGTTCACGGACACGTCGAGCTTGCCCTTGGTGAGCGCGACGAGATCCGGGCTGGCGCCCCTTGCGATTCGCCCTTCCTCGTTCTCGCGCTTGAGCAAGTTGGCGTAATCCGCCGACAACTTCTTCGCTGCGCTGCTCCCGGCAGCCATTTGCAGCTTGGCCGTCCGCGCGAGCTGAAAGCCAACGCCTTGGGTCGACGCGTCAAAGCCCTCCATCATCGCCTCGGCTTGCACATCGTCCGCGAGGCGCAGCAAGTTGAGGCGAACCACATCGCGCTCCTCATCCACGGAGTCGAGCACCTCGCTCAAGAGCCGCGTCGCCCCCTCGTGATCGCCGGTCTCAGCGCGCATCACCGCGATCGAAACGCTCAGGCTAGGCGATCCGCCGCCAGACTGTGCAACCGCCTCAAGCGTCGAGAGTGCCTCGTTCGCCCCACTCTTGGTCAGCATGGCCTTGACCGCCTGCAGCTCTGCGGCCATCCGCTTGCCGGCCGTGCTCTCGCGCGTGGCTTGGCTGGTGGCCGCGATATCTTGGAGCGCAAGCTCGATGTATTCGAGCTT